>DAHVAF010000075.1 GCA_027314765.1 Clostridia bacterium | reverse complement strand
CCTCGCGTCCCCCCGGCCGCACCCGGGGGCGGCCGCCCGGCGGGCCGCCGCTGAGCGCCGCCGCCAGCGCATCCGCCGCGACCGCCTCGCCCCCGGGCACACCGTTGCGCCGGCCCGCATCGGCCACCGCGCCGAGTGCGTCGCCGAGCCCCTGGTCCCCGGGCACCCCGTTGCGCCGGGCCGGCGCGCCCGCATCCGCCGCGCCGCCGAGCCCATCGCCCACCAGCTGGCCGTAGTCGCCCTCGCGCAGGGCCCGCAGCATGCGCTTCCACTCGGCGCTGCGCGCCCGCGGGGCGGCCACCACCGCGTGGTCGGTGACGACGACGGCCACGTCCTCCAGGCCAAAGCCCACCAGCACCCGGTCGCGCGATTCGTTGCGCAGGACGGAGCCCGTGGTGTCCAGGGCCACGGCGCGCCCGTGGATATGGTTGCCGGCGGCGTCGGCGTTGACGCGCGTCAGGGCGTCCCAGCTGCCGACGTCGTCCCAGGGGAAGTCGGCCGGCACCACGGCGACGTTGCCCGCGGCCTGCAGCACGCCGTAGTCGAACGAGGTGGCGGGCAGGGTGGGGAAGATCGCGTCGACGGCAGCATCCCAGCCGTCCGGCCACGCCCGGCCGATGGCCGCCAGGCCCGCCGCCAGCTCCGGCATGTGGGCCGCGACCGCGGCAAGGACGGTCGCCGCCCGCGCGACCACCATGCCGCAGTTCCAGAGGTAGCCGCCGTCGTGGACGTAGCTCAGCGCGGCGGCCGCGTCGGGCTTCACCACGAACCGGCGCACCTGCAGGGCGCCGGCCACCCCGGCCAGCGGCGCCCCGCATTGGATGTAGCCGTAGCCGGTCTCGGGGCGGTGCGGCGCCAGACCGAGGATGGCGATCTGGCCAGCCTCCGCGGCGGCGGCGGCCGTGGCGACCGCCTGTCCGAACGCGGCCAGGTCGCCGACGAAGTGGTCGGCCGGCAGGAACACCGCCAGCGCGTCGGGGTCCTCCAGCGACAGCCTCAGGGCGACCAGCCCGACGGCCGCGGCCGTGTCGCGGCGGGTCGGCTCCAGGATCAGCCGCCGCCGGGCTAGGTCGCCCGGCAGCTCCGCCAGGAGCAGCGGCCGGTACGCCACGGCGCCCGACACCCAGACGCGCTCGGCCGTGGCGAGGGCCGCCGCCCGCTCGACGGTCTCCTGCAGGAGCGAGCGGTCGCCCCAGAGCCGGAGGAATGGCTTCGGCTTGGTCTCCGTGCTGGCGGGCCAGAACCGCTCGCCGGGCCCGCCGGCGAGGACAACGGCGTGGATGGCCATTCCCCAATTATTCGCAGCCAGCGGCCCGGAAACCTCTGTCCTGTAAAAGCGAGGGCGCCCCGGCCCACCAGCCGGGGCGCCCTCGCCGGCGCACCCGCTACGGCGCCATGTGCGCGATCACCATGGCCAGCACCTTGGCGGCCTCGGCCCGCGTGGTGGTGGCGAGCGGCTGGAAGCTCCCGTCGGGGAAGCCGTTGAGGTAGCCGGCCGCGACCGCGGCCTCCACGGCGGAGCTTGCGTACGCGTCGATCTGGCTCGCGTCGCTGAAGCTGAGGGTGGTGCTTCCCGTCAGCCTGAGGGACCGGGCGAGCAGCACGGCCATCTGCTCGCGGGTGACGGTTTCGTTCGGGCTGAAGGTCGTAGCCGTCGTGCCGTCCACCAGCCCGGCCCCGACCGCGGCCGCCACATACGCCGCGTACCACGATCCCGGGGCGACGTCCGAGAACGGCGTCGTGGGCGCGGGCGACGGGGACAGGCCGAGGGTCCGGACCAGCATCTTGACCAGGTCGGCCCGCGTCAGGGCGGCGTTGGGCCGGAAGGCGCCGTCCGGGTATCCCGACACGATCCCCGCCGCCACCAGGGCGTCGATGTCGGCCCTGGCCCAGTACGAGGCCGGCACATCGCTGAACTGCCGCGTCGCCGCCAGCACGACCAGCGTCGCGGCTCCGGAGACCTCGACCTCCACCGTGCCCGCGGAGGCGTCGACCTTCGTCGGCAGGAACGTCCAGGTTCCGTCGGACCGCTGCGCATATACCGACAGCCGCTGCGGCGACAGCGTGCCGAGCGCCGACGGGTCGACCTTGATCGTCGCCGCCTGCGGCGTGCTGAGGGTGGCGCCGCTCAGCGTGAAGACCGCGCTGGCAGCCGTCGTGCCTGCGGGCAGCCCGCTCGGCGCCGTGCTGGATTCGCTGACGGTCAGTGTCGCGCTGCCGGGGATGCTTCCCGCGGGTACCGTCAGGGTGAACGAGCCGTCCGCCGTGCTCAGGGTGCCGCCGCCGGTCCCGATCCCCGCGCTGACAGGCACTGCGGTCGTCGTTGGGGCAGCCGGCGCGCCGCCCCCGCCGCTCCGGGAGGGCGCCGAGAAGGTCACCGTCGCCGTGTTGCCGCTCACGATGCCCGGGACGCTGGCGGTGACGGTCACCGCTTCCGCCTGCGCGTCGGACACGGACGCGGCGGCCTGGCCGCTGGCGTTGGTGGTCGCGTTCACCGGCGTGCGCGCCGCGGAGCCCGTCACGCTGAAGTCGACGGTGACCCCGCTCATCGGCTGGCCGTTCTGATCAAGCACCGTGGCTGTGACGGTCGAGCTCTCCCCGGTCGCCAGGCTGCTCGGGCTGGCCGCGACCGACTCGCTCGTGGCCGTGCTGGCCGACACCCCGATCACCGTGTACAGGCTGAGGTGGGGGAGGAGCGCCGTGATGGTGCTGGCGCCCACGCTCAGCATCGTCACGCCGGCGTCTGTCCAGACGGGCGGGCTCTGGGCGGTGTCGAGCCAGAACACCTGAGGAATCTGCCCGGCCGACAGGGAGGACGGGTTGTAGGGCAGCGTCACCTCGATATCCGAATTCGTCGTGGTCAGCGCGTCATCGCCGAACTCCGACTCGGCCAACCCAGTCGTCTGAAAGTTCACGATCGGGCCGGCGAACGTCATCGTTCCGGGCGTCGTCGGCGCGCCGACCGAGAGGACGATGCCGGAGGCCCTGGACAGAACGCTCAGGGAGTCCGAGGTCGAGTAGACGCTGGCGTAGACGGACCCCGCGACGCTGCTGGCGTCCGTGGCGCTCGGCGTGGTGAGCTGCAGCGCCAGCCCCTGCACCTGGTTGCTGTTCGTGGTGGCCGCGGGCGTCACGCTCACGATGTCGGAGATGCTGCTCGAGACGAGGGGCACGCTCTGGCTCACGTCCAGCAGGCTGCCCAAGCTGTACACGCTATTCGTCACCGTCATGGGCGTCGGCGCCGGCGTGAAGGCGACGGACACGGTACCGGATAGGCTGCCCGTCGACGCCGTCACCGTATCGGTCTCGGCCGTCGCGTCGGTCAGCAGCGCCGTCGCGCGGCCGCCGGTGGCGGTTGTGCCCACGACATCGTAGAGGCGCCCACCGGAGGCGGCGAAGTTCACCGCCGCCCCGTTCACCGGTTGACCTGAGCTGTCCGTCAGCGTCGCGACGATCAGGACCGTCTGAGTAATCGGTGCGGACTCAGGCGCGGACGTCACGGTCAGCTTCTGCGTGGTCGCGGCGGCACCGGCCTGGTACGTGAAGCGGTCTCCGGCCGCCGCCAGGCTGGTCCCGTTCGGCGTGGTCACCGTCACGTCGACCGTGCCCTTGGCGCCGGCCGGTGCCACCGCCGTCAGGCTCGCGTCAGAGCTGAATTGGAGGCTGGTCGCCGCCGCCGTGCCGAAGTGCACGGCCCTGGCGCCGGTGAAGCCGGTGCCGGCGATCGTCACCCGGGTCCCGCCCGCCGTCGGGCCGAACGAGGGCGTGACGCTGGTGACCTGGGGCAGGGCCGCGGTTCCCGCCGCCGACCCGGTCAGGCCGGATGGCTGCCCACCAAACAGCACCGTGCCCGTGATGTCCGCCGTGCCGGCCTGCAGGGTCTGGCAGCCGTAGCTCGCCGCGCCGCTCCCCGCGCCAAGTGCCACGGTGCTGGCGCCCGCAGACGTGCAGTCCGCGGTCCCCGACGGCGTGAAGGCGACCGACAGGCCGCTGCCCTGGACCGCACTCGAGGCGCTATCCAACAGCGTCGCGGTCTCGGTCACGTTCTGGCCGGGGCCGACGCTCGAGGTCGCGGGTGCCAGGCTCAGCTGGGCCAGCCATGGCGCGTAGACCGCCCCGGCGACGGTCACCGGCCCGCCCGCCGCGCCCCACCAGTTGTCCGTGGCGCTGAGCCCGCTGACGCCCGAGGTGTTGGCCAGCGCCGTGCCGTTGCCGCTCAGGTCGTTGAAGCTGGCCGCCGGGGCGAACGTGGCCCCGCCCGTCGTGCCCACATCCGCGATGCCCGTCGTCCAGCCGGTGATGCTGTTGTCGGTCATCTGCACCGAATCGGTGCCGGCGGCCCCCGCGGCCCCGGTGTCACCGACCTGGATGCCGGTGGCCGGCGCCCCGCCGGCCGCGGCGTTGGCGCCATCGAGCACGTTGCCCGCGATCGTAGCCGTGACCGAGCAGCCGCTGCAGTAGGCCGCCGGCCAGATGCCCCACGTCCCGGCGGTCTCGCCGGGGACGGGACCAGCCGACGCGTAGGCGCCGTCGAAGCTGATCGTGTTGCCCGTCACGGAATCGCCGGTCATCGTCCAGTCCGCCGAGGAACCCGAAAACCCGCCGGTGCCGGAGAACCCGCCGCTCTGCAGGGCGACCCCGAGCTGGCTGTCGGTCATGCTGTTGTCGCTGACCGTCACGTTGCTGCTCTCAAAGATGTCCACGGCGGTCGCCTCCGTCGCCTGGCCCGGCGGCGTGGCGGCGTAGCCCGTGTAGATGACGTCCCCGATGGTGTTGCCGGAGATCGTGCCGGTGGCGCCGTTGGCGATCTCAATCCCGTTCTGCGCCCACGGGTCGCTGTTGCCCGGCCCGGCCCCGGTCACGATGTTGTCCTGGATCGTGGCGCTGGTGCCACCGCCGCCCAGCGCGAAGCTTCCGGCCGTGATGCCGTCCCGCTGCCAGCCGCTGACCGTGTTGCCCGTGATGCTGCCGGTGACGTTCGGCCCGAACTCGATGCTGTCGTATGCGCCGCTCACGGTGTTGCCGCTCACGGTCGCGCTCGTGGTGCCCACGGCCCCCTGCGCCGGGTTGTTGCCGACCCAGATCCCGTCGGAGAACACGCCCGGGTTGGAGGCGCTCGTGTACGACCGCGGGATGCCACTGATCTCGTTCCTGTTCACCTGTACCGTGAAGGCGCGCCCGGTGGCCACGCCCACGTCGCCGCAATACTGGTCGCATGGGACGGCATACACGCCGATGCTGTTCGGGATGCCGCCGCCCGTCTCGGTGATCGTGTTGCCGCTCACCGTGGCGTCGGTCGCCACCGTCTCGACGCCGATCTGGTCGTTGGTCAGCGTGCTGCCGGAGACCGAGACGGATCCCGCGCCGTACGCCAGGACGCCCGCCCCGTAGTCCGACTGCGGGTCGTGGTCGCCGGACAGGGCGCCGCCGTTCGTAAAGTCGTTGCCTGTCACGGTGTCGTCGACGAGCGTACCGGCCGCGCCGAAGTCGACCTCGATGCCGTTCGTGGCCAACTGGCCGGTGGGCGCGCCGGTGACGGTGTCATCCGTGGCCGTCAGGCTGGCGCCCGCGCCCGCCGCCCACACCCCGGACTTGCCGTAGCCCGCGACCGTCGAGCTCGCGACGGTCACGGCCGCGCTGCCGCTGCTTCCCGTCTCCACCCGGATCCCGTGCCCGGAGCCGCAGCCCACCCCGGTCTCCGGGGTCCAGCCCGTGAGGTCGACCCCGCTGACCGTGCCACTGGCGTCCTCGTAGGCGATCCCGGCCACATCCCGGCCGCATCCGTTGACGCCGTTGGCGGCGCTCTCGCCGTTGAGGGTCAAATCCGAGATGTTGACGTCCGCCCCGGGCTCCACGGCGATGCCGTAGACGACGGCCTGCCCGTTATTGAGGCCCGTCACCGTCTGCGACGCGCCCGCCGGCGGCGCGAGGATGGTGGAGCCCGCACCGGCGCCGATCAGCGTCAGGGAGGTGCCGATCGCCACCTGCCCGGTGTACGCTCCGGCCCCCACGCTCACGGTGCCGCCGGCCGCCACCGCGTCCACAGCCGCCTGAACGGTGGAGAAGGCATCGACGCCATACGTGTGCCCACCATCGCTGCCACCCGCCGCGTAGCTCGGGTTCACCCACACCTGGCTGCTCGGCTCGAAGTCGAACGTCACGGAGGTTCCGTCCTTCAGCGTCACCGTCAGGTCGTCCAGCAGCCCGCTGAAGTCCGGCGTCCACGCGCTGCCCGTCTGGATCGAGATGTACTTGACGGTCTGAGGCGCGTAGTCGATGGGGGTCACCTGGCCGCCGCCGCCGTAGCTGGCCCAGTCGACCGCCGACGAGCCCTGGATCTGCTGCAGCGTCGGATCCGTGTACGTCCCCGCCGGCCCGTGGTTGCTGTCGTAAAAGGTCAGCTGGTTCGTCCCGGGCGCCGTGCTCCACGTGTTCCACGTGTTGGCCGGCGCCACGCGGTCCTGGGCCAGGTAGGGCTCGGCCGTCAGGCGGTAGCCGTACCAGGTGGCGCCGCTCGGGTTCCCGCTCTCCGGCGCCGTGTAGAGGTAGAGCGAGTAGTCCACGTTGCTCGGGTTGTTCCCGGCGTTGCGGGTCTCGTACGAGATGCTCTGGATGTCGCCGATGGTGAACGCGCCGAGGGGCGTCGCGCTGGGGTCGATGTAGAGCTCCATCTTCGCCGCGTTGTGGTCCATCATCCACGCGCCCGAGCCGAGCACGTGGCTCTGGTTGGTCACCAGGGCACCCGCCTGCGCGGCCGCCGATCCGCCGAGGACCACCGTCGCCGACGTTCCCGATGCCGCAGCGGCCCCTGGCGCCACCGCAGCCAGGCCCCCGGTCATCGTCAGCACATACGCCAGGGCCAATAGGGCCGTGCCGAATCTCCGTCCGAGCTTCCGACGCAAGACGCCCTACCCCCATGCGTTGAGCGACAGAAGATAAAAACCGGCCCATGGCGGCCGGTTACGCCCTCGCTCCCCCCCGACGCACGTGCGTCCATCTCGATCGGGGGATCACTGCGTCCGCAGCAAGTTGGTGAATCCGCTATGAAGCTGCTCGGTTGGCCTGGTGGGTGCCGGGCACGCCATGAGCCGGCCCGGACCTGGAACTCGGAGACCGCCTCCCTGCTGCCGGGGGGTGGTGCCCCCCGTGACCCCGATGTGCCTCGGCCGGGCCCGCCACCCCCAACCCTGCGGTGGCGATGGCCCCCGGCCCTCCTGGGTTCTTCTGCAGCGGCTGGCCGATTCCTTCCAGGGCCGGCGGCCCACGTCGTCGAGCAGGCGCAGCGCCCCGGCAATGCGAAAATCCCCATCGGAACCATTCGCGCCGCGACCGCGGACGCGGTCGCGGACCAAATCCGCGCCTCGGGTCGACGCTTCCGTTACGCGGAGGGATGAGCCGGAATGCTGCGCTACCTCACCGCCGGCGAGAGCCACGGGCCGGCCCTGCTCGGGATCCTGGAGGGGCTGCCGGCCGGCGCCCCCGTCCTGCCCGATGTCATCGACCGCCACCTCCACCGGCGCCAGGGGGGCTACGGCCGCGGCGGCCGCCAGAAGATCGAGCGCGACCACGCCGAGCTGCTCTGCGGCGTGCGGGCCGGGCAGGCCATCGGCAGCCCCATCGGCATCCGCATCGAGAACCGCGACTTCGCCAACTGGCAGGGGGTGCTCGGCGCCGACCCGGCCAGCGTCGACCCCGCCAAGGCGGCGGAGACGGCGCTCACCCGGCCGCGACCCGGCCACGCCGACCTCGCCGGCGGGCTGAAGTTCGACCGCGACGACCTGCGCGACGTCCTGGAGCGGGCCAGCGCCCGCGAGACGGCCATGAAGGTCGCTGTCGGCGCCGTTTGCCTGCAACTGCTGGAGGCCGTCGGCATCCGCATCGCCGGCCACGTCGTCCGCATCGGGCCCGTGGAGGCGCCGCCGCCCGAGGGGCTGGGCGCGGCCGAGATCGCGGAGCGGGCCGCGGCGTCGTCGGTGTACTGCGTCGATGCCGACGCGACCGCCGCCATGGAGGCGGCCATCCGTGACGCCATGATGAGGAAGGACACGCTGGGCGGGGTCTTCGAGGTCGTGGCCGAGGGGGTCCCGCCGGGACTTGGCACGCACTCGGCGTACGACCGGCGGCTGGACGGGCTTCTGGCGCAGGCCATGATGAGCGTGCCGGCCGTCAAGGGCGTGGGCATCGGCCTCGGCTTTGGCGTCGCCGAGCGCCCCGGCTCGCAGGTCCACGACGAGATCTTCTACCGCGAGGGCCGCTACGTGCGCGGCAGCAACCGCGCCGGGGGCATCGAGGGCGGGATGACCAACGGCGAGCCGGTGGTGGTGCGCGCGGCCCTGAAGCCCATCTCCACCCTGCCGCGGCCGCTCCGCAGCGTGGACATCCGCACGCACGAGGCCGTGGAGGCGGCGTACGAGCGCTCGGACACGACGGCGGTGCCGGCGGCCAGCGTCATCGGCGAGGCGGTGGTGGCGTTCGTGCTGGCCCAGGCCCTGCTGGAGAAGACGGGCGGCGACAGCCTCGGCGAGGTGCGCCGCAACCTCGACGCCTACCTCGCCCGGGTGGCGGAGCGGTGAACCTGGTCCTCGTGGGTGCCATGGGCAGCGGAAAGTCCACCGTGGGGCGCATCTGCGCCACCGCCCTACGCCGCCGGTTCGCCGACACCGATGAATGGGTAGAGGCCGCGGCCGGCCTCCGGGTGGCCGAGATCTTCGCCAGGGAGGGCGAGGCCGGCTTCCGGGAGCGGGAGGTGGCGGCCCTACGGGCGGTGCTGGCCGCCGGCGACCAGGTGGTCGCGACGGGCGGCGGCATCGTGGTGCGGCCCGAGAACCGGGCCGCCCTGCGCGCGGACGGGTTCGTGGTCCTTCTGTGGGCCGAGCCCGAGGAGTTGTGGCGGCGGCTTGCCTCGCAAGCCGCCAGCCGACCGCGGCTCCAGGTGGGGGACCCGGTGGCGGTGCTGCGCGACGACCTGCAGCGCCGCGGGCCGCTGTACCGCGAGGTGGCCGATGTGACCGTCGCGGCGGCCTCTGCCGAGGAGGCGGCCCGGGCGGCGATGGAGGCGTTGAGGCGTGCGGAGCGGGAGGGGGCGGCGTCCGGTTGACGGTACTGCGAGCCGGGGGCGCCTGGCACCTGTTTCTGCCGCGGTGCGCGGGCTGCGCGCCTGCCGCGCCCGCCGCGCCTGCCGCGCCCTGCCAGCGCCGCGGCGAAGGGGCGGCGGCCCGGTGATGGCGACAGTGGAGCGCGTGCGCGTGGCGCTCGGCGAGCGCAGCTACGACGTCGTCGTCGGCGCGGGCATCCTGGCCGGGCTGGGGGAGGCGCTGACCGCCCTCGGGCGCGGGCGGCGCGCGCTCGTGGTGTCGGACGCGGGGGTGGCGTCGCGCTACGGCGCCCCGGCGGCCGACTCCCTGGCGCGGGCGGGCTTCGCGACGGTGCGGGCCACCGTGCCGGCCGGCGAGCGGAGCAAGTCGCTGCGCCAGGCGGCGCGCCTCTACGATGCGGCCATCGCGGGCGGCCTGGACCGTGGGGCCTGGGTTGTGGCGGTGGGCGGCGGGGTCGTGGGCGACCTGGCCGGCTTCGTGGCCGCCACATTGTTCCGCGGCGTCGCCTTCTGCCAGGTGCCGACGACCCTGCTGGCCCAGGTCGACGCCAGCGTCGGCGGCAAGGTCGCCGTCAACCACCCCCTCGGCAAGAACCTGATCGGCGCCTTCCACCAGCCGCGCCTCTGCTGGGGGGATGTCGCCACGCTGGCGACGCTGCCCCGGCGCGAGCTGCGCTGCGGCCTCGCCGAGGTCATCAAGCACGGGATGATGGCCGACGCCGCCTACCTCGACGAGGTGGAGGCGGCGCTGCCGCGGGCGCTGGCGGGCGACCCCGCCGTGCTGGCCCGCGTGGTGGCCGGCTCGGTGCGCATCAAGGCTGCCGTGGTCGCCGGGGATGAGCGCGAGGAGTCCGGCGCCCGCCAATGCCTGAACCTCGGCCACACCGTGGGCCAGGCCCTGGAGGCCGTGGCGGGCTATGGCCGCCTGCACCACGGCGAGGCGGTGGCCGTCGGCCTGGTCGCGGCGGGGGAGATCGCCCTGCGCCAGGGAACCGGCTGGGCCGCGCGCGACCAGGAGCGCCTGGTCGGCCTGCTGCGGGCGGCTGGACTGCCGACCCGGATGCCCGCCGGCATCGGGCGCGAGGACCTGCTGGCCGCCATGGTGCGCGACAAGAAGACCCTGGCCGGCCAGCTGCGGTGGGTCCTGCCGCTGCGCACCGGCGCGGTGGCGGTGGGTCAGCTGGTGCCGGAGCCGGTGGTCCGAGAGGTGCTCGCGGACGTGGGGGCGGCGGCATGAAGGCAGCGGCCACGGCGGGTGCAGGGTCGCGGGCAACCTCCGCCGCGTGGGCGGAGGCGCTGCGCCAGGCGGGCGGAGAGCTGGCCGGCGACCTGGACCGGCTGCGCGAGCTGGCGGCGGATGTCGCTGTGGCGCAGGAGGCCGCGGCCCGGGGCGGCGACCGCGCCCTGGCGGATGCGTTCGGGCAGGGCGGCGAGGCGGTGGCCGTGGCGGTCGCCGCACTCGCGCGCCATCAGGAGCGCGTCGGGCTCTGGGCGGCAGCGGCCGGCGGCGGTGCCGAAGTGCCCGTCCATCCGGCCGCGAGGAGTGCTCCGGCATCCGCGCCCCTGCCCCCGCCCCCGCCCTCGGCCGGCCTGATCGAGGCCCAGGAGGAGGAGCGGCGGCGCCTGGCCCGCGACATCCACGACGGCCCGGCACAGCTGCTCGCCAACGTCGTCTTCCGGATCGACGTGGCCCAGACCCTGCTCGACGGCGATGCCGACCGGGCCCGCGCCGAGCTGGAGCAGCTGAAGCAGCTGGTGCGGCACAGCCTGCAGGATGTGCGCAAGATCATCTTCGACCTGCGCCCGCTGGCCCTGGACGACCTCGGCCTCGTCCCCGCCCTGCGCAGCTACGTCAGCGGCCTGCAGGAGAAGGCGGGGCTGCGCGTGGACATCCGCGTCGAGGGCGAGCCCCGCCGGCTGCCGAGCGTGCACGAGGTCGCCCTCTTCCGGCTGGTGCAGGAGGCCCTGCACAACGTGCGCAAGCACGCCGGCACCGATGCCGCCTCCGTCGAGGTGGAGTTTGCGGAGGACGAGGTTCGCGTGACGGTGGCCGACCACGGCCGCGGCTTCGATCCGGCGGCCGCCGGCGGCGCCGTCGAGCGCCTGGGCCTGCGCTCCATGCGCGAGCGGGCGGAGCTGTTCGGCGGCAGCCTCGACCTGCGCTCCACGCCCGGCCGCGGCACGGTCCTGACGGCGCACGTGCCGGTTCCGGCCCCCGCTCCGGCGGCCGTGTAGGCCGCGGATCCCGAGCCGCACGCCAGGATGGCGGCGGCAAGAGCCATGGATGGCGGTGAGCGGGCTCCATGGATGGTGACATGCAGCTGGTCGCGGGCCCCGGCGCGCGGGCGGATGCCGGCGGCGACGGCCCGGACCCCATCTCGATCCTGATCGCCGACGACCACCCCCTGTTCCGGGAGGGGCTGCGCCGTGCCCTCGATCTGGCCACGGGCCTGACCGTGGTGGGGGAGGCGGCCGACGGCGAGGCCTGCCTGGAGGCGGCGGCGCGCCTGCGCCCCCAGGTGGTCCTGGTCGACCTCTCCATGCCGGGGCCCGGTGGCACCGAGGTGGTCCGCCGCCTGAAGGAGGCCCACCCGGACGGCCGCGTCGTGGTCCTGACGATCCACGATGGCGAGCAGGACCTCCTGGATGCCGTCCGCGCCGGCGCCGACGGCTATATCCTGAAGGATGTCGAGCCGTCCGAGCTGATCCGCGCCATCCGCGCCTGCTGCCGCGGCGAGCGCTACCTCCACCAGGGGCTGGGCGGCAAGCTGATGCACGGCCTGGAGCGCATCGCCACCACCATCGCCGGCGGCCCGCAGACCGTGCTCTCCGAGCGCGAGTGGGGCGTGCTGCAGCTGCTGGCCGAGGGCTGCAGCAACCGCGACATCGGCGCCCGCCTCTTCATCAGCGAGAAGACGGTGAAAAACCACGCCTCGTCCCTGTTCCGCAAGCTCGGGGCGCGCGACCGCACGCAGGCCGTGGTGGAGGCGGTGAAGCGCGGCTGGATCCGGCTGTCCTGAAGGGGATCGCCGGGTGGGCGCCGTAAGCCTATCGGCATGCGTGCCATCCGCGTCCATGCCTTTGGCGGTCCCGAGGTCCTCCGCCTGGAGGAGGTCGCCGAGCCCCAGCCCGGGCCGGGCCAGGTCCGGGTCCGCCTGCACGCCGCCGGGGTCAGCCCCGCGGAGGTGGAGGTCCGCGCCGGCACCTTCGTGCGGCTGCCCCCGCTGCCGTACACGCCGGGCAGCGCCGGCGCCGGACTGGTCGAGGCCCTCGGCGAGGGTGCGGGCGGTCTCCGGCCCGGCGACCGCGTGTGGCTCACCGGAGCCGCGACGTACGCGGAAGCCTGCGTGGTCCCCGCCGGGCGCGTGCACCCCCTGCCGGACCGGCTGAGCTTCGAGAACGGAGCCGCCATCGGCGGCAGCTACGCCACCGCCTACCAGGCGATCCACCTCGTGGCCGGGGCCCGCCCAGGCGACTGGGTGCTGGTCCACGGCGCAAGCGGCGCCGTCGGTACCGCCGCCCTGCAGCTTCTGGCCGCCCATGGCGCGCTGGCGGTCGGCACGGCAGCCACGGCGGCGGGCCGGGCGCACGTCGCGGCCCAGGGGGCGGTGGCCGCGCTGCCCCACGACGCCTGGGACGACCTGCTGGCGGCGACGGGCGGCCATGGCTACGACGCGATCCTGGAGATGCGGGCCGAGGACAATGCGCTGCGTGACGGGGCGCTCCTGGCGCCCCGTGGAACGATGGTCCTCGTCGGCGCCCACGCGGAGGCGCGCTTCAACCCCCTGGAGCTCATGGTCCGCGGCGCCGCCATCCGCGGCATGGCGACCTTCCTCCTCACGGCGGACGAGCAGGCCCGCGTCGAGCGGGCCATCGCGACGGGGCTGGCCGATGGCCGCCTGACGCCAGTCGTCGGCCAAAGCTTTCCGCTGGCCGAGGCCGGGGCGGCCCACCAGGCCGTGTGGACGGGCGCGAAGGCCGGAAAGGTCGTCCTGACGACAATCTGACCAGTAGTGTCGGGCGGTCCACACCCCTCCGCCCCCAAAGTGGAAGGCGCTGGCGAAGCCTATGGGCCGGGAGGCTCCGTGGTGCAGGCCGAGCCTTTGGGAACGCCTGCCCCGACCGTAACGGTGCGCCGCCGCCGGCTCCGCGTCGGCCGCGTCCTGTTTGTTGCCGGGACCCTCGCGGTGCTGGCCGTGGCCGGCTTCACCGCGCGCGCGCTCGCCAACCTGCCGAGCGTGGCCGCCATGCCGCAGCCGACCGCCGGACGCTCGGTGATCTATGACATCAGCGGCAAGGCGATCACCGCCGTGGGCGGCGGCGTGAACCTGCAGCCCGTGGCCCTGTCCGCCGTCCCACTGAACGTCCAGCACGCCTTCGTGGCGGCGGAGGACCGGAGCTTCTATCAGAACCAGGGCTTCGACATCCGCGGCTTGGTGCGGGCCGCCTGGGCCGACCTGCGCGGCCTGCCGCTGCAGGGCGGCAGCACGATCACCCAGCAGCTCGCCAAGAACCTGTACCTGAGCCCAGCCGACACCGTGGAGCGCAAGATCCGGGAGTTCGTGCTGGGGCTCGAGCTGGCCCACACCTACACCAAGGCGCAGATCATGCAGGAATATCTGAACGTCATCTACATGGGCGATGGGGCCTACGGGGTCCAGGCGGCCGCGAAGGACTACTTCGGCAAGCCCGTCAGCCAGGTGGACCTCGCTCAGGCCGCCCTGCTGGCCGCCATCAATCCGGCGCCCTCCGCCTACGACCCGCGCGTCCACCCGAAGACGGCCCTCGCGCTCAGAAACCAGGTCCTGGGGGAGATGGCGCAGCAGGGCTACGTCACGGCCGCCCAGGCCAAGGCGGCCGAGGCGGAGCCTCTGAACCTGGCACCGCGACCCGTGACCGTCGACGCGGCCAACAACTACCCCGATCCCTGGTTCGTCGACGCAGTCGTCGAGCAGCTGGAGAACGTGGACCACCTGACTCCGCAGCAGGTGGTCGACGGCGGCCTGCGCATCTACACCACCCTGGATCCGGCCGCCCAGGCCGCCGCCAATAAGGCGGTCGCGCAGCTCGCCAACGACGGGCCGGCTTTCGCCATGAACCAGAGCCACCCGATCCAGACAGGCGAGGCCGTGATCGACCCGGCCACAGGCGACGTGCTGGCGCTCGTCGGCGGCCGCACGCACCCGACGGCACTGGCCTACGACCGCGCCACCCAGGCCGAGCGCCAGCCGGGCTCCTCCATCAAGCCGTTTGTGGACTACACCCCGGCCCTGCTGCACGGCCTGACCGCGGGGACGGTGGTCGACGACGCCCTGCACACGTACAGGATCCCAGGCAGCCCGCCCTACACGCCCACGGACGACAACCCCCCGTACTACGGGCTGACCACCCTGACCGAGGCCCTGCGCCGCTCCGTCAACACGATCGCCGTCCAGGTGCTGAACCGCATCGGCGTTCAGACGGGCGTGGCGATCGCCCAGAAGATGGGTCTGCCCCTGACCGCCAAGGACGAGCACCTGTCCGTCGCCCTCGGCGGCACGGTCGACTGCTGCACGCCGCTCGACATGGCGGATGCTTACGCCACGCTGGCCAACGGCGGCTACCACGTCACGCCGCGCCTCATCACGAAGGTGCTGGCGCCGGACGGCAGCGTCGTGGTGAATAACCCCGTGAAGAAGGTCCGGGTGATCCCCGCCAACGTCGCGTTTGTCATGACGACCATGCTGGAGACGGTGACCAACCCGCAGCCCAACATCGGCTGGGACGTCCTCACCGGCCCCAACGACTCCAACTGGGGCACGGGCTATGACGCCACCGTCCATGACAACGTCCCGGGCTGGCCGACCGCGGGCAAGAGCGGCACCACCAACTCCAACGAGGACGCCTGGTTCGTGGACTACACGCCCAAGATGGTCGCTGCCGACTGGCTCGGCTACGACCAGCCCCGGCCCTTCCCGGGCCTCTACGGCGGCGTCTACGCCGGGCCGGTCGTGCGCGACACCCTCGCCGGCGCCCTGGCTGGCCAGAAGCCCGTGCCGTTCCCGCAGCCCGCCGGGGTGGTGCAATCGCGGATCGACATCAAGGCGGCGCCCTGGACGGTGGCCCTGCCCGGGCCGAACACGCCACCTCAGGATGTCCGCACGGAGTGGTTTGTGGCTGGCACGCAGCCGACCCAGCCCAGCACCAACTGGGTGCGCTGCGGTGGCCGCGTGTACCTGCAGCGCAGCAACGACGGCACCGCCTGGGCCCAGGCCATGGCTGCCCTCGTGCATACCGCGAACTGGCAGAGCCTGATCCCGCTCGATATGTCGCAGGCCGGCTGCGGCGGTACCAAGCCCGTTGTCGCGGCGACGCCGCCGCTCGTCACGCCGCCCGCGGCCACCGCCAGCGCCTCGGCTCCGCCCCCGCCTCCCGCCACGACAAGCGCCACCGCGCCAGCCACCGGCTCGGCCACGCCCTCGGCCACTGCGGCCGCGGGGCCGACACCTGGGTGCTCGGCGGGGGCCAACGGGGGTACCGTCTGCCAGGTGGTCGTGGCGGCAGGCAGCCCCGTCCAGCCGGCGACCCTGCAGGTCACGGTGGGACAGCCCGTCATCCTGACGGTGACATCGCTCTCGGGGACCCACCGGATCGTCATTCCCTCGCTCAACGTCGACGTTGCCGTGGCGCCCGGCCAGACCAGCACCATCTCGCTCAGCATCCAAAAGCCGGGCGACTACCCGCTTGACGACCTCAGCTCGCCGTCCTCCTCGGCGGCGGTGATCGTCGCGAGCCAGTAGCGGCCCGCCCTGGGCAGTCGACCCGGCGGCTGCCCCCTGGACGACCTCAGCTCGCCGTCCTCCGTGGCGGCGGCGGGCGTCGCCAACCGAGAGCGGACCCGCACTGCGGCTTGGGTCCTGGTGCCCGCTCGCCGTCCCGGCGATGATCGTCCCCAGCCAATGGCGGACCCGCCCTGCGGCCTTGGGCCGGGCGGCTGCCCGCGGTCGCGGTGATGATCGTCGCCAGCCAGCAGGGTCCCTCCTGAGGCCTTGGTCCTGGGACCAGGGTCCCACCCCTTCGCGACCTCCGCCGGATGGTCGCGTCTTCATGGCGCCTTTACCCTGACACCAGGACGACGCGCCGCAAGGGAGGTGCCGCAAGGGATGGTGGCGCTGATGGTCGCGAAGCTGGCGACATGGATGGCCGGGCTCCGCAGCGAGGACGGCCAGGGCATGGTCGAGTACGGGCTGATCATCGCACTGATCGCGGTCGTGGTGATCGGAGCCGTGACCGCCCTGGGTACGCAGATCAAGACGGAGTTCTGCAACATCGTGACCGGACTCGGGGCAACCACCTGTTAGTCCGAGTGACGGGAGGTGCGGCGTGCCATGCTCACGCAGCAGTTGCTTGACGTCTTCTCCATGCGCCGGGTGCTTGCGATGATGGCGACCTGGATGGCCGGGCTCCGGAGCGAGGACGGCCAGGGCATGGTCGAGTACGGGCTGATCATCGCGCTGATCGCGGTTGTGGTGATCGGAGCCGTGACCGCCCTGGGTACGCAGATCAAGACGGAGTTTTGCAACATCGTGACGGGTCTCGGTGCGACCACCTGTTAGGCCGAGCGGCGGGAGGTGCGGTGCGACATGTTGACACAGCAGTTGCTCAACGCGTTCTCCCTGCGTCTCCGCGCCGAGGACGGCCAGGGCATGGCCGAGTACGGGCTCGTGATCTCGCTCATCGCCGTCGTCGTGATCGGGGTCGTCACGGCCCTGGGCACACAGGTCAACTCACTCTTCTGCTCTTGGTGGACCGCGATGGGCGGCGCAGGCACCTGCCCCTGACGCCGGCCCGCCCAACTTGTCTCCCGCGGAGCGGCCCGGCCAGCGTGCGGGCCGCTCCGGGCTCCCGGCCGCCCGTGCGCGGCGCCCTGGGGCAGGCCGTCGTCGAGCTGGCGGTGGCGCTGCCGCTGCTGGTAGCGCTCGCCACGCTCGTCTTCGCCGGCGGGCGGCTCCTGGCGACCTCCGTGGCGCTGACGGATGCAGCCCGCGCCGGTGCGGTCGCCGCGGCCAGCGATGTGGCCCGCGGCCAGCCTAGCCAGGCGGCATCCGACGCCGTGGCGGCGGCCGCCGCCGAGGGCACGCCCCTCAGCTGCTCCGGCGACGGGATCCCCGACGGTTGCGTGGCGGTGGCGACGACCACGGGCAGCACTTCCGGCGAGCCGATGGAGGTGGTCACGGTGTACGACCAGGTGAACACCGGCGTGCCCGGCCTCCCCCCCCTCCAGATCCAGGAGCAGGCGGCGGCCACGCCATGAGCCGGCAGCGCGGTCAGGTTGCGGCCCTGCCGATCGGCCGGCGTGCCCGGCCCGGCGCCCCTGCAGATTCAGGAGCAGGCGGCGGCCACGCCGAAGGGCGGCAGCGCGGTCAGGTTGCGGCTCTGCTGGCCATCACGATCGTCGGCGCCCTGCTGGTGTCGGGCCTGGCAGTCGACGGCGGCTACGGCTTCCTGCAGTGGCGGCAGGCCCAGAATGCCGCAGACCTCGGCAGCGAGGCCGCGGTGCAGGCCCTTGAGCCCGCCTGCTTCGGCACGGGCAGCGTGGCCAATGCCCAGGTGACCGCGGCCGTCGCGGACGTGGTGGCCTCGGACGCCCCGCTGGGCGCGGGCCACTGGCAGGGCGCCTACCTGGACCAGGCCGGCAGCCCGATCGCGGGCGGCCCGGCGTTGCCCACGACCAGCGGGTACCCCCCGTCGGGGGCCTGCGGGCTCAGCGTGACCGTCACCCCGACCTGGACGCCGTTCGTGATGCAGCTCATCGGCTTCACCAGCCTGAGCGCCACCGCCAAGGCCGGGGCCGTCGTCGGCAACAACCCGAACGATGCGCCCGCGAACCCGTCAGCGGGCATCGTCGCACTCGCGAGCTCGGGCATGCACACCATCTATGGCGGCGGCTCCGGGCAGTTCGTGGTCAACGGTGACATCCTGGACGAGTCGACGGGCAACCCGGGGCCGAACGGGTACGCCGACACGGTCGACAATTTCCAGAGCAGCGCCACGATCATCCACGGCGAGATGCAATCCGTCGCGACCAACCCGCTGGATCCATGCTTCTATCCGGCCGGGGCGACGGAGGCGACCTGCGCGCGCCACACCTCGGAGTACATCGAGTACGACGGGGGCATCGTGGGCGGGGTGCCTCCGGCCCCGGACCCGCTGGCTTACGTGGCCGCGCCGCCCAGCAGCGCCGCGGCATGCGCGCCGGCGACCAGTCCGACAGTGTTCAACACATCGCCGTCCAGCGGCACGCTGACGCCCGGCGTGTACACGAGCCAGGTCACGCTGACGGGCGACGCGACCCTGGCCGACTGTGGCGGGCAGCCCGGCCTGTACATTTTTGAGGGCGGCCTTGCGGTCTGCCCCGGCGCGGGCCAGACCGTTACGGCGACCGACGTCACCCTCTACAGCGAGGCGTCCAGCGTCAGCGTCGCCGGCTGCGGCTCGGGCAAGGGCGCCCATGGCGACGGCATTCACCTCGGGGGCCAGGGCACCGTCACGATGACGGGGCCAAGCACCGGCCTATACGCCCACATGCTGCTCTTCCAGGACCGAAGCGTGGCGGCCAACCTCGGCCTGGACGACCAGACGGGCGATACGGGCACCATCAGCCTCACGGGGGCCGTGTATGACAACTCGGCGCCCGGTGGGGGCGGCGGCGGCACCCTGGCCTCGGGCGGGCTGCCCGGGCAGGGCGGCGGCAGTGGCGGCGGCACCATCAACCTCGACGGGATCGTCGTGGTCGACAGTTTCTCGACCGGCGGCACCGCCAACGTGACCATCACCTATGACGCCACGCAGGTGCCGGGCGTCGGGGCCGTGCTGATCCAGTGAGGCGGCAGGCGGCGGGCCAGGCCACGGTCGAGTCCGCCTTCGCCCTGGGCATCACCGTGCTGCTGCTGCTCGGCGTGATGGCGGGTGCCCAGCTGCTTTACCAGTATGAGGCGGTGACCAATGGGGCGCGCGCGGGTGCGCGCGCGGCGATCGTCGAGTCGACCCTGCTGCAGCCCGGGCCGAACGGCCTCTGCGAGCCGGGCGCGATTCTGCAGGCTGTGACGGCGGCGACTCCGAACGTGCCCGTGGCGACCGAGCCGCTCTGCCAGTCGGGTACCGACGCCGAGGAGCTGGTCCAGTCGGGCGCGGCGCCCGGCCAGGCGACGATCACCGTGACCGGCGCGCCCGCGCTCTCCAGCGCGCCCGGAAACCAAATCACCGTCACCGTCCGCCTGCCGGTCAGCGTCCCGCCACCGCTGCCGCAGGGGGATCTCAACCTGCAGTCCAGCGCCACGCTCGCGACGCAGTGAGGCACGCCCGGCGGCGTTGCCAGGGCGCTGGGTCCTAGGCCGGAAGGCCCAGGCAGATCCGACCGCCGGCGGATGGGATCGCCGCGGCGTGCCCCTTACCCTTGTGCTCAGGAGGTGCAGCGTGATCACGCGGCCCTCGATCCTGAAGTACATCGCCATTCCGGCCCTGGTCGGCCTCGTGGCCACCTGGGCCGTCTATGCCGCCATGGCGCATCCGGCCCCCAAGGCCGCGCCGACCGCCATGGCGGTGGTCGCGGCCACGGGCGGGCCGGCCCAGACGCAGCTGGCGGCGGGCGAGCTCAAGCTGGCCGCCGTGCCGCTCAGCCTGGCGGTGGGTGCCCTCACGGAGATCCCCGCGGCCACCGGGCGCATCACGATGGTGCCGCTCTCGCCCGGCCAGCTCGTCTACCCCGACGACCTGGCCCAGCCCGGCAACGGTGCCGCCCTCAGCTACCACGTGCCGCCCGGCATGCGGGCGGAGAGCGTGCGGGTCAACGACGTGACCGGCGTCAGCGGCATGATCCAGCCGGGCGACCACGTCGACGTGGTGGCCGTGCTGCCCAAGACCGTGGCGGGCAGCAGCCAGGCGCGCCTGCTGCTGCAGGACGTGCTGGTGCTGGCCGTCGGCAACAGCCAGCAGGCCGCGCCGACGCGGGGCACCGCCGCGCCATCGTACACGGATGTGACCCTGGCGCTGTACCCGGGCGACGCTGTGCTCCTCGTCTACGCCGGCTCGCGGGGCACCCTGCAGTTGCTGCTCGACCCGGCGAGCCTTGGGCAGCAGGCGCCGTCCATCGTCGTCAGCAAGTCGGCCTTCGGCGCCTGACCGGGGCACCGGGGCACGGCACGCGACGGGCAGGCACGGGCGCGCGATGGGCGCGCGATGGGCGCGGGAGGCACGCTAGCGGTCCGTGAACGGCCCGTGAGCGGTCCGTGATTCGGAAGGAAGTGCGTGTTGCCATGATCCCGATGGGAGGCTCACCGTCGCCGGCAGATCCGCGGCCCCGGGACGTCTCGGTCCTGGTGGTCGACGACTCGGAGCCGGTGCGCGACACGATCCGCACCATCGTGGAGATGCTGCCGGGCTGCCGCGTGGTGGGCGAGGCGGCGGACGGGCCCACGGCGGTGGCGCAGGCCCGCCGCCTCAGTCCGGACGTGGTGCTGATGGACATCAACCTGCCCGGGTGCGACGGTCTGGCCGCCGCGGAGCAGATCCTGGCCGGCACGCCCACGCGCGTGATCGTGATCTCCGTCGAGAACGGGCGCGAGTACTTCCGCCGGGCCCTGCAGGCTGGCGCCTGCAACTTCCTGGTCAAGCCCTTCACCCCGGAAAGCCTGGGCGCCGCGATCCGGGGGGCCATGGGCGAGGTCGCGCCGCACAGCCGCCAGCTGCTGGTGGTCGGGGCCCAGGGCGGGGTCGGCGCCAGCAGCCTGGCGGTCCACGTGGCGGCCCGGCTGCATGCTGCCGCCCTGGCCGCCTGGGGCGAGACGCCGGCGGCGCTTGAGCTGCTGGTCGGCGAGGGGCAGGGGGTGCCCGTCGTGCCCTACCGCGAGGATGTCCCCGCCGAGAGCGGCGGCCTCGTGGTGGTGGATGCCGGCCGCATGCCACCCGAGCGCCTGCCCCGCGACGCCACCCGCCTGGTCGTGCTCGAGCCGAGCGTGGCATCGCTGCACGGGGCGGCCCGCTACGGCCCACCGTTTGTCCTCAACCGCGCCGGATGCCCGGGCGGCCTCTCGCGCGAGGATGTGACCCGGGCGCTCGGCAGCGCCCCCGCGGCCGTCCTGCCGGAGGACGCTGCCGTGCGCGAGGCGGCCAACCTGGGCCGTCTGGCCGAGCTGGCCCGCGGGCCATGGCACGCGGCCGTGACCGGGCTGCTGGCCGAGCTGGGGCTGCTGGAGACGGAGGCCCCGAGCCCGGCCGCGCGTCCCCTGCTGAGGGTGAAGGGCTGGCGGCTGGTCGCGGGAGGTGACCGCTCGTGAGCACCCTGTACGAGCGCCTGCGGGGCCGCGAGGCGGCACCGGCGGCGACCCGGCAGCCGGCTCCGCCGGCCGCGGAGCCCGGAGCCGCCGCCCCCATCGCCCCTGCGCCCGCTGACGCCCAAACACCGGCGGCGCCCCCGGCCGCCGACACGGTGCAGGGTGAGGCCCGGGTGCAGGGCGAGGCCCCGGTGCAGGGCGAGGCCCCGGTGCAGGGTGAGGCCCCGGTGCAGGGTGAGGCCCCTGCGCAGCTGACACCGGCTGGCACGGCGCCGCCCGCCGCGGCGCCGCCCGCCGCAACACCGCCCCCGTCTCCCACTGCGGCGTGGCCTCCGGTGCCGGTGTCCGTGCCGCGCCCCGGCCAGGCCGCCACCCATGCCCC
>DAHVAF010000061.1 GCA_027314765.1 Clostridia bacterium | reverse complement strand
CGCGCGCCACTGCAATCCCGCATTGCGGCGGCGGCCCGGGGTGGGGCGCCATCCCGGTGATGGTCGATAGCCGCTTTCTGGCGTTTGTGGGCGTCGCGGCCCTGCTGATCGTGATCCCTGGCCCCGATATGGCGCTGGTGGCCGCCAGTGCCGTCGCGGGCGGGCGGCGTGCCGCCTTCGGCGCCGCGCGGGGCATCGGCGTGGGCATCGCCGTCTGGGGTGCCGCCGTCGGGCTGGGCGTCGCGGCCGTGATGCAGGCCTCGCCCGCGCTGTTCACCGCCCTGCGGGTGCTGGGCGGCGCCTACCTGGTCTACCTGGGTGTGCGGCAGCTGCGGGCCCGGCACGGCCAGGCCGTCCGCCCGCGGGGCGGGAGCCCCTTCGTGCAGGGGCTGGTCGGCAACCTGCTGAACCCCAAGGCCGCCGTCATCTTCCTCACGATCGTGCCGCAGTTCCTGAGGCCGGGGGACCCGGTCGCGCGCGTCCTGGCGATGACCGGCGCCTTCGAGGTCATGATCCTCCTGTGGCTGCACCTGTTCGGCGCTGGGGTGGCGCGGGTGGGGCGGGCCCTGGCGCGGCGGCTGCGGGTCGCGACGGGCGTCGTGCTGATCGCCCTGGGCCTGCGGCTGGCGGTGGCGCGGGCTTAGGGCCGCCAGCGCAGGAGGCGGTTTTTGCCCTGCTCCGCGATCACGAGGCTGCCGTCCGGGGCGGCGGCCAGCCCCTGGGGGTTGCGCAGGTTGCGCAGGACCTCGCGCACCGCCGGCGCGACCTCCCAGATGCCGCCGGAGAGCGCGTTGACGTAGATCCGGCCGCCCGCGGCCGCGATGTCGTCGGGCTCCGCGGGACGGGCGGCCACGGGGCCGTCCAGGAGCACGCGGTTGCCCGTCTCGTCGACGATGCCGAAGCCGCCTGTGGGCAGGACGATCGCGCCGGTCGGGCGGCCGAGGCCGCTCGGGACCAGCACGCGGATCGCGCCGGTGCGGGGGTCCACCTCCAGCAGGCGGCCGTTGGGGCTGTCGGGCACCAGCAGCGACTGCGTGGCCGCGTCCCAGGCGATGCCGTCGACCCCCAGCAGGTTGGTGTGGTTCGGGATTGCGGCGATCGGGGTGACGCCGCCCGTGGCGGGGTCGACGCGCACGATCTCGTTCCTGGCCTGCTCGACGACCGCCAGGCTGCCGCCCGGCAGCACGACGATGCCCTCGGGGTCGGCCAGACCCTGGGCGACGGTGACGGGCTGGCCGCCGGCGGGGGGCATGCGCCCGATGCGGCCGCCGCTGAAGTCGCTGAAGTAGATGGTGCCGTCGGGGGCCACGGCGACATCGTCCGGCTGGCCGAAGCCGGGGCCGAGGACGGTGGGTGGCGCCGGCGCCGAGACGGTGGCCGTGGCAGGCGCGGTGGCTCCGGCACCCGTGGCGGTGGCCGTGGCGGGTGCGGTGCCTTTGGCCGCCGCGGTGGCCGTGGCGCGTGCCGGGGCGGTGGTGGCGGACGCGGTCGCTGTGGCCGCTGCGGTCGTCTGCGGCACGGGCGCTGTCGCGGTGGCTGGACCTGCCGGCGGGGCGGCTCCGCAGCCCGCCAGCGCCAGGATGAAGACCAGCAGGACGATGCGGCGCATGGCCAGAGTTTCGCCGCGGCGCATACGCCGGCCTGCCGCAGGCCGAGCCTAGGGGCATGGCGGTGCGTTCGGCCCCCGGGCGGCTCCGGAGCGGCACGCGCGGCGGCGGGTTCAAGCGCGACCTGCGCGCCCCCCAGCTCTCGCTGCTGACGGTCGGCGGCGTGATGGGCTCAGGTTTGTTCCTGGCCAGCGGCCTGGCCATCCGCGCGGCGGGGCCGGCCGCCCTGGGCGTCTTCGTGCTCGGCAGCGTCGCCATGTATCTGGAGATCTCGGCCCTGGGCGAGATGGCCGCCGCCGACCCCCGGCCCGGCTCCTTCCTCGTGTACGCCCGCGAGGTCCTTGGTCCGGGCGTCACCTTCGTCGCCGGCTGGATCTACTGGGTCTCCAGCGTCCTGACCATGTCGAGCGAGGTGACCGCGGCCGCCCTCTTCACGCAGTTCTGGGCGCCGCACGTGGCCCTGTGGGTCTTCACGGTGGCCTACTCCGCCCTGATCGTCGGCCTGAACTTCGTCAGCGTGCGCGGCTTCGGCACGATCGAGGGCGTGATGGCGGGCGTCAAGACGCTGGCGGTGCTGGCTTTCGTGGCGGGCGGGGCGCTGCTGCTCGGCCATGTGCGCGCGCCTGTGCCCCTGCCGGGCGCCGGCGGCTGGCTGCCCAACGGCCTGCGCGGCGTGGCGCCGTCCTTGGTGCTTGTGCTATTTGCCTACGCCGGCACGGGGGTCATCGGCATGGCCGCCGCGGAATCGGCCGATCCTTCCCGCACCATCCGCGGCGCGGTGCGCGCGTCGTCCGTCGCCATCCCGGTCCTCTACGTCGGCGCTATCTGGCTGCTGCTGCGCCTGGTCCCGTGGAGCCGGGTGCCGACCGCCACCAGTCCGTTCGTGACGGCCGTGGGCGCCCTCGGCCTGCCGGGCGCCGCCTCCCTGCTCAACGTGGTCCTGCTGTTCGCGGTGCTGTCCACCATGAACGCGGCGCTCTATGCCAACGTGCGGGTGCTCTACAGCCTGGCCGGACAGGGCGAGGCGCCCGCCGCCCTGGGCCGCCTGAACGCGCGCGGCCTGCCGGCGACCGCCACGTGGACCAGCGCCGGGCTGCTCGCCGCGACGCTGCTGATGGCCTATTTCCTCCCGCACAAGGCGTACGCGTACCTGGTCACGGCGACCGGGTTTCAGGCCATGTTCATCTGGCTCGTGATCCTGATCACCCACCTCCGCTACCGGCGCCACCTGATGCGGACCCACCCGGAGCGGCTGAAGTGGCGGCTCTGGGGCTACCCCTTCACGACGTACTTCGTGATCGCGGTCGTGCTGGCGGCGCTGGCCGGCGCCCCCGTCGCCCACGGCGAGGAGGTCGGCGCCCTGATCGGCCTCGCCGGCATCGTGGCCATGGTGCCCATCTGGTACGCGGTGCGCCGCCGGATCTCGCGCGCGGGGTCCGCCGACTGACCCGGCTTCACCAGCCCAGGGCCCCGCGCGCGGCGGCCTGGCGGGTGAGGGCGTCGATGGTGGCCGTGCGCCAGTCCCCGTTCGCCGCGCGCGC
>DAHVAF010000050.1 GCA_027314765.1 Clostridia bacterium | reverse complement strand
CCGCCACGCCCGCCACCACCGCACCCGAACCCGCTGCCCCAGCTGCGCCCGATACCCCCGCCCCCGCACCGGGCCGCGCGCGGATCATGTCCCGCACGGCCCCGAGGCTGTAGCCCTCGTCGCGCAGCCGCTTCACCAGCTGCAGCAGCGCGACCTGGTCGTGGGTGTACAGGCACTGCCGCCCCGCGCTCCGCTGCGCCGCGAGCAGCCCCTCCTGCTCGTAGTAGCGGATCTGCCGCGCGCTGAGGCCCGTCAGGGCCCCGACGCGCCCGATGGAATAGGCCGCCGCGTCGTCGGGGATGCCGCCCGGCACCGACTCCGCCACCGCCGCCACCTCCCCCGAAGAACCCGCGTGCTACCGCCATTGTAGCGTAAACCTGACAAGCAGGGACCGCCCTTATGTCATGAAACATGACAAAACGTTGTCACCCGCCGCCGAAACCTCACATCATGGACCCCGGGAGGTCGCAGAGCAAGCATGGCCACGCCCGCCAGCGGCGCCGACATCCAGCGCCTGCTCGAGGCCAAGGGCATCCAGATGGTCGACTTCAAGTTCACGGACCTGTTCGGGGCCTGGCAGCACTTCACGATCCCGGCCACCGCGTTCGACCCCGACATGCTGACCGAGGGCCTCGGCTTTGACGGCAGCAGCATCCGCGGCTTTCAGCCCATCGACCAGAGCGACATGCTGCTGGTGCCCGACGCCGCGACGGCCGTCGTCGACCCCGCCTGCAGCGTGCCCACGCTCTCGATCGTGGGCGACGTCGTCGACCCCATGACGGGCAGCCCGTATTCGCGCGACCCGCGCCGCGTGCTGCGCGCCGCCGAGGACTTCCTGAAAATGAGCGGCATCGCCGACACGGCCTACTTCGGCCCTGAGCTGGAGTTCCATCTCTTCTCGGATGTGCGCTACGGCCAGGACAACCACTCCGCCTTTTACACGATCGACTCGCCCGAGGGGTTCTGGAACGCGTCCAAGGAGGAGCCGGGCGGCAACCGCGGTTTCCGCCTGCGCCCCAAGGAGGGCTACTTTCCGGCCCCGCCGGCCGACCGGCTTCAGGATGTGCGCTCGGACATCGTCCTCGCCCTCGCCGCCGCCGGCGTGCCCGTCGAGCTGCACCACCACGAGGTCGGCTCCGCCGGCCAGTGCGAGATCGACATCCGCTTCGCCACACCGCTCGCCATCGCCGACCGGTGCATGATGTATAAGCACGTCGTGCGCAACGTGGCCCTGCGCCACGGCCTGACGGCGAACTTCATGCCGAAGCCGGTCTTCGGCGACAACGGCTCGGGCATGCACGTCCACCAGAGCCTCTGGAAGGGCGGCAGCAACCTCTTCTTCGACGAGGGCGGCTACGCCATGCTGAGCGAGACGGCCCGCCACTACATCGGCGGTCTGATCGCGCACGCGCCCGCGCTCCTGGCCTTCGCCGCCCCGACCACGAACAGCTACCGGCGGCTGGTCCCCGGCTTCGAGGCCCCCGTCAACCTCGTGTACAGCCAGAGAAACCGCAGCGCCTGCGTGCGCATCCCGATGTACAGCAAAAGCCCGAAGAGCAAGCGCATCGAGTTCCGCTGCCCCGACACGGCCGCCAACCCGTACCTGACCTTCGCCGCCCTGCTGATGGCGGGCCTCGACGGCGTCAAGCGCGGGATCGAGCCGCCGGCGCCTGTCGACAAGGACATCTACGAGCTGCCGGCCGCCGAGCTGGCGAAGATCCGCTCCGTGCCCGGGTCCCTCGGCGAGGCCCTGGCCGCGCTCGAGGCCGACCACGAGTTCCTGATGGCGGGCGGCGTCTTCACGAGCGACCTGATCGCGATGCACCTCTCCTGGAAGCGGGAGCGCGAGATCGCCCCGATGGCGATGCGCCCGCACCCCTACGAGTTCTACCTCTACGGGGACGTCTGAGCAGCATTTCGTGAGGGGGCGCGCGTACGCGCGCCCCCACCAACATCGCGCTTCGGGGGTGCGCCATGGACGGAGATGGGCTCCGCCAGCTCGGCCACCGCGCGGTCGACCTCGCCTTCGACCACCTGGAGGGCCGCCCCGGGTACCGGTCCGTGCCCCCTGAGCTGCGGCGCCTGCTGCAGGATGCGCCCCTGCCCGAGGCCGGGCAGCCCGTCGCGGACATCCTCGAGCGCGTCGCCACGCAGGTCCTGCCCTACCCCATGGGCAACGCCAGCCCCCGCTTCTTCGCATGGGTCAACTCACCGCCCGCGCCTGTCGGCGTCCTCGGCGACCTGCTGGCGGCGGCCATGAACCCGGCCTGCACGTTCGGTGATCACGCGGACGTTTACGTCGAGCGCTGCGCCGTGCGCTGGCTTTCCGAGCTGGTGGGCTTCGGCGGCGGCACGGGGCTCCTCACCAGCGGCGGTTCCATGGCCTCGCTCACCTGCATCGCCGCCGCCCGGCACCGTGCGGCGCGGCAGGACGGCTGGGACGTGCGCGCCGACGGGCTGCAGGGCGGCCATGCGCCTCTGTCGCTCTATGTCTCGGAGGACGGCCACAACTGCCTGCGCAAGGCGGCGGAGCTGCTGGGCCTCGGGTCGCGCGCCGTGCGCCTGGTGCCGATGGATGGCGAGTTCCGGATGGACGTGGGCGCGCTGGCCGCCATGCTGGCGGCCGACCGGGCGGCCGGCTGGCGGCCCTTCTGCGTGGCCGCCAGCGCCGGGACGACGAACACCGGGGCCATCGACCCGCTCGATGAGCTCGTGGATCTGTGCGCGGCCGAGGGGCTCTGGCTGCACGTGGACGGGGCGTACGGCGCCTTCGCCGCGCTCGATCCTGAGGTGGCGCCGCGGCTGGCGGCACTGGGGCGCGCGGACTCCCTGGCCCTGGATCCGCACAAGTGGCTGCAGGTGCCCCTGGAGTGCGGCTGCGCGCTCGTGCGCGACGCCGAGCTGCTGCGGGCGGCCTTCACCATGGTGCCGCCGTACCTGCGCGACGTGGAGGGGCGCCCCGGGTTCGACGAGTACGGCTTCCAGCAGACGCGCGGCTTCCGGGCCCTGAAGCTGTGGATGGGCCTGCAGGAAGCAGGCCGGTCCGGCTGTGCGGAGATGGTCATGCGTCACCGGCGCCTGGCGCGCCATCTCGAGGGGTTGCTGGGCTCGGCGCCGGATTTCGAAGTCGTCGCGCCGGTGACGCTGTCGGTCGTCTGCTTCCGCCACGCCCCCGCCGGCCTGGACGCTGGCGCTGTCGACGATCTGCAGCGTGCCGTGGCGTCGGCCGTCCAGGCGGGCGGCGAGGCCTATCTGACCAGCTCCGTGCTGGGCGGCCGGCCCGTCCTCCGGGCATGCATCCTCCACCGCGACACGTCGGAGGATGACATCGCGGCGCTGGTGGACGTGGTACGGCGGGCGGGGAGGGCACTGGCGTCCGCCTGATCGATGTCGGCGGCACGCTCGCCGTTGGGCGAGCGCGCCATTGCGGGTGCCGCCGAGGCTCTGGACCGGCTGCGCCCGTTCCGGCTGCATCGCGACACCACGACTCGCAGCCGCCGGGAGCTGGCGGCGATGGGCCTTCCGGTGACTGTGGACGACGTGCTCACACCTGCCCAGGCCACAGCTGCACACCTGCGCCGGATGGACGGGGGCAGCCTGTTCTTGGTGTCCCCAGGGGCACGCGAGGACCTCGCCGGGCTTGCAGAGGGGGCCGACCATGTCGTCATGGGTGACGGCGATGCCGCCCAGAGCCGGGCGGGCCTGACTGCGGCCCTGCGCGCGCTCCAATCCGGCGCCGACCTCGTCGCCATGGCCCGCAACCGCTGGTTTTTGAGCGCGGACGGGCCGGTGGTCGATGTCCAGTGCACCCGGCATGGCCTTCGCCATCCCTGGCCGCGGGTGTGGCGGACTTCTTCCTGGAGGGCGTGCGGGCGCCGGGCCTGGATCCTGCGCACGTCGTGATGGTGGGCGACGACCCGGAGGCTGACATCGTCGGCGCGGCCGCGGCTGGCCCTGGCGCCGTCTGGATCGGCCCGGCCAAGGCCTGGCCAGCGCATCTCCCGGCGCGGCCCGACCGCATCATCCCGTCCATCGCCGCCCTCTGACCTCGGAAACGCGGCGTCCGGCTGCGAAGGGCTCTCCACAGGGAGGTGCCCTCGCATGCTCAGACTGATCCTGTCCGTGGTCGTGCTGGTGGCGGGCGCGGGCGGCGCGGCGCTGCTGCGGACGCCCCCGCCACACCCGCCAGCGCACGTCAAGACCGTCCAGCTTGCGGCGGTCAGCGTACCCGATCTCCATGGCGCCGTGCGTGGGGTGGTCGAGGCCATCGCCCCCGGGGCGCTGACGCTGCGGGTCGCGCCAGCCGCGCTGCCGGCGGGGATCGCCGCCACGACGACGGGCGGCTCGCTGGTGAACGCCGTGCTGCCGATCGCGTCGGGTGCCAAGACCTTCGGCACGCTGACGGTCGGGGCGCAGGTCGAGGTCGTCGTGAGCAACGGCGCGGTCACGGCTGTGGCCGTCCTGCCGGTGGCGGTCGTCACGACCCAGCCGGCCCGGCCGGACCAGGCGGCCCCGCCGGAGCATCCGGCCCCGCCGGGGCGGCCCTTCATGGTCATGCGGCCGGTCCCGCCAGGACCCGCGGCGCGCCCGCAGGACCATCAGGGTCAACCGCAGGGGCCGGGGCACGGCCACCGAGGCCGGTGATCGGAGGGCGCCACGGATGGCCCCTGCCGCGCGCGGATGCGCTCGTGATGGGGGCGTCCGCGCCGGCTCGCCCCCGCGGCCTACACGCCCAGCAGGTGGTGGCCGCTATCCACGAACAGGATCTGGCCCGTGGTGCCCCTGGCCAGCGGGCTCGCCAGGTACACCGCCGCGTCGCCGACCTCCTCCTGCTCCGTCTGGTGGCGAAGCGGCGACCGGTCGCGCACGGCCGCGATATGCTCGCGCACGCCGCGCACGGCGCTTGACGCCAGGGTGCGCACGGGCCCGGCGGAGATGGCGTTGACGCGGATCCCGTCCGGGCCCAGGTCATTGGCGAGGTAGCGAACGCTGGCCTCCAGGGCCGCCTTGGCCACGCCCATGACGTTGTAGTTCTGGGTGACGCGCGTGCTGCCGATGTACGTGAGGCAGACAATGCTGCCACCGCCGGCCGCCCGCAGGAGGGGTCGGGTGGCGCGCGCAAGCGCGACCAGCGAATAGGCGCTCACGTCCATCGCCAAAAGGAAGCCCTCGCGCGAGGTGTCCGTGAACTCGCCGCGCAGGTCCTCCTGGCGGGCGAACGCGGCTCCGTGGACCACGATGTCCAACTTGCCCCAGCGCTCGTGCAGCGACTCGGCCACGGCGCCGATCTCGGCGTCCTGCTGCAGGTCGAGCGGGGCCGTGAACGTACCGGTGAGCTGTGCCGCCAGCGGCTCGACGTGGTCGCGGTACCTCTCGTTCTGGTAGGTCATGCAAAGCTCGGCGCCGGCCCCATGCAGCGCCCGCGCGATCCCCCAGCAGAGGCTGCGCTCGTTGGCGACGCCCTGGACCAGCGCGTGCCGGCCGGCCAGCAGGCCCTCAGCCATGTCCCCGTTCCTCCCCCGGTCGCCGACTTCGCGGCCCGTCCGTCCGGCCCCTGTACGGGCTGCGGCGCGGGGTTACAATGAGTGCGGTGGTGAGTTCGAAATGCGCGGATTCTTTTGCCGGATTCTCTGCGCCATCTTCGGCCTTGGCTTCATGGCCGGCTCCCGGCGCACGCGCTGGGGCGGCCGGATGTGGGCGGCCAGGGACAGGGACGGCGAGTGTGAGGGCCACCGGCACCATCATCACGGCGGAGGCATGCTGGGCGCCGATCCCGAGAAGCGCCGGCGGTTCCGGCGCCGCCTGCGGGAGGCGCTGGATGACCTTCTGGCCGACGAGCCGGAGCACCCGGAGCAGGGTCCCGGGCAGGCGCAGGGGCAGCCGACGGCATAGGCTGGCCGCGCCAGGTCATGGTCACGCCGGCACGGGTCGGGCACCGGCCGTTGCCCTCCTGACCCTCGGCCGGTGGCCGGGCGGATCCCAGGGGCCGCGCGCGTGAGCCGCCTCGCCCTCTATGGGCGCATGGCCACCGTGCTCGCGATGACGGCCCGGATCGCACTCGAGCTGGTGTGGCTCGCGCGCCAGGAGGACAGGCTGCCGCCGGAGGAATACGCCGAGCGCCAGCAGGCCCTCTTTCGGCGGCAGGCTGTGCGCCTGCGCGAGACCGCCGTGCGCCTCGGCGGCCTGCTGATCAAGCTGGGCCAGTTCCTCTCCACGCGGGTCGACGTGCTGCCCGAGATATACACCCACGAGCTGGCGCAGCTGCAGGACATGGTGCCGCCGGTCTCACCCGACGATGTGCGCGCGGTCGTGCAGGCGGAGCTGGGCCAGCCGCCCGAGCACGTCTTCCACGATTGGCGGACCCAGCCCGTGGCCTCCGCCTCCTTCGGCCAGGTCCACCGCGCGACCCTCCCCGACGGGCGCGACGTGGCCGTCAAGGTGCAGCGGCCGCATCTGGAGGCCATCGTGCGGGCTGACCTGGCGGCCGTCTCCATCGCCCTGGCCTTCGCCGACCGCTGGACGCGCTGGGGCGAGCGGGTCGACCTCGACGCCATCTTCAACGAGCTGAAGACCGTCACGCTGCAGGAGCTCGACTACCTGCAGGAGGCCGAGCACGGCGAGCGCTTCGCCGCCAACTTCGCGGCCGACGCGCGGGTGCGGGCGCCGGCGGTCTACCGCGAGCTGACCCGGCGCCGGGTGTTGGTGATGCAGTATCTGGACGGCATCCGCATCGGCGACCGCGCGGCGATCGTCGCCCACGGCATCGACCCCAAGGCCGTCTCGCAGCTGCTGGTGCGGTCCTACCTCCGCCAGGTGCTGCGGGACGGCTTCTTTCACGCCGACCCCCACCCCGGCAACATCTTCGTGGAGCCGGACGGCTCCCTGGTCTTCGTCGACTTCGGGATGATGGGCCAGATCGCGCCCGCGGACCGGCTGGTCTTCGGCAAGCTGGTCAGCACCATCATCACCCATGACCTCGACGGCCTGATCGAGGCCATCCGGACGCTCGGGTTCCTGCGTGCCCACGCCAACACGACCACGATGAAAAAGGCCCTCGGCATGGCCCTGGAGCGGCTGTCGGGCGTGCCCATCTCCGCACCGTCCAGCCGCGAGTTTCAGGCCTTCCTGGATGAGATGCGCGACTTCATCTACTCCGAGCCCTTCCAGCTGCCCGTGCAGTACGCGTTTTTGGGGCGGGCGGTCGGGATTCTGCTCGGGCTGGCGACGCAGCTCGACCCCGACGTGGACTTCGTGGGCCTGCTGCGGGAGAGCGCGCTGCCCTACCTCGGCCTTGACGCCAGCGGCACCCGGCCGGCGGCTGGGCAGGAGGCGGGCACAGGCGGCGGCGCGGGGGGCGCGGGTGCCGGGGGTGGCGCGGCGCAGGCAGCTGGCGGCATCGGCGGGACCGGCATCACGTGGGAGGTCATCGTGCGCGAGGCGCGCGAGATGGCCCTGCTCCTCTACCGCATGCCGCGGCGGGTGGAGCGCATCGCCGAGCGCATCGAGTCCGGCGACATCCGGGTCCAGGTCGACACCGTGCCCATCCAGCGCCGCCTGGACGAGGTCGTCGCGGGCGCGCGCCAGGGCGGGCGCACGGTGCTGACGGGCTCGGTGATCATCGGTGCGGCCGTCCTGACGGCGGGCCGGCAGACCGTCGATGCCCATTGGGCCTGGGGTGCGGCCGCCGCCCTGACGCTCTGGACGTTCTGGCCGCGGCGGGCGCGGGGCCGCCGCGGGCGGCAGTAGAAGTCGTACCGGCGGGCGATTGGCGATTCGGTCGAGCGGTGCGAGGGCGCGGTCGGGAGGACGACGGCGATCCCCGCGTCACGGCGGGGGTTATGCGCAATGCGGTCAGCCGACGGGCTTGCGGCGGGCAACGCCGACGGGCCCGGCGCCCGGCCAGGCTTCCCAGTACGCGGGCGTGACGCCCAGGGCGGCCAGGGACGCGGCCTCCCCGCCCCACAGGGCCAGGTAGCCCCCCGAGCGGACGTGGCGGGCCCAGCCGTTGCCGTAGGCGGCCAGCGCCGCTGGCGAGAGACCGGCCGCCGGCAGGCAGAGCAGAGCGGCGGGCGTCCGCGGCTGGCTGGAGAGCGACACGGGCGCGCCGATCGTCGCGTGCACCCGCCCGTGCAGATCGGGGCGGGCCAGCGCCGTGCGGAGCGCCACGGGCTCGAAGGGTCCCACGAGCGCCAGCGGCTGCCGCCCGGCCGCGGCCAGCACGGCGGCCACCTCGAGCGCGCCGTCGTCGGCCCGGCTCGACACCACGATGGCGGGGCCGCCCGGGGCCAGGCGGGCGATGGCCCGCAGCCGGTTGCGGTCGCGCGTGTTCAGCATGGCTCACGGTATGCAGCGGCGGCCGGCGCGGGGCCGGCCGCCGCCCACGGAACCCTCTCAGTGCTCGACGAGCTTGACGACCGCGTTGGCGATCGACTGCTGCTCGTTCCGGTCGCTGACGGCCCACAGCTCCTTCAGCAGCCGCTGCTCCGGGGAATGCGGGTCGTAGTGGCTGGAGAGGAAGTCGCCAACCTCCTGCGCGCGGCTCTGGATCTCCTGCGTGCTCATGCCGGCCACCTTGGCGACCTTGACCTTCTGGCTCAGCTCCTGCTTGAAGTGCTGAAAGCTGTCCGTGCCCATGTCCGCCATGCGATGCGCCTCCTCATCACCCGCGGACGCGCGCCGCGAAGCGCCGCGCGTTCCCTCCGCATCATCTTGCCCGGCCCGCGGCCGGCGGAGACGCGGGAGATCGAAGGTCCGCTGGCGCCGCATGGCACGGCGCGGCTGGCCCACCCGCGCGCGGCCGTCACCGGTGGCGCGGCACGGATGCGTGCGCCGCGTCACCGGGGGCGCGCCCCGGCCTCGTGAGCCGCGTCACCGGCGGCGGCACATACCTGCACCTTTCGGCGCTGGCGGGGCGCCGCAGATCGAAGGCCCGGTAGCGCCGCCTCGCTCGCACGATGCCGCTGGCACGCCTTCGCGCGGCCGTCCCTCGCGCCCGGCAATGCGAGCCGTGCGCTTCGCCACGGGCTGCGGCACATGCCGGACTGGGCCGTCGCAGCGCGCGCCCCCAGGGCCCACCGGCGCCACGTGTGCGACAACCGCACGCGGCGGCCCGCGCAACACCCCGCGCCGCGGCGCATCCGGGCTCCGCGGGCGACATGTCACGGCGGTCGTTTGCCCAAACCGGACATGGCGCCGTCCTGGCGCCTACCGCCCCACCGGCACCACGACCATGCCGCGGCTCCGCTCGCCGTCGGAGTAACCGACGTAGCGTACGGCCGTGCCGATCGCCGTCACCTCGATCACCTCGCCGCCGTGCATCTCCTGGATGCGCAGGTCGACGCCGACGATGCCGTCGGCGCCCAGGCGGTCCGCCTCGTCCTTCATCCGCTTCATGGCCAGCTCGCGCGCGTCGTAGAGCAGCTGGCTCATCTGGCGCACCTCGCCCCGAAACGCGACGCGCACGGCCGCCAGCGCCGCCCGCATCGCCCCCATCGAGAAGACGCAGTTGCCGACGACCAGCCCGAGCGGCCGGTAGCCCTTGTCGAGCACCAGCCAGAACTCCTGGCCCGAGAGGTCGGACGTGAATGCGCCATGCCCCGGCGCGTACTGGGCCAGTTCCTGATCGATCGCGTCCTGCGGATCCCGGCGAAACCACGGCATGCGCGGTGCAAGCCCCCTTGGCCACGATCATGGCACACCTTTGGGGCCGCTTTCGCGGCCCGCGCGGCCTGCGCAGCGGGCGGGGCGGCCGGGGGCGGGGTCGCCTACGAGTGGGTGGAGCGGGGGTCGACGACATGGTGAGCGCGTGTTGTCACGCGCGCACGCGGGGTTCAAAGTTAAGCGCGGGTCGTCCCGCGCGCACGCGGGGTTCAAAATAAGCGCGGGCCGTCACGCGCGCACGCGGGGGCAAAGAAGCGCCAGGGCCACACACGGGCCGGCACCAGCACCACCACGCCGACGATCACCGCCGCCCGCAGTGCGGAGAACATGACGCCGCCGGTGGAGGCGACTGCCGTCGCGACCTGCGGATAGAGCAGGTAGGGCGCGTGGGCCGCGCCGTAGCCGATCACGGCCAGCGCGAACTGCAGGGCGGCCAGCACCACGGCCCAGCGCGGGCGCCCGGGCGACGCCGCCCGCGGGTTGCGCCCGCTGAAGGACCAAAGCGCCCCGAGGAAGGCGGCGAGGTGGGCGGTGACCGGCACATGGGCGATCTCCGTCGGCATCGACGGGTTGAACACCGCCCGCCACGGCTGGATGTCGATCAGCTGGCCGCCCTGCAGGTGGAAGCCCGCCGGCGTGTTCATGAAGGCGTTGACGTCGGTGATGAGGACGCCCGACCCGGCAGCCCCCACGGCCACCAGCAGCGCGCTGAAGATCCGCAGCCCCGGCCGCAGGCGGCCGCCTGCGTACAGACCGATGGCGGCGAACGCGGCCTCGACGACGAACGCCACGATCTCGATGGCGAACGGCAGCGCGATGAGCTGGCCGACCAGGCGCCTGAAGGCGGGCCGCAGCAATTGCAGCTGCATGGCGACGATCGTGCCGCTGACGACGCCCCTGCTCAGGGGTACCATAAGACGCGGCCGCCCAGCGGCACGCGATGAGCCGGTGGGCGGCCCGCCCCCGCCACCGGGCCACGACCTCGGCGATGGCGATCATGAGTGGCAGCCCCACGCCGAGCGTCGCGAATACGATGGGGAAGCCGCGCGAAGCTGCGACGGGGGCACGCAGAGTCCCTGGATCGGCCATGGCTCCGCCACCCTGCGTTGCCTTCATTTTGGGGAGGCGGGGCCGCCTCGGTCAGGGTCGGCTTGGTCGTGCCTGCCGGGTCTGAACGGTCCCACTCGGCGAATCGCCGCCGCGCGGCGTACAATCGGGGACGTGCCCGTGGACCGTGCATGGCGCGCGGCCGGGCGGTAGCATCCTGTAGCATCCTTTTCATGTCCGGAGGGATTGCCTTGGCTTCGTTCGCCGAACTCGGAATCACGCCGCCGATCCTGTCCGCGCTGCGCGAAATGGGCTTTGAGGAGCCCACGCCCATCCAGGTGGAGGCCATCCCGCCGCTCCTGCGCGGCCTGGACCTCATCGGCCAGGCCCAGACCGGGACAGGCAAGACGGCCGCCTACGCCGTGCCCGCCCTGCAGAACATCCGGCCGGACGGCGGCCATCCCCAGGTCCTTGTCCTGACGCCGACCCGCGAGCTGGCGCTGCAGGTCACCGAGGAGATCGCGCGCATCGGCGCCGAGCTCGGCGCGCACGAAGTGGCCATCTACGGCGGCCAGCCCATCGAGCGCCAGATCCGCGCCCTGCGGGCAGGGGCCGACGTCGTGGTTGGCACCCCCGGTCGGCTGTTGGACCACCTCCGCCGCGGCACCCTGCGCCTGGACGACCTCCGCTTTGTCGTCCTCGATGAGGGCGACGAGATGCTGGACATGGGCTTCATCGACGACATCGAGACCATCCTGGCCGCCGCGCCGCGCGAGCGGCAGACCGCGCTCTTCTCCGCCACGCTGCCGCTGCCGATCCAGCGCCTGGCCGCCCGGTATCTGCGCGACCCTGTGCACGTGCGGGTGACCACGGGACGGCTGGCCGTCCCGACCCTGATCGAGCAGACCTGCTACCCCATTATGAATGTCGACCGGACTGAGGCCCTCTGCCGGCTGCTGGACTACCTCGATATCCGGCGCGCGATCGTGTTCTGCCGCACCAAGCGGGCCGTCGACGACGTGGCTGCGGCGCTGCAGGCGCGAGGCTATCCCGCCGAGGCCATCCACGGCGACATGGGCCAGCCCCAGCGCAATCGTGCCATGGCCCGTTTTCGCGACGGCGAGAGCGAGTTGCTGATCGCGACGGACGTCGCCGCCCGCGGGCTTGATATCGAGGGGGTGACCCATGTCCTCAACTACCATGTGGCCGACTCCGCGGAGGCGCACGTGCACCGCATCGGGCGCACGGGGCGCGTCGGGCGGACCGGCGTGGCCATCACGCTGGTCGACCGGCGGGAGATGAAGCAGCTGCGGATGATCGCGGAGGCGACGCAGACCCGCATCCCAACGCATGCGCTGCCGAGCCCAGCCGACGTCGCCCGAGCCGCGATGGGCAGCTTCCGGCGCGAGCTGGCCGACGTCATCGAGGCCGGCGAGCTGGCCGGGGCGCTGGAGCTGGCGCAGGACATGGCGGAGAGGTACTCGGCCATCGAGGTCGCTGCCGCGGCCATCAAGCTGGCCATGGACACCGCGCGCAGCCCGTCGGCCCCCTCCCCCGCGACCGCCGACACCCAGCGCATCTTCCTCAACGTGGGCCATCGCGAGGGCATCCGCCCGGCCGACGTCCTGCGGGCCGCCCCCGGCCTGGAGGTCGGCGAAATCGATGTGCACGACGACTTCAGCTTCGCGGAGGTCCCGGCGGCCGCCGCGGACGGCGCCATCGAGCTGTGGCGGCAGTGGCGGGTCGGCGGCCGCCTCGTGAACGCGAGCGGGCCCGCGCCCGGTAGCGCCGTTCCGGCCCGCCCGGGCTACGGCCGGTCGCGTACCGCGCCTACGCCGCCACGCTGACGCCGTGTTTCGGGCGCTGCGGGCGGGCGCCGGCGGCTTTCTGCTCAAGGAGGCCGATCCGGCGGAGATCCTGCGGGCCATCCGTCTGGTGGCGGCCGGAGACTCCCTGCTCTCCCCCCGCGTCACGCGCCGGGTCGTGGAGGCGTTCGCCGCCCGGCCGGCGCCAGCCGGTCCATCGCCGTCGCTGCTCGGGGACCTGACGGACCGCGAGCGCGAGGTCGTGGCCCCGGTGCGAGCCGGCCTCTCCAACGACGAGATCGCGGAGCGGCTGGTCATCAGCGTGGCCACCGCTCACACCCACGTCGCCCGCGCCACGGGCAAGGTCGGTGCGCGCGACCGCGCGCCACGGGTCGTCTTCGCCTACGAAACGGGGCTGGTGGGGCCGTACGCCCGCTGACGCAGCCCGAATGCCGCCCCGGGGTGGACGACCTCGCGCCCGCTCTGCGCCACGATGGGCGCCGGGGGATGAATATCGTGGGCAAGCGCACCCTCGGTCTGGTGCTCGCAGCCCATACCCTGGCCTTGTTGGCGATGGCCCTCACCCACGCGGGTGGGCCCATCCCGCTGGGCCTCGGCACGCTCCGCGACGTGCCGATCCGCGGCGCGGTGCCCCTTCGAGGCCCTCTGCGGCCGGGTCCTGGCCTGGGCGGCGATCTCCGCGCTGGCGGGCGCACCGTGGGCCTGGCGCGCGGGGCGGGCCGGAGCCACGGATGGCGGCAGGTTTGCGGGAGGCAATCTTCTTTGTGATGATCGGGCTCTGCTTCACGGCGGGCGGGCGCGGCGGCAGCACGCTCAACGCCGACTTGCACGCGGTCATGGGCGCCCTCCGGGTGATCAGCTTCGCGGGGCTCTTGCTGCCCTCCGTCACGAGCGGCGCCGGCGGCGTTTGATCGGGCGCGGGCGGGCGGCCGCCGCGGTATCCGCCCGCATCCGCTCCAGATCCCACAGGTCCTCGATGTCCAGGTCGGATACGCCAGCCATGCCCTCGACGTGGTGGCGGATCTCATGGCGGAGCGTGTCCCACATCTCCTTCTCCCAGACCGCCTCCGCCTCGCCGGCGAACAGCCTGCGGAAGGAGCCGTGGTACATCACGATCAGGCAGCCCAGGTGGGGGTCCGTGATGTATTCGCCCAGGATGTACACCCCGGGCGGATCGCCGCGGCGGCGGTGCTCGTCCTCGGAGACGCTGACGCCACCGTCCAGGTCCTGGAGCAGGGCCGGCGGCACCCGGTCCATCATCCGGTCGAGCCGCTCCGTGAACGCATCGATGTCCACGGCCTACGTCTGCCCCACCCAGTCCGGCGGCGCCGCCGCCTGCCAGCGCGCGCGGATGGCCTGAAACTCGGCCTCCGGCAGCGGCCCTGCCTCCAGCAGCGCCGCGTTCTGGGGCCAGCGGGCCGGGTTCGCCGTGCCCACGATGGCCGTCCCGACGCCGGGCACGCCCAGGGTGAAGCGCAGCGCGGTGCCGACGGCGCCCTGCACGTCGCCCGCCAGGAAGGGGTATGCCAGGACCTGAAGACGGTCCCAGTAGGCGTGCTCGTACCCGTCATGGGGCCGGCGCCCACTGCGCCATGCGGCGTTGGCGATGGGCCGCTTCGCGATCACGCCCATGCCGGCGGCGGCGGCCTCCGGGATCGTCAGCGTGACCGCCTCCTGGTCGGCGATGCTCACGGAGGTCTGCAGGGTGTCGAAGGCGCCGCAGCGCACGGCGTACAGGGCCGCGGCCCCGTCGCCGCTGTAGCCGATGTACCGGGTCTGGCCGGCCGCCTTGGCCCGCTGCAGCACCCCGATGACCTCGCCGCGGCGCAGCAGCTCCTCGGAGCAGCTGTGGAGCTGCACCAGGTCCAGGTGGTCCGTGCGCAGCCGCTGCAGGCTGCGGTCGATGCTGTGGGCCATCATGGCCGGGTCCCAGTCGGCCCCCGGCAGCCCCGCGGCGTGGCCGCACTTCGTGAAGAGGTAAAACGCATCCCGGCGGTGCGCCACGGCGCCGATGAGGTCCTCGCTCCTGCCATAGCAGGCCGCCGTGTCGATGACGTTCAGGCCGGCGTCCAGCGCCGCGCCCAGCAGCTGCTCCACCTCCGCCCGCGAGGCGCCTGAGCCGATCTCCGAGCCGCCGAACCCAAGCACACTGACCCGCATGTCCGTGCGACCGAGCTGACGAGTTTCCATATTGGCCATCTACGGGACCGCCGCGGCCGTCCCCTGCACCATACTGATGCGGGGGGCGGTGGTCTGGCGAGCGGGCGCGACCGGCTCCACGCCGATGGCCTCCGGCAAGCCAATGGTATCCGCAAACCTGCCGCCGTCCGGGGCTCCGGCACCCGTGGCTCCGGCGGGGTGAGGCGGCGCTGCCCCCTCTGGCGGACGCCCTGGGGATGCGGCTGACGGAATGCGGCGAGGGCCGGGCGGCCTGGTCGCCGGACGTGGGCGAGCGCTTCCACAACGCCAAGGGCACGCTGCACGGCGGCATCCTCTGTGACCTGGCCGACGCGGCGATGGGCGTGGCCTGCCTGACGACCCTGAAGGCGGGTGAGCCGTTTACGACGGTCGAGGAGAAGATCAACTTCCCGCGGCCGGTCCGCGCGCAGCTGCTCACCGCGGCCGGCCGGGTCGCCCGGGCTGGGCGCACGCTGGCCCTGACCGAATCCGACGTGCTGCATGCCGAAGGCCGGCTGGTGGCGCGCGCATCGAGCACCTGCGTGCGGCTGGGCGGAAGGTGAAGCGGCGCCATCGCGCCGTATCCCGTGAGCAAAGGGGTGGGCCGCGGTGGCGGATTGGTCGCCGCATCGCCAGCGCGAGGCGGCGCTGGCGGTGGCGGACGCGCAGGCGGCGGCGGAGCCGGACGCCGTGGCACCTCGCTTCGCGCGCGCATGCCTGCTGGACGATCTCGGACGGGCTGCGGAGGCTCGGTCGGCCTACCTCGAGGTGCTGGCGCGCGCCCCTGGCCACCTCGGCGCCCTCTGCCGCCTCGGCAACCTCCTGCTGGCCACCGGCCGGGTCGATGCGGCGGCGACGGCCTTCGGCGAGGCCGTCGCCAGACACCCGGATGACCCGGCGGCATGGGTCAACCTCGGCAATGTGCTGCTGCAGAGCGGCGACCCGGCGTCAGCGCGCGGCCGGTTCGAGGCGGCGCTGCGCCTGGACGGCGACCTGGCGGAGGCCCACCAGGGGCTGGCCCGGGCCCTGGACGACCTCGGCGAGCCCGCCGCCGCGGAGCGCCACCGGCGCCTCGGCTACGCCAGCCACCCGCTCACGACGCTCCCCTACCGCGGCGGCAGGGCGCCGGTGCCCGTCCTGGTCCTGGCCTCGGCCGGCGGCGGCAACGCGCCGCTCTGGACCCTCCTCGACGACCGCGTTTTCCTCACATCGGTCGTCATCACCGAGTTCTTCGACCCCGAGGCGCAGCTGCCGCCCCACGCCGCCGTCCTCGGGGCCATCGGCGACGCCGACGCGGGCGGCCGCGCCCTGGAGGCGGCCGCGCACCTGCTCCAGCGGACGGGGGCGCCCGCCATCAACCCGCCGGCGGCCATCCTGGGCACGGGACGGTCCGAGAACCCACGGCGGCTGAGCAGGATCGACGGCGTGGTCGCGCCGCGCTGCCTCAGCCTGCCCCGCACGCTGGTGGACTCGGACGTGCTGGCGCGGCTGGGCTTCGCCTTCCCGGTGCTTCTGCGCGCGCCCGGGTTTCATGGCGGTCACTTCCTGCGGCGCGTGGACGGCGCCCACGAGCTGGCCGACGCGCTTGAGCGTCTGCCCGGCGAGCAGGTGGCGGTGACGGCGTTCGCCGACACGCGCTCGCCGGACGGCTGGTACCGGAAGTACCGGGTGATGATGGTCGACGGCCACCTCCACCCCGCCCACCTGGCGGTCGGCCGCGACTGGAAGGTCCACTACGCGACTTCCGAGACGGCCGCGCGACCCGACCTCCGGGCGGAGGAGGACGCCTTTCTGCACGATATGGCCGGCACGCTGGGCCCTGCGGCCATGGCGGCGCTGCAGCGAGTGAGCGACATGCTGGCGCTGGATTACGGCGGCATCGACTTCGCGTTGCGGCCCGACGGTCGGGTCGTGGTGTTCGAGGCGAACGCCACCATGGTGGCCCAACCGCCGGCGGGCGGCGGCGGCCCGCGCCACGCGGCGGCTGAGAGGATTCGGGCTGCCCTGCAGGCGATGGTGCTGGCGCGGGCGAGCGAAGCCTCCGGTCGTCGGGATCCGGGCGGCCCGGTGGCGGCGCTGGATGGCGCCTGACCGGCGCCGAGCCCGCATCACCGGCGGCCGGCGGCGGCGGGCCCGCCGCCGGCACGCGCGCGGAGGGCTCAGGTGCCGCTGGTTCGCATGAGGCGCTGCTTCTCCTGCCACAGGCGCTCGGAGAGGTCGACGTGGTAGCCGTGCGGGTTCAGCAGGCGCAGGTTCTCGTCGGAGAAGGAGGCGAGCTGCGTGCGGCAGCGCTCGGCCGCGGCGGCGACCGGCGGCAGCCCGCCGACGGCGCACCCGGCGCGGACCAGGGGCTGGAGCAGGCCCTCCCAGCGGCCGGCGGGCACGGTCTTGCGCTTCCACGTGTCGACCGGGTCGAAGAACTCCCGCGGCAGGGCCGGCGGAGACTCGTCGGCCAGCCGGATCTCGTCCACGACGGCCCGTCCGTCGCCGTCATAAAAGCGGACGACCGTCTTCACGCCGGGGTTGGTGATCTTGGCCCGGTTCTCGGACAGCTTGATCACGCCCTCGAAGCGGCCGCTGCCCGGAACCCGCTCGCACGCGCCGAGCTTATACACGTTGCCGAGGGATGTCTGGCCGTCGGCCGTCGCGAGCTTGGTGCCGACGCCGAACGCATCGGCCTGCGCCCCCTGCTCGCGGATGAGCGAGGCGATGACGTACTCGTCGAGGTCGCTGGTCAGGGTGATCCTGGCGTCTGCGAAGCCCGCGGCGGCCAGCTCGGCGCGGCACCGCTTGGAGAGCCAGGCCAGGTCGCCGCTGTCGATGCGGATACCGTAGCTTCTGGGCCTTCGCCCCAGGCGGTCCGTGGTTTCGCGGAAGACCTGGATGGCGTGCGGCAGGCCGGAGCGCAGCACGTTGTACGTGTCGACGAGCAGGACCAGGTTGTCGGGGAAGGCGCGCGCATACATGCGGAAGCCCTCGAGCTCCCCGAACATCATCAGCATGGCGTGGGCCTGGGTGCCGCTCGGTGTCAGGTCGTACCGGCGCGCGGCCTCGAGGAGCGATGTGCCGGCGCAGCCACCGATCACCGACGCCCGCGCGGCCGCCAGCGCCGCGTCCCGCGCCGGAGCCCGCCGGGCGCCGAACTCGACCACGGGCCGCCCCTCGGCCGCCCGCACGATGCGCGTGGCCTTGGTGGCCACAGCCGAGGGAAAGCCCACGGCGTTGAGCAGCCCCGTCTCCACGCCCGTGGCCTGCACCAGGGGCGCCGTGACCCGCAGCAGGGGCTCGTTCGCGAAGGCCAGTGTGCCCTCGGGCATGGCGTCGACGTCGCCCGCGAACGTCTGGTCACGCAGGAACTCGAGAAACGCCGGGTCGGGGAAGACGCCGAGCGATGCGAGGTAATCGATGTCCGCCGGCCCGAAGCGCCAGCCATCGAGAAAGCGCAGCGCCCGGTCCAGTCCCGCCACCACGGCGTAGTGGCCGCCAAACGGCGCGCCGCGGAAGAAGAGGTCGAACACGGCTCGTGGCTGGGTCTTGCCCTCGCGCCAATATGCGTAGGCCATCGTCAGCAGGTACAGGTCCGCGAACAGGCCCTCGCCGCCGGAGCTGATGACGCGCACGCCTCCCCAAAGAAAGCGGCCCCAGGCCGCACCTGAGGCCGTCATCCGGCCGCCTCGATGATTGGTGCCGGGGGCGGGATTCGAACCCGCACGCCCCTCACGGGGCCTGGGATTTTAAGTCCCCCGCGTCTGCCGTTTCGCCACCCCGGCCCTGGCCGTGATCAGAACGCCCGCCCGCCGCGCCCGCCGCGCTTGCCCTCGGTGTTCCGCTTGAGGTCGCCGAGGCGCTCCTCGGATTCCTTCATGAAGCGCTTCAGCTTGTCCTCAAAGCCGCCGATCGGCCGCCGGCCGCGGCTGGGCATGCTGCGGCGCGGCCCGGCACCCTCGACGGCCTGGCGGATCGACAGGCCGATCTTCTTGCCGCCCGGGTCGACGGAGAGGATCTTCACCTTGACCTTGTCGGTCTTCTTCAGGAACTCATTGATGTCTTTGACGTAGGCGTCGGCAACCTCGCTGATGTGCACGAGGCCGGTCTGGCCGGACGGCAGCTCGACGAAGGCGCCAAAATTGGTGATGCCAGTGACGACACCTTCGACGACGCTGCCGACAACGAGCGACATGCGGTGAAGATTCCTCCTGATTCCGCGTGGAGTGCGGCGCCATTATACCGGCGGCCGCCTTGCGCTGTCAATTGCCTGGCAGCCTGGAATACGCGTCGCCCAAGGGTTTCGCGTGAGAGGGGTGGAGCCTTGCACGGCGCCGGTTCCGGCGTGCGGAAGCGCCCATTCGGCGCGCCTCCGAACCGTCGGACGGGTCAGTGCCCGGGCGCCACCGGCGTGAAGACCACGTCGCCCGGCGCGGCCAGCCCGAGCCAGCGGCGCGCCGTATCCGCGATGTCGGCGGGAGTCTGCAGCGCGGCGGCCTCCATCCGCAGCACCGCCTCATGGGCGTTGACCTGGGCGACCTGGGCGCTGACGGCGGCGATCTGCCGGTCGAGCGCCACCAGGCGAACGATGTCTGAAGCCGTCAGGATCACGGCGTAAACGGCAATGACGGCAAGGACCACCCGCGGCCAGCGCGGGCGCCGGGCCGGGCCGAGGGGCAGCCGCACCCCAAGAACCGTCCGCCGCGGCTGGGTGGCGGGCGGCACGGGCTGGCGGCGGCCGCGCGGGGCGGGCTCGCCGGCCGCCGGGTGCGGCGCGGCCACGGCGGCGCCCACCATGAGCCGGTCGCGGGCAGCCTGCAGGGTGCGCGTGGTCCGCGTGCGCGGGCGGCTGCCCATCACTCGGCCTCGCCTTCCGGCGTCACGTCGGCGTCGTCGTCTCCGTCAAAGAGCGAGAGCGGGTCGCCCGAGATGACGATCACGACCTGATACCCCTTCGCCTTGGCCCGGCTCAGCAGCGTGCCGACGGTCGCCGGGGCGATGCGCAGCCGCGCCGCGATCGCCTCGGTGCCGTGGCCCGTCTCCTTCAGGACAACCGCCTGGCGCTCCCGGAAGCTGAGTCGCTCGGCGCCCCGAATCTCGATCTGCACGGAGTTATCCACGTCCCTGCACAAATTGTGGACAAATCATGTACGAAAGTGGGTTTGCCCATTCGCGGGCCCGGCCGCCGACACCTCCTCGGCGCCGCGACAACTTTCCCATGACGATCGCGCCTGCGCGGGATGCCGCCGGCCAACCGGCAGGAGGCAGCGACCCGCGGGCGCGAGGCTCGTCATCCCATTGACGGCATTTTGTGGCCCTGCTAACATTACTCGCCGGTCCCTTGCCGGACGGCGAGGAGGGGCACCCCGTGGCCAGTGCCCGCGTGACCGGGTCCGGGGCGGTAGCCGTCCCCGAGGGCTCCATCCCCGCCGACCGCTCCCTGCAGCGGGCGATCTGGGCCCTGGCCGGTCCGGCCCTCGTCGAGCAGTCGCTGATCACCCTGGTGTCGCTCGTCAGCCTGATGATGGTCGGGCGGCTCGGGCCGCGGGCCATCGACGCCGTCGGCCTGACCAGCCAGCCGGTGTTCTTCACCCAGTCGATCTTCGTCGCGCTCGATGTGGGCACCACGGCCCTGGTCGCGCGCTCCATCGGGGCGGGCGACACCCGCACGGCCAACGAGGCCGCCAAGCAGACGTTCGTCCTGAACATCGGCATGGGGATCCTCGTGTCGCTGCTCTGCGCCGTCCTCGCCCGGCCGACCCTGCTCTTCATGGGCGCCAGCCCGGGCACGCTCGTGCAGGCCGTCCCCTACTTCCGCGCCGTCGGCGCGGCCCTCGCCTTCAACACGCTGGCCCTGAGCCTGACGGCCATCCTGCGCGGGGCGGGCGACACGCGCACGCCCATGCGGATCAACATCATCGCCAACGGCGTGCTGATCGCCGTCGGCTTCCCCCTGATCTACGGGCTGGGCGGGCTGCCCAAGCTGGGTGTGCTCGGCGCCGGCTACGGCACGGTGGCGGCGTACGTCACCGCCTGCGCCCTGGCGCTGCAGGCCGTGTTCAGCGGCCGCTGCCCGGTCCGCGTCTCCTTCCGCGACGGCTACCGCTTCCAGCGCGACCTGGTGCGGCGGATCATCCGGGTGGGCCTGCCGGCGGCCGGCGAGCAGGCCGTGATGCGCGGCGGCGTGGTCCTGTTCCTGCGGGTCGTCGCAGGCCTTGGCACGGTCACCTTCGCCGCCCACCAGATCGCGCTGAACGTCTGGAGCCTCTCCTACACCCCGGGCACTGCCTTCTCCATCGCGGCGACCACGCTGGTCGGCCAGAACATGGGCGCCCGCCGCCCCGACCTCGCCGAAAAGGCCGGCCAGGTCACCAACCGCATGGCGGCGGTGCTGGCCATCGCCACCGGCATCTTCTTCATCCTCGGGCGGCGCTGGATCTTCGGCCTGTACTCCGGTGACCCGCAGGTGGCGGCCCAGGGCGAGATCGCCATGATCGTGCTGGGCCTCATCCAGCCGCTGCAGTCCATCCAGTTCGCCTACGCGGGCGGCCTGCGCGGCGCCGGCGACACCCGCTTTCCGCTGCTCTCGACCTTCCTCGGCGTCTGGCCGTTCCGCCTCGGCCTCGGCTACCTGTTCGTCAGCGCCTTCGGCCTGGGACTCTTCGGGGCGTGGCTCGCCATCGCCGCCGACCAGACCTGCCGCTCCCTGCTCATCCTCTGGCGCTGGCGCACGGGCCGCTGGAAGCTGACGGCAGTCTGAGCGGCGTGCCCGCCTACGGGGGCGGGGTGGGCGGCCGCCTGCGCCAGGGTAGGCGGGGAAATCGCGGCCTGCGCGCGCGCACCTGCTCGGCCAGCCGCGGGCCCTGCCGTCCCGCCCAGCCCGCGGCACGCCTCGCGGAGGCGCCGGCCCCCTGCGCCAGCCGTTCGGCGCCAGTGACCGCCACCTGCCCCGCGCGGACAGGCCACAGCACCGCGTGCCAGGCGGCACGGCCGGCCGCCAGCGTCCAACCGGCCGTGGCCCGCTCGACCGGGAGCAGCACCGGACTGGCCAGGCGCACATACGCCCATGCGCCCAGCACCAGGCCACAGAAGGCGTAGGCGCGCAGGTCGCCCCAGTTGGCGGCCAGCAGCCCCCCGGCCACGATGCTCGCGCCGAACGGCACGAACGCCAGATCAAGCGCGTGGCCGTACCATCCCCGGGGCCGCAGCACGGCGCGCCAGGCGCGGTGCCAGTCAAAGGCCGCCGCCAGGATGACGCCCGTGAGGGCCGTGGCCAGGAACATGCGGATCTGGTCGGCGACGGTGTACACGCGACCACCCCGCGGTGCTGCGGCCGGATGCGGCGGCGACGACGCCCGGCGCGTAAGCGGTGCCCAAGCCGAAGTGGCAGCCCTGCCGCAGGCGCGGCCCGAACCGACGCGCGGCGCGAGGCCGGCCCCGCGCTACCGGAACAGGCGCCCGATCCCGCCGCCGGCCCGCCGCCCGCGGCCGCTGCGCCCCCGCGTGACGCCGGTGCTGTAGGCGGCGCCGGAGATCACGCCCTGCACGGCGAAGGTGCCGGCGTCCAGGTCCAGCTGCTGGATCTGCAGGTCGCTGCCCTGCAGGGTCAGGGCGCCGCAGTCGGTCTCCAGCACGATGGTCCTGTCGTCGAAGCTGGCCACGCGCAGGACGCCCGTCACGCTGCACTGCTCGCGGCTCTCCAGCACCAGGCGGTGGGCGCCTGCCGGCCTGCCCGACCCCGGCTGCTGCGTCATGCCCATCCACGCCCCCTCCGGTGCCTCGGTCCCCTGCCAAGGGTATGCGGGCACGCTGGGGGTAGGACTGGGGGCAGCGGCGCAGCGGATCAGCCGGGGCGCCGCGGCGGGCGTAAGGAAGGCCGCCGGACGGCGGCCGCGAATGAATGGCCCCATTCGCCTGGACAAGTATCTGCAGATCAGCCGCCTGATCAAGCGGCGCGCCCTGGCCAACGCATTCTGCGACGGCGGGCATGTGGAGGTCAACGGCCGCCAGGCCCGCGCCTCGACGGCCGTCGCCGTCGGCGACGTACTGCGCCTGGACTTCGGCCACCGGGTGGTCGCCGTGCGCGTGCTGGCCGTGCCCGAGCGGCCCCAGCAGGGGCGGGCGGCGGCGGCCGACCTCTACACCGAGATTTCGGAGCCTACCGCTCCACCGTCTCCTTGAGCGCCTTGCCGGCCCGGAAGGCCGGCACGCGGGCGGCCGGGATCTGAAGCTGCTCGCCCGTCTGCGGGTTGCGGCCCATGCGCGGCTGGCGCTCGCGCACCTCGAAGGTGCCGAAGCCCACAAGGCTAACCTTGTCGCCGTGGGCCAGGGCCTCCTCGATCACGTCGCAGAAGGCGTCCACCACGCGGTCCGCGTCGCGCTTGGTCAGCCCCGTGCGATCCGCGAGCGCCGAAACCAGCTCCACCTTGTTCAACTCTGCGCCTCCCCGTGCTCTGCTTTGGCCGCCTGCCACGCGGCCTCCATCGCATCCAAACCCAGCGCATTCAGGTCGCGGCCCGCTGTGCGTGCCGCGTCCTCGATCGCGGCGAAGCGGCGGCGGAACTTCGCGTTGGTGCGGTAGAGGCCGAGCTCCGCGTCCAGGCCGAGCAGGCGGGCGGTGTTGACCACCGCGAACAGCAGATCGCCCAGCTCGTCCTCCGCGGCCGCCAGGTCGCCTGCGGCCATCGCCGCCTCCAGCTCCTTGGCCTCCTCCGCGACCTTCGGCCAAGCCGCCGCGGCCTCGCCCCAGTCGAACCCCACCTGCGCGGCCCGCCGGCCCAGCTCCTGGGCCTCCGCCAGCGCCGGCAGGTCCCGCGGCACCTCGTCCAGGAACGGACGGGCCGCAGGCGCGGCATGCTCGCGCTCCGCCGCCTTCGTGGCCGCCCAGAGGGCCACCACCTCGTCCGGCGTCGCCGCCGCCCTGTCGCCGAAGACGTGCGGGTGCCGCCGCACCAGCTTCGCGGACAGGCGCCGCACGACATCGTCCGGCCCGAACGCCCCCGCCTCCTCAGCGATGGCGGCGTGCAGCGCCACCTGCAGCAGCAAGTCTCCCAATTCTTCGGCCAGCGCATCCATATCCTCGCTGTCGACGGCCTGGCAGACCTCGCGCGCCTCCTCCAGGGCGTACTTCCGGAGGCTCCGGTGGGTCTGCGCGCGGTCCCACGGGCAGCCGTCCGGGGCCCGAAGCCGCCTGATCAGCCCCACGAGCTCGTCCCAGTCCGAGGAGGCCATCGGCCATCGTCTCCCCCTTTAGGTCGCTCGCGCGCCGGTCACCCGCGCGCTTCATGGAACCCGCCCGTGCGGAGGACCGCGCGTCTCCGCTGAACCCCCCGCGCGCGCCGGTCACCGGCGCGCA
>DAHVAF010000048.1 GCA_027314765.1 Clostridia bacterium | reverse complement strand
GGCGCGCCTGGAGACGGCGGCGTGGACCGAGTCCGCCCGTGGCGACGCCGAGCGGGCGGCCGAGCTGGCGCAGCAGGCCCATGCCCTGTCCTCGCCGGGGGGCGACGCCGACCGGCGACTGCTGCGGGCGGCGGCGCTGATGCTGCATGCGGGCGACTTGGTCGGGGTTCAACGGCTGCGGGCGCGCATCGAGGCCTGCCCTCCCTCGGCCCTCCGCAACACCGTCCTCGGCGCCGTCGATCTGCGTGAGGCCCGCATGGACGTGGCCGAGCCGCTGATCGCGGATGCCATCGCCGCCGCCCGCCGGGGTGATGACCAGGCCGTGCTGGCCGTGGCCGCGACGCAGATGGCCCTGCTGCGCTATCTCGGGGGCGGCCACGACCACACGGTCCAGCTGGCGCGGACAGGTGTGGAAGCCGCGTCCGCGTTCCCGTCCGTCCTGCCGAGCGCCGCACTGCTGTGGCTCCTGGGCCTTGCCGCCAGTGGGCGGGTCGACGAGGCGCGGGCCGCCGCCGCGGACCTGCTGCGTCGCTATCCGCCGGGGCATCCCCAGCACGCCGACGTGCTGGTCGCGCGCGGGTCGGTGCTGGCCGCGGCCGGTGCGCCGGCCGCCGGGATCGCCGATATCCGGGCCGCGCTGGAGATGGCTCGCGGGGACCTGCGCCTGGCGCAGACGGTGGCCGCCCACTACCTCCTGGCGGAGGCTGAGATCGAGGTTGGCGCCTGGGATGACGCGGAGCGCGACGCGGACCTCGCCGTCGGCCTCGCCGAGGACTCCGAGCGCCTGTGGGGGCAGATCCACGCCACGGCCATCGCCGCCCAGGTGCACGCGCTGCGCGGCCACCCGCGGCGGGCCGAGGCATACGCCCGCGCGGCGGAGGCCGCAAGCGCGGCCCTGCCCCACTGGGCCGGAATCGCGCGCGCGGCGGTGGCCCGCGCCTGGGTGGAGCGGGCGGCGGGCCGGCCGGAGGGCGTCCTGGCCGCCCTGGAACCCGTGGCGGCAGGCGACCTCTCGCAGCGCCTGCTGCGCGGCGGCCGCTGGCGCTGGCAGGCGCTGCGCGCCGAGGCCCTCTGCGCCCTGGGACGCCTGGGCGAGGCGGAGGGGCTGGCGGTGGAGCTGGCCGGGGCCGGCCCGGTGGCGGCCCTGGCTGCGCACCGGCTGCGGGGTGCCGTCGCGTGGCGGCTGGGTCGCGGCGCCGATGCCCGCCGGCTGCTGCGCGAGGGGCTGGCGCTGGCGGCCGAGGCGCCCGCGCCCTACCAGCGCGCCCTCCTCGAGCTGGAATACGGCCGCTGCCTGCGCGCCGACGGAGAGCGGCGGGCCGCCGCGGAGGCCTTGCTGGCGGCCAGGACCGCCCTGACAGCCCTGGGGGCCCGCCCCGACGTGGCCGTCTGCGAGAGCGAGTTGGCGGCCTGGCGGATCCGGTCCGGTCCGGCCCTGACCGCCCAGGAGGCCGAGGTGGCGCGCTTGGTCGTGGACGGCCTCTCCAATCGCGAGGTCGGGGAGCGGCTTCACGTCAGCCCCAAGGCGATCCAGTACCACCTCACCCACGTCTACAGCAAGCTCGGCATCCGCTCGCGCCACGAGCTGGGGGCCGCCCTGCGCCGCTCCGCCTCCTCCGCCTAACCTAGGCAGCGAACACCTGTTTTAGGCTCTCCGTTCGGCAGCCCGCCGGGCACCGCCCAGGGGTCCTGCCGCGCGCCCCGTCGCACCCACCCCTGAGGGAAGAGGGGCGGTGGCCGGCGTGCGCGTCGTCATGGAGATCTTTCGCTCCGCCGCGGGCCACTTCTCGGGCCGGGTCCTGCCGGACGGCGGCCGCGCGCCCGTCCCCTTCTCCGGGATCCTGGACCTGGTGCGCGTGCTGGAGGAGCTGGAGCCGGAGGCGCCGTCCCCTGGGATTGATCCCCCCGTGATCCGCCCACAGGATGCGTCCGCGGAGGAGTGAGGTGACCTTGCGGTTCATTCGCCGCCGGGCCCTGCGCGCCATTGTCGTCATGGCCCTCTACGTTCTGGGTCTCTCCGGAGCCGGCTCGGCTGTGCTGCCGGCGAGTGCCGCGGCGGCCAGCGTTGCGACAGTAGGCCTCGACTCGCTGGTGGGCGCGACTGGGGTGACCTGGAACGTCACCTTCCAGGCGCCGTTCGCCCTCGGATCGGGTGACGTCATTCAGATCAGCCAAAGCCAGTCGGGCTTCACGTCCAGCCCGGCAGACTACACCATCACCCCCACGGGCGGGATCGGCGCGGCGCCCTCCGCCGTATCGGTCGGTTCCGGGGCCGTCACGCTGACGGTGGCGAACGCGACCCCCGCCGGCGCCACGGTGGCCGTGCAGATGCGCGACGTCACGAATCCCTCCAGCGTGGGTTACTATACCCTGACGATACTGGTGGGCGCCTTTCCGGCTTGTTTATTGGGCAAATGCACCTATCTGCAGGAGCGGACGCTGACTTCGGACCGCTTTGGCATTACGGACTTCGGCGGCCTGCAGTACTCGTTTTCCACCCTGGCGCCCCTGGCGACGGCGACCTGGTCCGTGAGCTTCACCGCGGCCCAAACCTGGAGTGGGAAGCCCGGCGGGGACAGTGTCCTCCTCCAGGCGCCGGCCGGCACGGTCTTCCCTTTGTGCGGCCCGCCCAGCGCGTTCGTCGGGAAGACCGTGGCCTGCCCCCCGCCGGCTGGCATCACCTCCAACCTCGGGCAGATCAATAGCATCTGCTTCTGCGCGGCGCTGGCCGAGGCCATGCCCAACCAGATGACGATCAACTTCGCCGGGCAGATCGCCGCTGGTAAGACTGTGACGATCCAGTTGCAGGGCGTGCAAAACCCGCCGGCGGGCGCTTACCCGCCGAACGACTTGGCCGTTGAGGTGGATGCAGTCCCGTTCGCACAGTCGCAACAGGGTACGACCTTCGATGCATACAGCGTGCAACCGTCCAGCCTGCTTGGCCGGGGCACGGCCGTTTGGACCTATACGTTCACGGCGCTTGCCCCGCTGCAGGCTGGCTCGCAGGTTCTCGCGGTGAGCGGCGCGGTCGCGATGCCGCCGAGCCTATACGCCTACACCGTGCAGGATGAAACGACGGGAGCCAGCATTCCCGTATCCGGCGTGCAGGTGGTGGGCGTGCAGGCGAGTTTGGCGCTCGCCGCCCCAATCAACGCCGGTGACCAGGTCCAGGTCACGGTGAGCCCGGCAAGGAACGATCCGTCCGGAACCTACCCGGCGGGCGACTTCGCCGTGACAGCCGAGGCGCCCCCGGGCTTCGTGGCCACCCCGCCCCAGGGCTTTCAGCTGGTGAATCGCCAGCAGGGCATCACGGCCGCAACGACGTCCACGATCGAGGGCGCGCCAGGCACCACCTGGACGGTGAACTTCCCGACGGAGACAGACCTCGGCGGAGGTGCCACCATCTTCGTGGCCGGCGCGGTGGCGGGGGCCCCCGCGGGCGCAGACGAGGTGTGGTCGCCCCTGACGGCCGACTATTCGGTGAGCGTGTCCGGCGCGCCGGGCGGGCCCTTCACCCCGGCTTTCGTTCATCCACTGACCGTGGGCGGCTCTGGGCCGGGCGTCCTGCTCCAGCTTCCGCGCGGCTTCAGCGCGCTGGCCGGGCAGGCGGTGACGGTGGTGGCCCGGGATGTCACCAACCCCGCGGCGCCGGGGAGCCTCAGCGTCACCGTGCTGACGCTTAGCGGCCCGCAAGGCACCCGCACCCCCAGCGGGACAGCGAGCGTCGGCCTCGTATTCAGCCCTCAGGGTGGGGTCGCTGGCAGCGCCCAAGTCCACCTGCAGCAGGCCGTGCCCCTACCCGTGTCGACCCTCCCGTCGTATTCCGTCCCTACGTCTACTCCCCCTTACACCACCCAGGCGCCGGCGACCCTCGAGGTCGCCCGGACCCACATGGCTCTGACGGCCGGCAGCCCAACCACCTTCCCTGGGAACCAGTCGGCCTTCGTGGTCCAAGGGCCGAGCGTGACCCTGCCGCTCGACTTTTCCTATTGCATAAACTGCGGCTGGACGACCGACTACACGGTGACCGCCACCGACACCAGCACGGGCGCGACCCTGGGCACGGTCAGCTGGAAGACGGGGAGCGGACTGCCGGAGCCGCCGCTCGACTTCGCGCTCGACGGGCTGGCGGCGGACGTACAGTTCAACACCTCATGGACCTGCACGCCATACTGTCCTCAAACGGTTACCGATCCTTTGGGCCACACCTTCGTCGTTCAAGTGGTCAAGGGCACCGCTCAGACCTCCATGAGCTACCAGGTCGTGCAGACCCCCACTGCCGTCGAGCAGCTGGACGTCTTACCTTTCAAGATCCTGTACGCGCCGCCCGGGGACGAGAGCTCGGCCTCGTTCGCCCTGCAGGCGAGCCAAAGCAGCTCCACGTCCTATTCGCTCGGAAGCTCTCTCAGCAACACCCAGTCGACGTCCAGCGACGTCACGCTGTCGGAAGAGGCCGATGCTTCCGTGGAGGGGGTTACGACCAAGGCTTCTGCCAGCCAGTCCTGGCAAAGCGGCGAGTCGACCACCGCGACGCAGGCCAGCGCCACCGCGACGGGAGTGACTTTCACCAGCTCGGAGGGCGAGACGTGGACTTCTGCCGCTGTCGGCACCAAGCTGGACCAGCCTGGCGTGCAGCCCTGGATGTTCGACGAATTCGTGCTGATTCCGCACCCGCAGTTCGCCATCTACGACAACGTGACGTGCGCCAACGGCCAGGCCCCTCCCTGCACCGGCGGCACGACCGGCTCCGTCTCGTACGCGATGATCGGTGCAGGCACGACCCAGGTCGACGTCACAGCCGCCCAACTCCTCGGATGTGCCGAGGGCGTGCCCCTGGCCATCCCCGGCACCTACATTCCGCCACTGGTGCTGCCGCCGTCCGAGTGCGCGAGCCTTTTGGCGCAGGATCCCTTCGCCCCGTCCGACGGCCAGCCTGGTAGCCAGGCCGCCGATCCCAGCACCCGAATCGGCGCCGCCGCCGTTTCCGTGCAGACGGTGGATGCGGGCCAACCCGGGCAAGGCACGCCCGGCGCCTTCACCGTCACCCTGACCAACTCGGAGACGCAGAGCATCGGCAGCTCCAGCAGCCAGTCCTTCAGCGCCACGGTGGACAGCGCCTTCACCACCAGCGAGGCAGTCTCCGTCGGCGCAACATTCAGCCTGTTTGGCAGCTCCAGCAGCGTGACGGCCGGAGCCAGCTACAAGCAGACGCAGAGTACCTCTGTGACGCAGTCCGTCACGGTTCAGACCGACAGCAGCCAGGCGAGCACCATCACTGTCTCCGCGTCCGCCACCCTCAAGGATGGAAAGAATCCGCTGGCCACCCATGTGTGGCTGGACGGGCGCTGGGGCACGCTGATGTTCCAAGTGGCCAACGCCGCCATTTCGGGGGTCGTCCCTGTGAGCGGCGGTCCGGGGACGCAGATCGACATCGGCGGCAGCGGCTTCTGGAACGGCGCCGTCGGCGTCCAGTTCTGCCCAGCCGGAAGCGGGGGCTGTGTGCCCGCGGTGGCGACCGACCCGGTGAGTGATACTCAATTATTGGCCACGGTTCCGAACCTGCCTCCGGGGCAGTACACGGTGCAGGTCCTGGATCCCGGCGGCCTGAGCCAGACCACCTGCGCCAGCGGTTCGGTCGGTTGCGACCAATTCACCGTCGTCGCGCCTGTGACCGGCAACGCACCCGCGGTCACGAGCGTCACGCCGGCCACGAGCACCGACGCGGGTGGGGCGGCAGTCACCCTGACCGGGGCCAATCTCGGAGGCGTCACCCAGGTCTGGTTCGGTGAGAGCAACCCGCCCGCCGACGCCGGGGCCTACCAGGCCTTCCTGCAGAGCGGGGCGCCGGGCTTGCCCCTGGTCGCGCCCGCACCCAGTTTCCGGATTCTGAGCGACTCCGCCATCGCAGCCTGCACCCCGGCCGTTGCCCAACCCGGGACCGTCTGGGTTGCAGTGTACAGCGACACGGTGGGGTGGAGCGCCGCCGTGCCGGGCGACCAATTCCTGTACACGGCGGGCGCTTCCCAGGGGCCGTGCGATCTTGCGGAAGCGCAGGGCCCGCCGACGGTCACCTCCGTCTCGCCGGCCACGGGCCCCGCCAACGGCGGGACCACCGTCACGGTGCTGGGCAGCGGCTTCCAGCCACAGGAGGTCGCGGTCGCCTGCACGGCGGCGGGGTGCCCGCCTGGCGGCACCGCCACGCTGCTGCCGCCCCCCAGTGTCGAGTTCTGCGCCCCGGCCGGCGCGCCGTGCACCGCTGCGACGAACGTCGTCGCCACCAGCGAGTCCGCGCTTACTGCTCAGGTGCCCCCGGGCGTGGGACTCGTGGACGTTCGCGTCGGCACCACCGCCGGCTTCAGCGCCGTCAGCGCCACCGACCAGTACAACTACATCGAGCCGGTGCCTTGCTTCAGCGACTGCCTGGGTCCGGGCATCCTGGCTTTGGGCGCGACGCCGCCCGACGCGGTCGCCCTTCTTGAGCCCGCAACCCTGACGGCGGAGGTCCTGAACGGGGTGGGGCAGCCCCTCGCCGGAGCCGCGGTACAGATCCAGACCGACTTCGGCCAGCTGTCCGTCACCCAGTCGGTGTACGGGACCGTCTACACCAACACCCAAGGCATCGCCACCGTGATCCTCGCCTCGCCGGCCCCTGGGGTGGCGACGGTCAGCGCCACCGTGTACGGGACGCCCACCGTTACCAATCACACACAGGTCACCTTCGACCCCGTGCCCATCGTCACCGGGCTCGGCGCTCATCACGGGTCCCCGGCCGGGGGCGAGCCTCTCACCATCACGGGCACCGGCTTCGTCGGCGCCACCGCCGTCTATTTCGGCTACGTCGCCGTGTCGAGCCAGGACTTCGTGACGGCCACGCCGACGTCGATCACCCTCCGCGTGCCGCCCGAGGCCGGCGCGTCGACGGGGGACGTCGTGGTTGCGAACCCGGCAGCCGAGAGCGGACTCTCGCCTGCCGACCGCTTCACGTACGGATCGGTGGCCTCGATCGGGTCCGGCGGCGGGTCGGGCAGCGCGCCGGGCGTACCCGCAGTGACCGGCCTCGGTCCCGCCTTCGGCCCGGCCACGGGCGGCACGTCGGTGGCGATCTCCGGGAGTAACCTCAGCGGCGCCACCGCCGTTTACTTCGGCGGTTCGCCTGCGCAGAGCTTCACGATACAGGCGGAGGGGACGATCGAGGCCAGCGCCCCGGCGGGCGCCGGCCTCGTCTACGTCACCGTGGCCGGTCCGGGCGGCACGAGTCCCGCGGTGGCTGCCGGTGGGTTCTCGTACCTGCCACTCCCGAGGGTCACAGATGTCACACCGGGCAACGGGCCCCTGACGACGTTCACCCCCGTCACCATTGGCGGTACCGGCTTCACAACCGTCGCGGCGGTCTACTTTGGTCGCGTCGCAGCGGCCAGTTTTACGGTGGTCTCCGACTTCAAGATCGACGCCACCGCCCCGCCCGCGGCCCTGTCCGGTCCTGTCGACGTGACGGTCGCAGCAGCCTGCGAGGCAGCGGCCACAGCCTGTGGCATGAGCCTGCCCGACGTGGCCGACACGTTCACCTACCTGCCCCCGCCCGTGGTGACCGGCCTCAACCCCGCCAACGGTAGCACGGAAGGCGGCGAGCCCGTCACCATCAGCGGCACCGGCTTCGCCACGGCCACGGAGGTCCTGTTCGGCGCGACGCCGGCCCAGAGCTACCAGGTCAGTTCGGACAGCGAAATCCTCGCCCTGGCCCCGCAGGACACAACGGGCGGCCGTGTGCCCATTTCGGTCGTCACCAGCTGCGACACGGCGAATACCGCCGATGCCACCTCGTGCGGCCAAAGCGCTGTCACGCCCGCAGGCACCTTCACCTTCGGCGGCGTGCCGGTCGTCGCCGCCCTGAGTCCGAGCAGCGGCCCGCTGGCCGGGGACGTCACCGTGACCATCAGTGGCAGCGGGTTCGGTTCCCTGAGCGGGGTTGCGTTCGGCACGGTGCCGGCGACGGTCCTGAGCCACACCGCCACATCGATCACGGTCACCTCGCCCATGGAGATCGCGGCCGGTCCCCTCGCCGTGACGGTAACGGCAGCCTGCGGCGTAGCCGGCGCCAGCAGCTGCGGCACGAGCACCGCGTCGGCCGGGTCGACCTTCGATATCCTGCCGCTGCCCGTGATCACCAGCATCAGCCCGCCTGACGGCACGACGGCCGCGGGTGGGCAGGTGACCCTCGCCGGGACCGGCCTGCAGTCGGCCACGGCGGTCGAATTCGGCGACACCGCGGGCACGATCATCTCGGCGACGGACACCGCCGTCGTGGTGAGCATCCCCACCGCGGCGCAGCCCGGTGCGGTGGACGTCACCGTGACGACGAGCTGCGTGTCGCCGGGCGCCACCTCCTGCGGCAGCAGCGCCCCCGCCACCTTCACCTACTACCCGACGACAGCGGGTTCCGTGATCCGGACGCTGCAGCCCGGCTGGAACACGCTCTCGATTCCGTTCCCGCTGGCCGCCACCGCCGCGGGCGCACCGGCCTCGCTCTGCACCATCCTCTCGGACGGCGGCGCATCGTTGCAGGCCGCCTACGCGTTCGCCGACGGTCACTGGCGGGAGGTGCGGCCGTGCGACCCCGGCGCCGTGGGCGAGCCGCTGGCAGGCCTCTACCTGTACATCGGCGGCACAAGCGACGTGACGGCGACCCTGACGCCGGGCCCAGCCCCGGCGGGCGCCGCCAGCCTGCCCACCGCACCGGACCTGCCGCCCAGTGTGGACCTGAACCGTGGTTGGAATCTGGTCGGCCCGTCCGCCCCGCTCGGCTCCGAATCGTACGGTGCGTTCCTGACCGGGCCCGCGGCCCAGGCGATCGCGCTCCTGATCGACCCGAACGGTGGGGACGTCGCCGTCCCGAACCCGCAGGGCGACAGCTCGGGCCAGGTGAGCAACGGCTTCGGCTACTGGCTCTACGCGTCGCAGGACGGCCAGAGCCTGGTGGGCCAGATCCTGACGGGGCCAGCCGCCGGCGGACCCGCGGGGCGTGGCCACGGGCACTGAGCGCACGGCGGGACGGCCGCAGGGGCGGCCCTCCCGCTCCCAACTTCCGGTGCGCGAGAGGAGACGTGGTGGAGTGGGTCCTTGGGCTATCGGTAAGGGCTGGGTCCGGCTCGGGACGGGCGTGCTGATCGGGGTGCTCCTGGCGGGGACGGCGGTCGTCGCCAGCGCCAGCGGCACCACCTCCGGCCAGATCCTGGCCTGCGTCCAGGGTGCGAAGACCGCCGGCCCGCGCGGCCAGGGCGCCGGCGCGCTGCTGCGCGTGGTGACCTCCGCGGCGCAGTGCAGCAAGCCCGGCGAGGCGCTGCTCGCCTTCCCGACGGAGGCCGCCTTCGTCGCGGCGCTGCAGCAGCAGGCGGCGGATGTGTCGAGCATCGCTGCGCTGCAGCAGGCCCAGAAGTCCGATGTCACGGCGGTCACGGCAGGCACCGGCCTCAGCGGCGGTGGAACGGCCACGGCGCCGGCCCTGAGCCTTGCCCCCGCCTATCAACTGCCCCAGGGCTGCACCACGGGCCAGGTGGCCACCTACGACGCGACGAACCGGGCCTGGGTCTGCGCGAGTCTGCCGGGCGGGGCGGGCCAGGCACAGACCTTCACCGCCGGCGGTAGATATACGTTCCCCGCCGGAGTCAGCGCAGTTAACGTGGAGGTGGTGGGCGCTGGCGGTGGTGGCGGCGGCCAGATGAAGCTGGCCTCCCGCGCGTTGGTGGGCGCTGGCGGCGGCGGCGGCGGGGCGGTCGTCGTGGGCACTTTCGCGGCAGCCGACTGTCCGGGCGGCATCACCGTCACCGTCGGCCAAGGCGGACAGGGATCACCAACCGGCCAGTTCTCGGGAACAGCGTCGTCGGCCGTCTGCGGCACATCCACCGGGATCACCGCCGGCGGCGGCGGTGGGGCTGACATCACCGGTCCCAGCGCCGGCGGTGCCGGTGGCACGTGGTCGTATCAGGGGTCGGTGACCAACGTCGTCTCTCACGCCGGCTTCGCGGGAGGTGCCGGCTCCGGCACCACAGCCGGCAGCGGCGGCAACAACGGCCTCGGCGTGGGCGGCGGGGGCGCCGGCGCCACTGGCGGCATCGGCGGTGGCGGGGGCGGCGGAGACCCGTCCGCGGGGCTCTCAGCCAGCAGCGGCGGTAACGGCGTGGTGATCGTCACGCCGATCGGGTAGCCGGGACCGGTCGGCCGGTGGCGCGGCTTTGATCCGCGCCGCCGGCCCTCCGCAGGCGCATCAGCGCCGCGCCGGCCAGGAGCCCTGTTCCTTGCGGACCTGGACGATCTGGCCCGTGTGGTAGGCGGCGTGGAGGATCTGTGCGGCGAGCTCGCCCGCCTTGGCCTCGGGTAGGGAGGCGATCGCTGCGGCAAGGCCCTCCCCGATCCGTCTGCGCCGCTCCACAGCCACCTGCCAGCCCGACTCGTCCGCGGGGTCGCCAGGAGCGCCGAAGGTTGCGTCGTTGTCGGCGGCCCGCGGGGGCGGCGTGCCGCCCGTCAGCTCGGCCAGCGTCCGCTCATCGTAGTGGTTCATGTGGTTCAGCGTCTGCCAGATCGTGTTGCCGGCCCCGGCCGGACGCCAGGCCGCCTCCCTGGCCGTCAGGCCCTTCAGCGCGTCGGCCAGGGGCGCCTCCCAGCCCTCCCTGTCCCACGTCAAGTCATAGAGGGTCTTCATCAGCTCCGCCATCCCGCTTCCCCCTTCGCGGTACGATGAGTGGGACACTGGGACCGTAACGTGCGATCATTATGTTAGTCGTTACACGGGTGGGGCGCAACGTTGGATTTGGCCTGGACGGACTTCCTCAATAGCCTGGTGCGGGACTGGCGCGGCCGCGGGCAGGCCGAGGACCAGCTCGGGCGCGTGGACTGGCAGGCGGCGTTTCTCGCGAAGTGGGGCTTCGCGGCGCCGGTACCGGCCGCCGCCGAGGACCTGGCGGCCGGCCGGCGGCTCCGGGGGGTGCTGCTGGACCTTGCGGAGCGCGTGGCGGCCGGGCGAGGCGTCGACGGCGACGGGCTGGCTTCACTGAATGCGTTCATGGCCGCGGCGCCGGTGCAGCGCCGCCTCGTCCCGCAGGAGGACGGCGGCTACCGGCTGGATGTCGGAGCGGCCAGCGGCGGCTGGACGGCCGTCCTCGGCGAGGTGGCCGCCGCCTGCGCGCAGACGCTGGCCGAGATGGACCCCAGCCGCATCCGCCTCTGCGCCAACCCCGACTGCCGCTGGGCGTTCTACGACGATACGCGCAACGGCGGCAAGCGCTTCTGCGAGCCGTCCACCTGCGGCAACCTCATGCGGGTGCGGCGGTTCCGGCGGCGGCGCGCCTAGCCGGCGGCCCTCACTCCCAACGCCAGGTGCGGGCGCCGATCGCGCCACAGACCACCAGCCACGCCAGCAGCCCGAGAATGTCGCCGGTGACCGCCGGCGTGAAGCCGGCCGCCTGGCCGGACATCAGGCCGCGCACGGCGTTGGCGAGGTAGGTGAGCGGCAGAAAGCCGACGATCCGGGCGAGGCTGGCGGGCAGGGTCGTGACGGGGAAGAAGATGCCGCAGAGAAACATCATCGGGAACGTCACGAAGTTGATGATGGGGATGGTCGCCTCCTGGCTGTGGGACAGCCCGGCGATCATGAAGGCGATGGCGAGAAAGACGGCGATCCCCAGGACGGCGACGGCCAGCAGCGGCCCCGCGGGGACGACGACGTGGGCGTGGAGCACATCCACCGCCATCCAGATGACGATCGCCAGCGTGGCGAGGCTGATGATGAGGTTGTTCAGCACCACCGCGCCGAGAAACTGGACCGGCCGCAGGGGCGTGGCCAGGAAGCGCCGCAGGATCCCCTGCTCCTTCCAGCGGGTCAGGCCGGCGCCGACGCTGAAGAGGGCGTTCTGCATGATCATCAGCGCCACAATCCCCGGCACCAGGAAGTCGAGCAGGGTCGCCTGCACGCTGTGGCTCACGGGACTGGCCGCGATGGTCAGCGTGGGGGGCCGCCCGCTGAGGCGGAGGTCGAGGGCCGACACGGAGGCCTGCACGGCGGCCACCGCCTCCTGCGCGGCGATGTAGTTGGCGTCGTTGTAATAGAGGTGCATCGCCAGCGGGGCCGGCCCGGCCGGCACGACCAGCAGGGCGTCCTCCTTGCCCGCGCGCACGGCCTGCAGCGCCGCGGCCCGATCCATGCGGGTGACCTTGAAGATGGGGATCTCGGTGAACGCGGCGGCCACCTGTCCGGCCGTGCCGCCGGCCGGGCCCGCGACCGCGAGGTTGACCTGGAGGCCGCCGCCGTTGCCGATCAGCCCGAACACCAGCATGATCACGACGGGGAAGAACAGGGTCCAGAAGAACCCCTGACGGTTGCGCACGGTCGTCCGGATCAGGGCCCGCGTGAGCGTCAGCACGGCACGCATCAGTCCCGCAGGCTCCTTCCGGTCAGCTTCAGGAACACGTCCTCCAGGGTGGCGCCGCGGGTGGAAAGCCCCGTGAGGTGCTGCCCCGCCTCGCGCGCCCAGGTCACCAGCCCGACCAGGGTCTCCTCCAGGCTGCCGGTCTCCAGGGCGATCCGCTCCTCACTTCGGTCGATGCGGTTCAGGCCGGGCAGCGGCAGCCCATCCGGCAGGGCCACATCCGGCGCGAGCTCGATCACAGCCCCAGGCAGGTGGCGGCGGATGAGGTCCTGGGGACTGCCGACATCCAGCACCCGGCCGTGGTCGACGACGGCCACCGTGTCGCACAGGTACTCCGCCTCGTCCATGTAGTGCGTGGTGAGGATGACCGTGCGGCCCTCGCGCCGGAAGTCGGACACGAGGTCCCAGAGGTTACGGCGGGCCTGCGGGTCGAGCCCGGCGGTGGGCTCATCGAGAAAGACCACCTCCGGATCGTGCACCAGCGCCGACGCCACGGCGAGCCGCTGGCGCTGGCCGCCCGAGAGACCCTGGACCCGGGCGGCGCGTTTGTCGCCGAGACCGAAGCGGTCGATCAGGTCGGGCACCGGCAGGCTGCGTGGATAGAGATCGGCGAAGAGCTGGATTGTCTCCTCGACCGTGAGCAGGGGGAAGAAGCTGCTGCTCTGCAGCTGGATCCCGAAGCGGTGGCGCGCCACCTCGGGCCGGCGCACGAGGTCGACGTCGCCGTAGAGGATGGAACCGGCGTCCGGCCGCCGCAGGCCCTCCACCATCTCCAGTGTGGTCGTCTTGCCGGCGCCGTTCGGGCCCAGCAAGCCGAAGATCGCGGAGGGCGCGATGTCGAGGTCCAGGCCGTCGACGGCTGTGAGCGACCCGTAGCGCTTGGTCAGACCCCGGACCCGGAGGGCCGATCCGGCCAGGTTCTCCCGCCTCCCGGGGGAGCCATTCGGCCCCCCGCGCAAAGCACCCTCTTCGTCACGGCGTCACGGCGTCACGGTCACCGTGCCGACCATCCCGGCCGCCGCGTGGCCCGGAACCGTGCACAGGATCGGGAAGGTTCCCACCAGGCTGAAGGTGTGGGCCCAGCGTCCGCCCGGCGCGATCAGGGGCGACGCGAAAGCCGGCGTCCCGGTCGTCTGTCCGAGCGTGGCGTTGGCCACGTTGTGCGGCACGGTGTCGGCGTTGACGAACGCCACGGTCGTGCCGACCTTGACCGTGATCTGCGCCGGGTCGTACCGGAGGTTGTCCATGGTCACGGTCACCGACGCCGTGGGGGTCTTTGCGCCGCTGCCCGTGGTGCCGCCGCCGGACGCTCCGCCGCGCCCCCAGTACCCCCAGTACCCCCGCATCATGCCTGGCCTGTAGCCGGGACCGAAGCCTGAGCCGGGTCCGTAGCCGCCGCAGCCGGATCCGTTGCCTGAGCCGTACCCCGCCATCATGCCGGGGCCGTACCCGCAGGCGGCCGGGCTCCCTGGCCCGTACGCCCCGCCATACGCCCTCGGGGCGCCGCCCCACCAGGGTGACGCCATGACGCCGACACCCGCCAGCCCGACGAGAGCGGCCACCAGGCCGGCGATCAGCCACCGCCTGCCCGTCATGTGGATCCCCTCCTCTGCGCCCTGAGCGTCCACCCGCGGCCCGCCACCGCGCATCGGCCATGAAGCCCGTCCGCGGCCGGCCCACCCGGCCCCCGTGCTGGCCTCCCGAGGTGGCCGCCCCGAGCAACGCCACCGCGCACCGGCCCCGGAGCCCGTCCGCGGCCGGCCCACCCACCCCGTGGCGGGGAACCCTGCTCCCCGCGCCGAGCGTCCACCCGCGGCGCGCCACCGCGCACGGGTCGTGGAGCCCGTATGCGGCCAGCCCATCCGCTCCGGCCCGCGGAACCCCAGTGGCCCGCCCAGGTGCCGCCCCCGCACCGGCCCCGCGGCGCCATGGCCGCGGACCCGGCCACTCCAGCCGCTTCTCCGCATCGGGCATGCGCCACGATTGCCGCGGCCGCGGTCGGCCCCGGTAGGACCCCCGCCCCGTTGTGCGGAACCCTGCCACGAGGGGGCGGATGTGCAGATGGCCGACCTGATCCTTCACAGCGGACGCGTCTTCGACTCGGCGCTGGGCGACGTGGGCGCCGCGAGCGCCGTCGCCATCGCCGGCAACCGCATCGCGGCCGTGGGCTCCGACAGCGAGATCCGGGCCCTCGGCGGGCCGGGCTGCGACTATATCGACCTGCGCGGCCGGCTGCTCGTCCCCGGCCTGATCGACGCCCACTGCCACTTCCAGGGCTGGGGCATGGCCAAGAGCGCCATCGACCTGAAGGCCCCGTCCATCAAGTCCCTCGGGGACGTCGGCCGCGCCGTCCGCGACCGAGCCGCCACCCTCCCTCCCGGCACATGGGTGCGCGGGCGCGGCTACGACCAGGGCAAGCTGCGCGAGGGCCGCCACCCGGACCGCGCCCTGCTGGACGAGGTCGCCCCCGACCACCCAGTCGTCCTCACGCGCACCTGCGGCCACATCGCCGCCGTGAACTCCCGCGCCCTGGCCGCCATGGGCGTGGACGAGCGCACCCCCGACCCGGCGGGTGGCCGGTTCGGCCGGGGTGCCGACGGCCACCTGGACGGCCTGCTCTACGAGACGGCGCAGCGCCCGCTGCGGGCGGCGATGCCCGAGTCGAGCGAGGCCGACCGCCTGGAGGCCATCGTGGCCGCCTCGCGCGACTACCTCTCCTACGGTGTGACGAGCGTCCACGACGCCGGGGGCGCCGAGCCGGACCTGATGCAGGCCGCCCGAGCGCAGGGGCGCCTGCTGACGCGCGTCTACCTCATGCAGGTCGCGCAGGAGGGCGACACGGTCCGCGACGACGCGCTGGCCGAGATCGGCATCCGCACGGGCTTCGGCGACGACTGGCTGCGCATCGGCCCCTTCAAGCTCTTCGCCGACGGCAGCTCCTCGGGCCCGACGGCCGCCACGCGCGACCCCTACGCCATCGACCCCGAGAACCGCGGCATCCTGCGCATCACGCAGGAGGAGGCCGACCGCCGCTACGCCGCCGCCCACGCCCGCGGCATGCAGGTGACGGCCCACGCCCAGGGCGACCACGCCATCGACATCATCCTGACGGCCATCGAGCGGGCCCAGGCCGCGCACCCGCGTCCCGACCCGCGCCACCGCATCGAGCATGCCGGCATCGCCCAGCCGGACCTGGTCGCCCGCATGGCGAGGGCCGGCGTCATCCCGATTGCCCAGCCCGTCTTCGCCTACGAGTTCGGCGAGGGCTACGTCCGCGACTACGGCCCGCAGCGCGGCCACCGCTTCATGCCCTGCCGCGCGTTCCTGGAGGCCGGCATCCCCGTCGCGCTCTCCTCGGATGCCCCGGTGACGACGGCCGATGCCCTGTTCGGCCTGGAGATCGCCGTGACCCGCCGCTCGCAGGGCGGCCCGGCCATCGGCGGCGATCAGGCCCTGACCTGGCAGGAGGCCATGGTCGGCTACACGCGCAGCGCCGCCCGCGCCGCCTTCGAGGAGGACAGAAAGGGTCTGGTCGCGCCGGGCTACCTGGCGGACCTGGCCGTGCTGAGCGGCGATCCGCCCACCTTCCGGGCCGACCTGACGGTGGTGGACGGCAAGGTGGCGTACGAGCGCCCGAATGCGATGTAGGTCGGGGCGCGCGACCGCGCGCCCCGTCACGAACGCGCTTCGGGTACCATGTGCGCGGGGGTGGGTGCCTTGGTGCACGTCGACCAGGAGGCGGTCCGTGCGCGGGTCGCGGCCGTCCTCCCGGCGGTTCCGGAGGTCGCGGCCGCCTACCTGTTCGGATCCGCGCTGGGCGAATGCCGTCCGGACAGCGACGTCGACGTGGCACTCATCCTCCGCGCGGCGCGCGAGGCCGCGCCAGACTTCAGCCCGGCTCCGTTTGAGGGTGTGGTGGCGGCGGCGCTCGGCCCCCTGGCCGGGCATCCGGTCGACGTGGTCGCCCTGGACCGGACCAAGCCTCTGATCGCCATGGAGGCGCTGCACGGGCGTCAGTTGTACGTCGCCGACCAGGACGAGTTGGCCGACTTCATCGAGGTCGTCGCCCGCGCCTACCCGGATGCGCGCTACTGGTGGGATCGGGCTGTAGCAGACGTGCTCGCCGGCGTGCGGCGTCCATGAGTGCGGATGTCGGGCGGGTGCAGGCCCGCCTGGCCTATGTCGCGGAACAGGCGGCCGCCCTGCGGGGCTACTACGCGGGCGACGGGGGCGAGCAGGCCGACCCGCTGCGCCGGGCCGGACTTCGCTACGCGGTGCAGACGGCCGCCGAAGCGATCATGGACGTTGCTTATCACCTCTGCGCCAGGGGATGGTCCCACGCGCCCAGCGACGCCCACGACGCCCTGGACTTCCTGGCCGCCCGCGGGGTTCTGCCGAAGGAGGGGCTCGCCGCCTGGCATGGCCTGATCGGCACGCGCAACCGCCTCGTCCACGGGTATCTTGACGTGTCGGAAGCGCGATTCCTGAGCGACGTGGAAGCGGGTATCGCCGACCTCGACGCCTTCATCGCCGCCGTGCGGGGCTGGCTGGCGGCCCAGGGCGCGTAGGCGGGCGCATGTGCCCTGCCGCTCGACCACTCTTCCCCTGTCCCTAACCCGCCGCTAACGCCCCGCCCCGGCCTGGCGTAACCCCGCAGCCCTAGCCTGATGTCGAGGCCGGCGACCGCGGCCGACATCAGGGGGTGCTGTGGTGGTGCGCGACTTCGCGCGGGCTCGGGTGTCCCTGCTCCTGCTCGGGGCCCTCGTGCTGGCCGCGGCCTGTGGCTCGACGCCCTCGGCGACGCCGGCCGCGGAGACGGTCAGGACCGCGGGTGGCGCCTCGGCGCCCGTGACCATCAGCTTCGCCGACTACAACCTGGCGACGGCCGGGCTCGGCGCCGATGGGACGAAGCGGCTGATCCAGGACTTCGAGAAGGCCAACCCCGACATCCGGATCAACCCGGTCGGCATCACGGCGACGGAGATCCTGCCCAAGGTCCAGGCCATGGTGGTGGCCGGCGACCCGCCGGCCGTGGCCCAGGAGGGCTTCGGCGACCTGGAGTTCGTCGTCAAGGACCTGCAGGCGAAGCCCCTCGCCCCCATCGCCGGCGCCCAGGCCCTGCAGTCGACCCTGGCGGCGATGTACAAGCCCGTCAGCCAGCTTGGCGTCTTCGGCGGCCAGGTCTACGGGCTGCCATTCACCCTCAGCACCCCGATCCTCTTCTACAACGCCTCGCTCTTCCGCAAGGCGGGGCTGGACCCGAGCAACCCGCCGGCCACGTGGTCCGAGGTGAAGCAGGACGCCCTCGCCATCAGGGCCAGGACGGGAGGCGCCGGCGTCTACATCGACTGCGCCTACTACTTCGACTGGTGCTGGCAGGCCATGGTCCTCAGCCACGGCGGCCGGGTGCTGTCGAGCGATCGCACGACGCTCATGTTCGGCGACCCGCCGGCCGTGCAGGCGGCAGCGATGTGGCAGGACCTGGTCAAGAGCGGCGCTCACCCGCCCCTGAACGAGAACGACGCCATCGCGGCCTTCGAGGCCGGCAAGATGGGGATGCTCCTGGAGACCAGCGCCCTGCAGGCGAGCTTCATCACCGCCGCCGCCAAGGGTGGCTGGGACCTGCAGGCGGCGCCCATGCCGGCCTTCGCGGGCCACCCCGTGGTGCCGACGAACTCCGGCAGCGCGCTCTTCATCCTCAGCGACACCCCGCAGAAGCAGCAGGCGGCCTGGCGCTTTCTGAAGTTCATGACGAGCGAGCGGGCCTACACGGTCATCACCGAGCAGATCGGCTACCTGCCGCTGCGCCCGGACGTGGTGTCCGACCCGCGGTATCTCCAGGGCTGGATCGCCCAGCACCCGTGCTGCTCTCGGCGCAGTGGACCTTCCCGCTGATCAACGTCATGACCCAGGGCGGTCCGGTCAACGCCACGACGAACATCTACTACGAGTTGTGGCTCTTCGGCTTCCAGAGCTACAACGTCGGGTGGGCTTCGGCCGCCGCCGTCCTGCTGTTTGTGGCCTTCGGCGCCGTGGCCTGGGCGTTCACGGCCCTGACCAACCGGGTGGCCTACCGTGACAGTTAGGCGTGCCGCCGTCGCCGGCCCGGCGCGGGCCCTCAGCCACGGGGCGCTGGTGCTGCTGAGCATCGTCTGCGTGTTCCCCGTCCTCTGGATGCTGGCGAGCTCGCTGAAGGGGCAGGCCGACATCGCCTCCCTGACCCTGATCCCGCACGTGCCCACACTGGCCAACTACGCGGCCGTGTTCTCCGAGCTTCCCATCCTGGCCATGATCGCCAACACCGTCGTGATGGCCGCCGCCGTGACGCTGCTGCAGCTGGCCACCTCGGTCCTGGCGGCCTATGCCTTCGGGCGCTGGCGGTTTCGGATGGACTGGCTGCTCTACACGCTGGTGATCGGGACGTGGCTCGTCCCGTTCCAGATCACCATGATCCCGAATTACGTGGTGATCGCCGGCCTGCACTGGCTGAACACGCTGCAGGCCCTGATCGTGCCCCAGGCGGCCTCCGCGTTCGGCGTCATTCTGCTGACACAGGCGGTGCGCGCCTTCCCCACCGCCCTCTTCGATGCGGCCAACCTGGACGGCGCCGGGTCGTGGGCGGCCCTGTGGCGCGTGGTCCTGCCGAATCTGCGGGCGCCGCTCGCGGCCCTGGCCATCCTGCAGTTCATCAGCAGCTGGAACGAATACTTCTGGCCGCTGCTTGTCGCGGACCGGCCCGCGCACACCGTTCTTCAGGTCGGGCTGCAGATGTTCCTGACGGACCAGGGCAACGCATGGGGACCGCTGATGGCCGCGGCGACCATCGCCTCGGTGCCGATCCTCGCCGTCTTCCTGATCAGCCAGCGTCAGGTGATGGATGCCTTCGTCCGGTCGGGCCTCAAGTGATCGGGGGTCCGGGTGGACGTGCGCGGGCGGCGCCGCGCGCTCCCAGAGAAGCATGCGGCGGCCGGACCCCAGTCTGAGCCCCGTGGCGCGGGTGCCGAGGCGCGACCCGAAGCCCCGATGTTGCGAGATCGGAGAAGGAGGCTGCTGGCGTGATCCAGCGAGCGAGCATGGAGTCGCGGGTCATCC
>DAHVAF010000039.1 GCA_027314765.1 Clostridia bacterium | reverse complement strand
GCCGCCCCGGGCCCAGCCCCGAGCGGCCCCCGGCCCGCGACGGCCGCCGCCGGCCGCCCGCGGCGCCGCGTGATCCTGCCCGTGCTGATCGTCGGCATCGTGGCCATCCTGGCGGTCGTCGCCTACTACTACGTGCAGGGCACCCGGTACGTCTCCTCAAACGACGCCAATGTGACCGGCAACGTGGTGTACATCTACCCGCCGGCGGCCGGCACGCTCTCGACCTGGACGACTGGCCTGAGCCAGCGGGTGGAGGCCGGCACCGTGCTCGGCTCGATCACGGCCCCCTCGGGCGCCACCACGCCGGGCGCCACCCCGTCGGTCGGCGTCCCCGTCACGGCGCCCCTTGGCGGCGTGATCATCGAGAACGACGCGGTCGTGGGCCAGCAGGTCTCGCCGGCGCTGGGCACGCCGCTGGCCGCCGAGATCGACCCGGCCGACCTCTGGATCGTGGCCAACATCGACGAGACAAGCATCGGCCGTGTGCACGTGGGCCAGAAGGTCGACGTCACCGTCGACTCCCTCGCCGGACAGACCTTCAGCTGCTCCGTCACGGCCATCCAGCAGGCGACGCAGTCCGTCTTCTCCCTGCTGCCGGCCGGCTCGTCCAGCTCCACGTTCACCAAGGTGACGCAGCGGATCCCCGTGCAGATCAACTGTACCGACACGGCCGGCTGGACCCCGGGTGGCAACGCGGAGGTGCGCATTCATGTCGGGTAGGGGGCGCTGGTTGATCGTCGCCGGCGCCGTGGTGGTGATCGCCGTGGCCGCGCTGATCCTGCGCCGTCCGGCCGCGCCCGTGCAGTCCGGCGTCTCCGGCCACACGGTGACCGTGGCCTATGGCAGCGTCCAGCCCCAGGTCGGCGGCACCGGCAGCACCCAGGCCTCCGCCTCGGTCACCCTCGTGGCGGAGGCGGCGGGCACCCTGCAGGCCCTGCCGGTCAAGGTGGGCCAGCAGGTGGCCGCCGGCCAGAGCATCGCGACCATCAACGACCAGGGCGCCTCGGCCGCCCGTGTGGCCCAGGCCCAGGCCGCGGTGACGGGCGCGCAGACCCAGCTCCAGCAGATGCAGAACCCCGCCGCCTTCGTCAGCTCCGACGCCGTCACGCAGGCGCAGGTCGCCGTTCAGCAGGCGCAGGCCGGCCTGAGCCAGGCGCAGGCCGCCGAGGCGCAGGCCCAGACGGCGTACAACGCCGCCGCCGCGTCCGGCACCATGACCTCGCCCTTCGACGGCTACGTCGCGAACCTGGCCGTCAGCCAGGGCCAGCCCCTGGCGCCCGGCGCCCCCGTCGCGACGATCGTCCCCGACCTGACCGCCTTCCAGGTCGACGCCCAGGTGCTGGACGTGAACCTCTACAACCTGTACATGGGCGAGGAGGCCGCCATGTACGTGCCCGGCACGGACAGCACCTATGGCGGCACCGTGACCAAGATCGCCGGCCAGCCGGACCAGACGACGCCCCAGGGCAGCCTGTACGACGTCACCGTCACGATCGGCCAGATCACGTCGAACAACCCGTCCTCGACCAAGCTTCAGGCCGGCATGTCGGCCTACGTCAACCTGTTCTCCAACAAGCCGGGCCAGCTGCCGAACACCCCCGGCCTGATCCAGACCGAGCCGATCCCGAACTCCTCCACGGTGGTCGCGGACGGCAGCGTCAACTACGCGAACGCCTGGACCGTCACGTCCACGGCCGCCGGCAACGTCGCGACCCTGCCCGCCGCCCAGGGCGCCTACGTCCTGAAGGGCGAGACCGTGGCCACGCTGTCTGGCCTGGCCCTCACGGACGCCGTCCAGCAGGCCCAGGCCGCCCTCGCCACGGCCAAGACGGCCGTCGCCAGCGCCCAGGTCGCCCTGACCGCCGCCCAGACGCGGGCTTCGGAGACGGCCTCGCCGTCATCCGCCGCGCCCGCCGAGATCGCCGCCCAGCTGTCGGCCGTCCAGGAGGCCGAGGCTGCCCTGCAGGCCGCGCAGCAGGCAGCCGCCCAGCTGACCGTCAAGGCCCCGTTCGCCGGCGTGATCGCCGCCACGATGGCCTCCGCCGGCCAGCAGGTGGCGCCCGGCACGGCCGTCGCCAGCCTGGTCGACCCCACGACGATGCAGGCCGTGGTCCAGGTCCCGGCCGCGCAGATCGGCCTGGTGGCGACGGGCCAGTCCGCCAGCGTCGCCGTGGCCGCCGAGGGCAAGACGTACACGGGCACCGTGTCGCAGATCTCGCCGCAGGGCCAGAACGTGGGCGGCGCCACCGTCTACTCCGTCATCATCACCATCGGCGACCCGACCGGTCTGCAGTCCGGCCAGGCCGTCACGGCGGGGATCAGGGTGCCCCCGATGCAGCACGTGCTGGTGCTCCCGGCGTCCGCCGTCTCCGGCAACGCCGTGCTGGTGGCAAGCCCGAGCGGCCCGCGCGCCCAGGCGGTGACCCTGGGGCCGTCGGACGGCACGAACGTGGTGGTCCTCCAGGGCCTGACGCTCGGGCAGCAGGTGATCGTGCCGAGCACCACTCCGTAGCCGAGATGTCGTGCAGGGGCGGCGCATGTGCGCCGCCCCCAAATCCGCTGTTCCGCGGCCTACGCTCCGGGTCGGTGCGCCTCGAACATCCAGAGCAGCTTCTCCATGCGCGCCAGGTCCCCGTTCACCAGGTCCTGCGACACCGGGTCGAGCTCGCCGAGCTGGCCCAGGCGGCTGCGCGCGACCTCCGAGTATGTGTGCAGGCGGGCCACCGCCAGGTCGAGCGCCTCGTGGTCGCTGATCCGGCCCTCCGGCGGCTCCGGCAGGTGGGTGCCCCCGGCAACCGTGGCCAGGCGGCCATCGGCGGCGACACCGAGCGCCAGGCAGCGCTCCGCGAGCGTGTCGGCCTCCTCGCCGGCGGCGGCGGCCAGATCGTCCAGCAGCAGGTGCAGGCCGTGGAAGATCGGCCCGCGCAGGTTCCAGTGCAGCTGCTTGGCCTGCAGCCCCAGGTCGATCGTGTCCGTCAGGACCTCCTGCAGGATGCCGGCCGCGGCCAGCCGCTGATCGACGGTCATGGCGGCCACCGGTGCTTCGGTCATGGAATCATCCCCTTCTGACCAGAGTGTAGGGTTGGGGGACGGCTCCCCGCCCCGTCCGGGTGGACCTGGTTGCGGCGCCGCGCTACCCTTCTGCGGAGGGGTGATTCCGCAACGTGCCCATGCTGATGATCCTCATCGCCAGCACCCGCCCCGGCCGCGTCGGCCTGCCGGTGGCGGAGTGGTTCGCGGACCGGGCCCGATCCCACGGCGGCTTCGAGGTCGATCTGGCCGACCTCGCCCAGATCAACCTGCCGATGATGGACGAGCCGAACCACCCGCGGCTGCGCCGGTACACCCACCAGCACACCCGGGAGTGGAGCGCGCGCGTCGCGGCGGCCGCCGCCTTCGCCTTCGTCATGCCGGAGTATAACTTCGGCTTCAACGCCCCGCTGAAGAACGCCATCGACTACCTCCACCAGGAGTGGCAGCATAAGCCGGTCGGCTTCGTGAGCTACGGCGGCGTCTCGGCGGGCACGCGCGCCGTGCAGATGATCAAGCAGGTCGTGACGGCCCTGAAGATGGTGGCCCTGCCCGAGGCCGTCTCGATCCCCTTCGTGGCCCAGCTCCTGGACGAGCAGCGGCGCCTGAAGCCCAACGAGGTGATGGAGCAGGCCGCCACGACCGTGCTGGACGAGCTGCAGCGCTGGGAGGCGGCCCTGCGGCCCCTGCGCGGGGGCTGAGCGCCCAGCGTGAAGCGCGGTCCCTCCAGCAGCGGGGCGAAGAGCTCGCCCACCCGCCAGGTGTTGCAGCGGGTCCAGGACTTCAGCACGGCCGACGCGGCGACCCTGCGCCGGCCCCGCTGCCCGATCCTCACCCTGCTGCCCGACACGAGCGGCACCCCGTTCTTCGGCTTCTCCGACTTCGACCGCCTGGTGGAGGCCGGCTACACGGAGGCGCGGCGGTAGGCGGCCGCCATCCGCCGCTTCCGTGGCGCGTAGCGCCCCCCTCACCCAGAGCCCACCGCAGAGCCCGATTTGACGCGCGCGCCGATTCGGCGCGCGCACCAACACGGGTGCTTCGGGATCTGGCACTATGAATAGTTGAGGTGAGCCCATGGAGGGTGGCTTCTTCACCCGCGGCTTTCGCGGCCGCCGGCCGGCGCCCGAGGTGGCGGACCGCCTGCCGCCCGGCCAGTACCTGGAGAGCGGCTTCCCCGTCCTGACCGCCGGGCCCACGCCCCGCGTGGCGACCGACCGCTGGGACTTCCGGGTCGTCGACGCCGAGGGCCGAGAAGGCGGCCGCTGGGACTGGCAGGCCTTCGCCGCCCTGCCGCACGAGACGGTCAAGTGCGACATCCACTGCGTCACGCGCTGGAGCAAGTTCGATACCGCCTGGCGCGGCGTCTCCGTCGACACGCTGCTGGCGGGGGTGGACGCCGAGCGCGCCCCGTACGCGGTCGCCGTCTGCGACGGCGGCTACACGACGAACATGCCCACGTCCGCGCTGCTCGGCGGCAGGGCATGGGTGGTGGACGAATACGAGGGGCGGCCCATCGCGCCCGACCACGGCGGCCCCATCCGCCTGCTCGTGCCCGCCCTCTACTTCTGGAAGAGCGCGAAGTGGGTGCGGGGCCTGCGCCTGTTCGCCGAGGACCACCCCGGCTTCTGGGAGGTCCGCGGCTACCACAACGTCGGCGACCCCTGGCGGCAGGAGCGGTATCGCGACGGCTGAGGGCGCCTGGCGGGTGGCCGAGGTCGTGCGCACGGTGGCGCGCACGCCGCGGATGCGCAGCCTCCACCTGCGGGTGGCGGGCTGGCCGGGGCACCGCGCCGGGCAGCACGTGGACCTGCGGCTGACGGCCGAGGACGGCTACCAGGCGGTGCGCAGCTACTCCATCGCGTCCGCGCCGGGCGAGCCGCTGGTGGAGTTGGCCGTGGAGCGGCTGGAGGGCGGCGAGGTGTCGCCGTACCTGGTGGACGAGGCCCGCGCGGGGGATCGCTTTGAGGTGCGAGGCCCCCTCGGAGGCTACTTTGTGTGGGGGGCCGCCGACGGCGGCCCCCTCTTCCTTGCCGCCGGCGGCTCCGGCATCGCACCGCTGATGGCCATGGTCAGGGAAGCCGCGCGCGTGGCGGTGCCGTTCCGGCTGCTCTACTCGTGCCGCACGCTGGCGGACGTGGCCTACCGCGAGCAGCTGGCGGGTCACGACGTGAAGGTGGCGCTGACGCGCGCGCAGCCGGCGGGGTGGGCGGGGTACAGCCGGCGTGTGGACCCCGCGATGCTGCGCGAGGTGGCGTGGCCGCCGCCGGCGGGGGCGCTCAGCTACGTCTGCGGGCCGAGCGGGTTCGTCGAGGCCGTGGCGGGCGGGCTGGCAGCGCTCGGTCACCCGCCCGGCAGCATCCGCACGGAGCGGTTCGGCCCCACCGGTTAGGAGGGTGGGCATGACCGCTGCGGAACGCCGGCGCGGGTGGCTCGATCTGGTCCACGCCGGCGATGTGGCGCGGCTCGGGGCGTTTCTGAGCGAGTGCCGCGGGTCCGGTGGAGGGGCCCATGGCGCACTCCGCGTCTGACCCGTTCGCGGCGCTGGCCGCGCACATGGCCTGGGACATCCACACCGGTGGTAGCCCCGAGCCTGTGCGGATCGAGGGCGAGGGGGGCGAGGCGCGGGGCCCGGTCCGCGCGCCCCTGGCCCGGAAGTGGTACGAGATCCGGCTCGGCACGCGCGATGCGCCCGGGGCGCCTGTCGCGGCGTTCGCCATGACGCCGGCCAGCGATCCCGACTGGCGGGCGGGCGGTCCGCGGGATGCAGCCGGCCATGTCGCCGAGCTCGCCGTCGCGGACGTCTTCTCCGGTGTCGTGCAGCCGCTGTTCTGGCCGGCCGGCTGAGCGAGGCGCCCGCATCCGAGCGGGTGCTCCGCCAGCCGCTGGATCGCAGGCGTGGTGGCGTCCGCGGGAACTCGCGCGGGCGCGCCAGCGTCAGGATTGACGTGGGCCTGCGGATGGGCGCGCTGAGGGCGACGGCTCCGGGTCTCGCCGCCGGCTGCGGCCGGGTGTCGCTGCGCCAGCAGACGGTGAACGCACCGACGCGCGCGGCGACGGAGCAGCCGGTGACGACCTTGCGCTGCGCTGGCGCGCTCGGCCCGCACGGCAGGCGGCACGGCCGGCGGCGGCGAACGCGCTCATGCATGTCGGGAGGTCAGAGCCAGCAGCGGCGCTGGGAGGCGCGGGCGCGCGCCCTGGGCGACCGGCGCACCCGCGAGGCTGAGGGCGCCTGCTTTGTCGAGGGGATCCGTGCCGTCTGCGAGGCCCTCGACGGCGGGGTGCCGTTCGAGGCCGTGCTGCTCTGCGGAGAGCGGCTGCGCAGCGAGGTCGCCCGGGCGGCCGTCGAGCGGCTGCGCGCCGCGGCGGTGCCCTGCGTCGACCTGCCGGCGAGCCGCTTCGCCCGCCTCTCGGACATGGACAACCCCGTCGGCCTGGCGGCCATCGTGCGCTGGGCGCCCATCGCCGTCGCGGACCTCCCGGCGCCCGCCGCGGGGGCGCTTTACGTCGTCGCCGAGGACCTCGGCGACCCCGGCAACCTCGGCACACTGCTGCGCACGGCGGACGGCGCGGGCGTGGCGGCGGTCGTCGTCGCCGGCCACGGGACGGATGCGGGCCACCGCCGCTGCCTGCGGGCCAGTCTTGGGACCGCTTTTCGCATGACGGTCGCGCGCGCGGCGGATGGGGCCGAGGCGCTGGCCTGGGCGGCGGCCGTCGAAGTGCGGACGATCGCGACGTCGGCGCACGCGGCGCCGACGATCTGGGAGGCCGGTCTGCCGTCCGGCGCGCCGGTCGCCGTGGTCGTCGGCAACGAGGAGCGCGGGCTGCGAGCCGAGACGGCCGCCGCCTGCGACGCCGCGATGCGCATCCCGATGCTCGGCTCGGCCACGTCGCTGAACGTGGCCGTCGCGACAGGCGTCATCCTCTATGAGCTGCGGCGGCGCGCCTCGGGCGGGGGGCGGATCTGATGGCTGCCCATGGCTGCGCAGGCCGCATCCGCGCATCGACAGCCCTTGCGGCGCATGTTAGCGTGGCGCCGGAGTCGATGCGCGCGGGCGGCGTGCCCGCCATAAAACCCAGGGACGGATCGAAATGACTCTGCATCCAACGGCCGCCGGGCGGGATCTGCGCGGCGGGCGTCGAAATTTTTGCCTGCGGAGGCCGGCATGATCAACGATTCGCTCGGGCAGGAGCAACCCATTCCACAGCGGCAGCCATCCCGGCCTCAGGGTGGCGGCCGCCGGCGCCGGCGCCTCAACGTCGCCCGCTTTCTGGCGGTGGCCGCGGTTGTGGCAGCCGTGGCGGCCGTCGGCATCGCCGTGAAGCAGGCCGGGGGTGTCAAGGCGTTTCTCCTCAACTTCACGGGCAGCCTCGTCAGCACCGTCGTGACCGGCGAGCCGACGACAGTGGCCGTGGTGCGCCCGACGGATCCCGTCACGATGCTGGTGCTCGGGCTGGAGGACGCGCCCGGCTATGCGGGCCCGAAGCTCACCGACTCGATGATGGTCTGGTCGTATGACCCGGCCAGCCAGAAGGCGGCCATCCTGTCCGTGCCGCGCGACCTCTGGGTCGACATCCCCGGCGTCGGGCAGCAGCGCATCAACGTTGCCTACGAGGAGGGCGGCCCGGCGACCGCCGAGCTCACGGTCGAGAAGTATATCGGCGTGCCGGTCCAGTATTACGCGATCGTCGACTACGCCGCGCTGGTGAAGCTCGTCAACGACGTGGGCGGCATCAACGTCAACGTGCCGTACAACATCTACGACCCCTGCTATCCGAATGTCGCCGAGAATAAGTGCACCGTCTACCAGATCAGCGCAGGCATGCATCATATGGACGGGGCGCAGGCCCTGCAGTTCGCGCGCGAGCGCCACGACGTGCCGAACGGCGACCTCACGCGTGAAGCCGACCAGCAGTTGGTGCTGTTCGCCCTGAAGGACGCGCTCCTGCAGCCGAGCAACCTCTTCCGGCTGCCGACCATCATCGGCGACATGGAGCACCTGATCGTCACCAACATGCCGCCCAGCCAGTGGCCGACGCTGGCCGACCAGATCCTGAAGCTGCCGAAGTCGTCGATCAAGACCGCCGTGCCCGACTACACCAACGGTGCGGTCAGCAACTACACGACCGGGGGCGGCGCCGAGGTCCTGCTGCCGCATCCGGCCGCCATCGCCAAGGTGGTTGAGCCGCTCTTCGCCCCCGTCCTGGCCGACATGACGCAGGCCGAGGTGCAGGTGGAGAACGGCGCCCCCACCAACCAGCCGCTCGCGACCTACTTCTCGCAGGTGTTGCAGGGCATGGGCGTCACGACCCTGCCCGCCGAGCAGGCCGCCCGCACAGATTACACGCGAAGCGAGGTCATCTGGAACACGTCGGTGTCCAAGGGCCAGCAGCCGCCCACGCTCGCGTACATCCTGGCGCAGATGCTGAACGCGAAGATCGTGCAGCAGCCGATGCCCGCGTCGACGGCGCCGATCGTCGCCATCCTGGGCAAGAACTTCCCGAAGGTCCAGCCGTAGCGGGGGAGGTCGGTGGCCTTGGGGTCAACGGATCGCACGGATTCCGCCCGTGCGATTGCGGGGTCAACGGATCGCGCGGGTTCCGCCCGCGCGATTGCGGGGTCAACGGATCGCACGGGTTCCGCCCGTGCGATTGCGGGGTCAACGGATGAGCTGTTCCTCAAGTCAGCCCGGGACGGCTTCGCCGACGTCGGCAAGCGCCTTGCGACGACGGTCGGGCGCCTCGGGCCCGCCGACGTGAACTGGCGGGCCGCCGCGGGCAGCAACAGCGTGGCGAACCTCGTGCACCATATCTGCGGCAACGTCCACCAGCGCGTCGTCTCGAACATCGGCGGCGCGCCGGACACCCGAAACCGCGACGCCGAGTTTGCGGCACCGACCGAGGCGAGCGCCGAGCAGCTGGTCCGCCTCGTGGAGGACACCTTCGGCCAGGTCGACGCCGTGCTGGCCGCGCTGCCCGCCAGCCGGCTGCTGGAGGCCGGGCCGCGGGGCTATGGCAGCTCGCACCTGGAGACGCTGCATGTCTGCCTGGGCCACATCCGCGAGCACCTGGGCCAGGTCATCCTCATCGCCAAGCAGCGGCTCGGGAGCCGGTGGGAGACCTTCTCGGCCTGATCCGTCCGGCGCGCCGCCGCCGGCTCCGACCCGACAATTGACGCGCATCGCCAAGCAGCGGCTCGGCGGCACGTGGGAGGGCGTCTCGGCCCGAGCCGCCGGCGCCGACCTCTCCGACCTCACTGACCTCTCCGACCCCAACCATGGCGCGCATCGCCACCTGGCCGCCCACAGCCGCTGGGAGAGCCTCTTCGCATGACCACCGCACGGACCTGCCGCCGCGCACAGCACCCTGGACGCACCCGCCGCGCGCCGCTCACGGCGCGCCGTAGCCGCTGCCGCCGCCCACCTGCAGGACCAGCCGCTCGCCAGCGCCATGGAGCGTGACCGCCCCACCGGGCGGCAGCGGGTCCCGCCGCGCGTCACGCTCCACCCAGCCGCCCGCGCGTCCCCCCGCGGCGCCGCCGAAAAGACCCGCGGCGTCGACCCGCGCGCCCTCCACATGGGCCGCGATGAGCACGGGCAGGCCGTCGTCGTGGAGCTTGCGCAGGGCGACCTCCTGGCCGAGGCCGCCGCGCCAGCGCCCGGCGCCGCCCGAGCCCGGCAGCAGCCGCTTCCGCTCCACCAGGACGGGGGTCCGCGCCTCGAACATCTCCACGGCCACGTTGGCCGCGCTGGTGGGGAACAGCAGGGCGCTCTGGCCGTCGCCGCCCCGCCATGCGCCGTTGCCGCCGCCGAGCAGCATGTGGTCGATGAAGCCCTCGCCATAAGCCGTGATCGAGAGCGGCGAGGCCGTATGCGCCTTGACGCGGTCGGGAAGCGCCCCCGCCAGCGCGCGGAAGATCGCCGTCGCCAGATACCACCCCACCCGCGTGCGCACGCCGACGGAGGCCGGCCGCGCGCACGCCAGCACGCTGCCAGGCGGCGCCGTCACGGCGATGGGCCGGTAGGCGCCGTGGTTGGCCGGCAGCTCGGGCGCCAGCACGCACTTCAGGGCGTAGGCCGCGTGCGCCGCCGTGTACGAGTAGGTGCAGTTCTCGCCGCCGCGCGGCTCCTGGGGCGGCGCGCCCGCGAAGTCCACGGACAGGGCATCCCCAGCCACGCGCACCGCGACGGGCAGGCGCAGCGGCACCTCCACGCCGTCGCACCAGGCCTCGCCGGTATACGTGCCGTCCGGCACGGCGGCGATGGCCGACCGCATGGCCGCCTCGGAGCGGGACTGGATCTCCGCCGCCAGCGGGCCGAGGTCGTCCAGCCCGTATTCGTCCATGAACTCCAGCAGCCGGCGGGCCCCCACGACGTTGGCCGCCACCTGCGCCTGGATGTCGCCGATCACCGTCTCCGGCCGGCGCACGTTGGCCGCGATCAGGTCCAGCAGGTCGCGGTTCGGCTCGCCCGCCCGGTAAAGGCGCATCGGCGGGATCTGCAGGCCTTCCTCGAACACCTCGCGCACGACGGCGGGGTCCTTGCTGCCGCCGATGTCCGAGCAGTGCGCGATGCTGCCCACGAGCCCGACCAACCGCCCGCGGCGGAAGACCGGCGTCACGGCGGCGATGTCGAACAGGTGGCCGGCGCAGACCCAGGGGTCGTTGGTCACCAGCACGTCGCCCTCGCGCAGGCTCTCGCGCGGGAAGCGCGCCACCAGGGCCGCCACGGCCCGCGGCAGGCTCAGGTTGAACACGGGCATGGAGCGGGGGGAGTGGGCGAGCGACCCGCCGCCCGGGTCGAGCAGCTCGCAGCCGAAGTCCTGCGCCTCGCCGATGATGGTCGAGAAGGCCGTGCGCCAGATGGTCAGCCAGCACTCCTCGGTGATGTGCACGAGCCGGTCCCACATGACGCGCAGGTCGACGTCGGTCATCCGCGCATCTCGATGTGAAGGTGGCCGTGCGGTAGCACGGCCACCTCGTCTCCCGGACCCACCAGTGTCGTGGACTCACGCTCCTCAATAATGACCGGGCCCGCAAAGGCCCAGCCCGCTCCCAGCTCGGCGCGTTCAAAGACCGGTGTCTCACCCCAGCCGTTGACGACACGCGCACCCTTCTGCCGGCCCGCGCCGCGTCCCAGAGTGGGTGCAGGCATCTGCGGCTTCGGCCCCTCCACGCGGACCCGCCAGTTCAGCACCTGGATCGGGTTACCCTCCGGCATCATGCCGAAGCGGTGGACATACGCGGCCGCGTACGTCTTGCGCATCAGGTCGCCCATGGCGGGCCCCGCGTGCCCCGGCGGCACATCCACCTCCAGCTCGTGCACCTGGCCGAGGAGGCGCAGGTCGGCGCGGCGAGCGACGGTCACGCCGTCCGCGGCGCCGACCTGCGCCCTGCCGCGCGCCTCCATCTCCTCCAACAGGCCGCCCACGGCGGCCCAGTCGCACGCATCCAGCATGACAGGCAGCGAGTGGGCGTACTCAAAGGCCGCTGGCGCGGCCAGCAGTCCGAAGGCGGAGGCCACCCCGGGCAGCGGCGGGATGATGACCTCAGGGATGCCCAGGATCCGGGCCACCGCCACGGCGTGGACCGGCCCGGCGCCCCCGAAGGCCACCAGCGTGCAGCGGCGGAGGTCCTTGCCGCGCTCGACGGCGTGGGTGCGGGCCGCTGCCGCCATCTGCTCACGGACGACACGCACGATATCAGCGGGGCGGCAGCCGAGCCGGCCGACGGCCGCCTCGGCTGCCGCCAGGTCCAGCGGCATCTCGCCGCCAAGGAAGTAAGCCGGGTCAAGGTGCCCCAGCAGGAGGTCGGCGTCCGTGACCGTTGGCTCGACCCCGCCCCGGCCGTAGCAGGCGGGGCCGGGAGCCGCGCCCGCGGACTCGGGCCCCACGCGGAGCAGGCCCAGCGCATCGAACCGCGCGATGCTGCCGCCACCGGCGCCGATCTCGATAATGTCCACCGTGGGACCGCCCACCGGCAGCCCGCTGCCCGCATTGAAGCGGTGGACCCGGGCGACCTCCATCCCCGACGCGATGGCCGGCGCGCCGTCCTCGATGAGGCAGGCCTTCGCGGTCGTGCCGCCCATGTCGAAGGCGAGCACCGAAGGCAGCCCCAACTCCCGCGCGACGGCGGCCGCTGCCAGCGCCCCGGCCGCCGGACCGGACTCCAACAGGCGGACTGGCAATGCCCGCGCCGTCGCGGGCGTTGCCAGTCCGCCGGAGCTGGTCATCAGGAAGAGGCGGTCCGCCAGGCGAGCCCCCTCCATGCGGCCGATGTAGCTGTCCGCCATGGGCAGCACATAGGCGTTGGCAACGGTGGTGCTGGTGCGGTCAAACTCGCGAATTTCGGGCAGGACCTCATGGCTGCAGCAGACCCGGAAGCCAAGGCGGCGGGCGACGTCCGCCGCCAGCCGCTCGTGCTCGGGGTTTCGATAGGCGTGGAGGAAGCAGATCGCCACGGCCTCGACATCGAGACCGGTGAGGGTGGCTTCGACCTGAGCGGGATCGAGCGGCCGGAGCACGTTGCCATCTCGATCCACTCGCTCCTCCACCTCGATCCGCAGCTCGGCGGGCACCAGCGGCTCGGGGAACCGGATGAAGAGGTCGTAGATGTCGTAGCGCTGCTCGCGGCCGATGGCGAGCGTGTCCGCAAAGCCGGCCGTGGTCAGCAGGGCCGTCCTGGCACCGGACCGCGTGATGAGGGCGTTGGTGATCAGGGTCGTGCCATGCACCAGCTCGTCGACTGAGCCGCCAAGGGCGGCTACGCCATCCTCCACGGCCCGAGCCGGGTCGGCGGCTGTGGTCAGGCGCTTGCCGATCTCGATTCGCCCCGATGGCGCGACTCGCACGAAATCGGTGAAGGTGCCCCCGATGTCACAGCCGATGACGTTAGGCACGGGCTCCGCCATCCCTGGCGTCGGCGCGAAGCTGCCATGCCAGGAATCCCCATACGTCCGCCTGCTCGTCGACGATCTTGTGCACCGGCTTGCCGACCCCGTGGCCGGCCTCGAACTCCACCCGCAGCAGGACCGGCCGGCCGGAGGCGTTGGCCGCCTGCAGGCGGGCCGCCATCTTGCGCGCGTGCATCGGGTGCACGCGAGTGTCGGAGGCGGCGGTGAAGAAGAGGACGGGGGGGTAGTCTGCCCCGTCGCGGACGTGCTGGTAGGGCGAGTAGGCGGAGATCCAGCGGTAGGCGGCCGGATCGCCCGGGGCGCCGTACTCCGCGTTCCAGAGGGCGGCGATCAGGAAGCGGTCGAAGCGCAGCATGTCCAGGAGCGGCACGCCGCAGACCACCGCCCCGAAGAGGTCGGGCCGCTGGGTCAGGGCGGCGCCGACCAAGAGGCCGCCGTTGCTGCGGCCCTCGATGCCGAGGAGGCGGGGCGTCGTGTACCCGGCGCGGCAGAGGTGCTCGCCGGCGGCGATGAAGTCGTCGAACACGTTCTGCTTGTTCTCCCGCATCCCGGCGCGGTGCCAGGTCTCCCCGTACTCGGAGCCGCCGCGCAGGCACGCGAGGGCGAAGGTGCCCTCCCAGGCGTGGACGGCCGGGTCCCACGACGGGGTGCGGGCGATATTGAAGCCACCGTATCCCGTCAGGACGGTCGGATGAGGGCCCGACGCGCAAGCGGCGGGCCGCACAATGAACATCGGGATCCGCGTCCCGTCCCTGCTTTCATAGAACTCGCGGACGACGGCGATCGGGCGGGTGGGCGCGGCGATGGCCACCACCGTTTCCGTGGCGCCCGTGGCCGGGTCCAGGCGCAGCAGCATCGGGGGCAGCGCGAAGGACGAGTAGGTGAAGTACGCCTCGGGGCGGGCGGGGTCGGCCGTCACCATGCCGACGGTGCCCAGCTCGTCGGGCAGGGCGACCTCGTGCAGCAGGGCGCCGTCGTCGCGGCGGTGCACGGTCAGGCGGGCGGCGGCGTCGCGCAGGTAGCTCGCGATCAGGTAATCGCCGGCGATGGCGAAGTCCTGCAGCACATCCTCGCCCTCGGGCAGCACGCCGGCGATCTTCCAGCGGGGGGCGCCGTCGTTCGTCATGATGTACTGCCGGTCGCCGACCATCTGCACGTCGTAGAGGGCGTCGCGGCCGACGAACAGCGGGCTGCCGTCCAGGTAGACGTCGTTGCGCGACCAGCCGTGGTTCACGGTGTAGATCAGGTGGCGGGCGTCGTCGGAGCCGTGTACGGCGACCATGTCGTGCAGAGGCAGGCCCTCGCCGAACACCAGGGTGTCGAGGGTGTGCGGCGTGCCGAGTGTGTGGTGGTAGACCTTGCGGCCGTAGAACTCCTCGCCGGGCGGCACCTCGCCGGGACTGGGGTAGCGGGTGTAGTGAAAGCCGCTGTTGTCCGCATCCCACACGACGCTCGCGTAGCGGGTGCGGGGGATGGCCTCCACCAGGGGCTGGCCCGTGGCCGTGTCGAGCACGTGCAGCGTGCTCCACTCATCGCCATGGTCGGAGTAGCCGAACGCCAGCAGGCGGGCGTCGCGGCTCGGGAACCACCAGTCGAGCGACACCGTGGCGGCGGCGCTGGCCGTGTTGGGATCCAGGATGGGCCGGCCGTCCATGTAAAGGACGGGCTGGTCCTGGCCGGGCGCGCGGCGCTGGTGGAAGAGGTGGCCGGCGACGGACTTCGGCGAGCCGACGGAGCCGCAATCACACAGCTCGCGCAGGCGCGCGGCGATGGCGGCCCGCTCGGGCAGCGGGTCGAGGGCGGCGCGCGTGGCGGCGTTCTGGGCGGCGGTCCAGGCCGCCACCTCGGGGCTGTCGCTGTCCTCGAGCCAGCGGTAGGGGTCCTCGATGCGGTCGCCGTGCACGACGTCGGTGACGATTTCGCGGCGGGTGGGGGGAGTGGCCATCGGGGCGAGACCTCCCTGTCTCGGCCCGTTTCGCCGCGAAGGCCGGGCCTGCCTGCGTGGCGGGCCACGACGCCACGTACGACACCTGGGTGGCGGCGGAGGTCCCGTCCCGTCGCCACTGGCCGTGGTGTGCGAGGTCGTGGTGCTCGACGGGGCGCCGGTGACCTGGAACGTCACAGAACAGGAGCCGTTGCTCGCGGTCGTGCACGGTCGTTCAGGTGGCCGGGCTGAAGGTCTCGCCGCCCGGGCTGCTGCCGAAGCTGATCGTCTGGCCGGAGACGGGGGCGTCGTGGTTGCGGGAGGCGCCGTGGTTGCGGGAGGCGCCGTGGTTGAGGGAGGCGCCGGGGTTGAGGGAGGCGCCGTGGTTGAGGGAGGCGCCGTGGTTGAGGGAGGCGCCGTGGTTGACGGAGGCGCCGTGGTTGAGGGAGGCGCCGTGGTTGAGGGAGGCGCCGTGGTTGACGGAGGCGCCGTGGTTGACGGAGGCGCCGTTGT
>DAHVAF010000037.1 GCA_027314765.1 Clostridia bacterium | reverse complement strand
CATGGTGTCTCGCTGGGGCGGCCCGACCGCCGGCTCGTTCGCCCGGTCGCATGGTGTCTCGCTGGGGCGGCCCGACCGCCGGCTCGATCGCCCGGTCGCGTGGCGGCTTGCTGGGGCGGCCCGACCGCCGGCTCGATCGCGGGGTCGCATGGTGTCTCGCTGGGGCGGCTCGTGCCGCGGGCCGTCCGCTGGGCGCGCGACAGGTCGGACAGGGATCGTGCAAGGAGGTGGCGGCGATCTCGGTTCGGCCGCCCGCGACCTGGGTCGGCAAGCTGCTGCCGGCCCTGCTGGCCCTGGTGGCGCTGGTGATCGCCGGCACCATCGGCTTCCACGTCCTCTTCGGCAGCTCCGCCGCCCTCGGCCTCTACCAGACGCTGGTCACCATCTCCACGCTGGGCGATTCGCGCGTCCAGCCGCACACCACGGCGCAGTACGGGCTGCTGGCGGCGCTGAGCGTGCTCGGCTACGCCGCCTGGGGCCTCAGCATCGCCGTCGTCACGGGCGCCCTGGTCTCCATTGACATCCGCAGCCGCTGGGGGGGACCCACGGTGATCGAGCGCATCCGTATGCTGCACGGCCACACGATTGTGGTGGGCGGGGGCCGCGTGGGCCACAACGTGGCCGAGGAGTTGCACCGGCGCGACCGCGACGTGGTGGTGCTCGAGAAGAACCCGGAGCAGGCCCGCCGCCTTGTGGACGCCGGCCTGCTGGTGCTGGTGCGCGACGCGCTGGAGGAGGGCGCCCTCGACGAGGCCGGCCTGCCGCGGGCCGGCGGGGTGGTGCTGGCCCTGCCCGACGACGCCCAGAACCTGTACGCCCTGCTGGCCATCCGCGACATCGCCCCCGACGTGCACGTCGTGGCCCGAGCCGAGACGACCCGCGCCGAGCGCCACCTCCGCGCCCTGGGCGTGCAGCGCGTGGTCATGCCCACGGCCATCGGCGGCAAGCGCCTGGCCCGCCTGCTGCTGCGCCCGCTGTATTCGGAGTTCCTGGATACGGTGATCGACGAGGCCGGCTTCGAGATCCGCGAGCACGCCGTCACGCCGTCCGACAGCCTGGTCGGGGTTCCCGTGCGCGACATCCGCGCCCACCTCGGCGAGGCGGTGACCCTGCTGGCCATCCACCGCGGCGGGCGCTTTCTGCCCATGCCCCCGGCCGAGGCCGCCATCCAGGCAGGCGACAGCCTGCTGCTTGTCTTCGTGCGCGAGGATGAGGAGGCGGTTGCGGTCGCGGAGGAGCCGCAGTAAGCGCGGCCCGCCGTCAGCCGCGCGCGACGCGCAGCCGCGCGAACCGCCGCGGCCCCACCTGCAGGACGGCCCCGTCCCGCAGCGCGACGTCCCCGATCGGGTCGGTGAGGCGCTCCCCGTCGAGGCTGACGCCGCCCTGCTGGATGAGCCGCCGCGCCTCGCCCCGGCTGGCCGCCATCCCGCACGCCAGGACCAGGTCGACGGAGCTGAGGCCAGATTTGGTCAGCAGCACCTCCGGCATGTCCGTCGGCAGCTCCCGGCGGGAGAACACCCGCGCGAATTCGTCCGCGGCGGCCTGCGCCGCCGCGTCGCCATGGTAGTCGGTGACGATCGTCTGGGCCAGAGCTGCCTTCGCGTCCCTGGGGTTGCCGGCGAGCAGCTCCTCCACGCGCGGCAGCGGCACCGTCGTCAAGACCTCGAAGTAGCGTCCGATCATGCTGTCCGGGATGGACATGACCTTGCCGAACATCGTCGCCGGCGGCTCGTCGATCCCGATGTAGTTGCCGAGCGACTTGCTCATCTTCTGCACGCCGTCGGTGCCTTCCAATAACGGCGTGATGACGGCGACCTCCGGCTCCTGGCCGTAGTCGCGCTGGATCTCGCGCGCCATCATCAGGTTGAAGGTCTGGTCGGTGCCGCCCAGCTCGACGTCGGCCCGCAGGGCCACGGAGTCGTAGCCCTGCATGAGGGCGTAGAAGAACTCGTGCAGGTGGACCGGACGGTTCTCGCGGAAGCGCGTGGCGAAGTCGTCGCGCTCCAGCATCCGCGCCAGGGTCACCTTGGAGGCGAGCTCGCAGACCTCCGCGAAGTTCAGGGGCGCCAGCCACCGCGAGTTGAAGTCGATCTTCGTCCGCTCGGGGTCGAGGATCTTGAAGATCTGCTGGCGATAGGTGGCGGCGTTGGCCTCCACCTCTTCCTCCGTCAGCTGGCGCCGAGTCTCCGACTTCCCGGAGGGGTCCCCGATCCGGCCCGTGAAGTCGCCGATCAGGGCGACCACCTCGTGGCCGAGGTCCTGGAACTGGCGGAGCTTGCGGAGGACGACGGTGTGCCCGAGGTGGATGTCGGGGGCCGACGGATCCAGGCCCAGCTTGACGCGCAGCGGCCGCCCCAGCGCGAGCTTCCTGGCGAGGTCCTCCATCGTGGTGATGGCTGCGGTGCCGCGCTTCAGGGCGGCCAACTGCTCGTCGGCGAGTCTCATGGGCGGAGTGTAGCATAGGCCGCGGAGGTGGCTCAATTGGGCGGCAGGCGAGCCCTGGTCACAGGTGGCGGGCGGGGCATCGGCCGCGCCATCGCCCTTGCCCTGCGGGAGGCCGGCGTTCGGGTGGCCGTCGGCTTCCGGGTCGACGCCGAGGCCGCCCGCACCGCCGGCGAGGTCGCCATCCAGGGGGACACCGCGGACCCCGGGGGCGCCGGCGCGCTGGTCGAGGGCGCCGTGGCGGCCCTCGGCGGGCTCGACATCCTGGTGAACAACGCCGGGATCCTGATCCGCCGGCCCCTCCTGGAGACGGGCGCGGATGACTGGCAGCGGACGCTGGCGGTCAACGTCGGCGGCTATTTCCACGTCGCCAAGGCCGCTGCCGCGGTCATGGGCGAGGGCGGCTGCATCGTCAACGTGTCGTCGGCCAGCGCTCTGCGGCCTTCGCCCGGCGCCGGCGCCTACGCCGTCAGCAAGGCCGCCGTGAGCATGCTGACCCGCCAGCTCGCGTGGGAGCTGGCCCCGCGCCGCATCCGGGTCAACGAGGTCTGCCCCGGCCTCATCGAGACCGACCTCAACCGCGCGGACCTCGCCCGCCCGGATTTCCGCGCGGGGCGGCTGGCCCGCATCCCTCTCGGCCAGATCGGATGTCCGGAGGACGTGGCGGGCGCGGTCGTCTTCCTGTGCTCCGAGCAGGCCCGGCTGATGACCGGCGCCAGCATCCTCATCGACGGCGGCGCCGCCATCGGCTGAGCGGGCCCCCCTCACAGGGCCCCAGACCCAGCCATGTTATAATTGCGCGACTTTGGGACATGGAACCGTTCCGCGGGGATCGGCGTCGAACCCCGTATAGCCGTGCGTGCTGATTCGCCAGGGATGGCGAAGGGCGGGTCGAGGGGGTCGCGGCGTGGCGAGTCGCGCGGAGGGGGCGGCCGGGGTCCCTGGCCCGTCGCGCCCGCCCGCGAGCGGCCGGCGGCGGGTGCGCTGGGTCCGCCTGCTGGTGCTGCCGGCCGCCATCGTGGTGGTCCTCGCCGCCGGGCTCAGCGGGGCCTACGTGGTCTCCGCCCTGCGCGGCCTGCCGCCAACCGCCGCCACGGCCGAAGGCCCGGCCCAGACCTCGTACATCTTCGACCGGGCCGGTACCCTGATCGAGCCGGTGCCGGGCGCCGCGAATCGCGCCCCCGTGGCCTCCCTGACCGACGTTCCCCTGGCTGTGCAGCACGCCTTCGTCGCCAGCGTGGATCCCCAGTTCTACCGCAACCCGTACGGCGTCGACGCCGGCGCGATTTTCGGCGCCCTGTGGGCCGGTCTAACCCTGCACGCGCCAGCCGCGGGATCCCCCACGATCGCCCAGCGGATCGCCGTCGGGCGGCTCCCCATCGCCGCCGCCGGCACCGCGCGGGGGCAGCTGCAGGCGGACATCCTGGCTCTCGAGCTGACGCGCCGCTATACGCGCGATGAGCTGCTCACGATGTACCTCAACCAGGTGGAGCTCGGCCAGGGCACCCACGGGCTCGGCGCGGCGGCCGAGGCCTACTTCGGGGTTGCGCCCCGCCAGCTGACCCTTGCCCAGGGCGCGCTCCTTGCCAGCCTGGCCAGAGCGCCCGTGGCCGCTGACCCCTATGGCCACCCCAAGGCCGCGCTTCAGGGGCGGGACGCGGTCCTCGACCTGATGCGCCAGCAGGGGTACATCACCCCCGCGCAGGCGCGGGCCGCCCGGGCCGAGACCCTTCAGCAGATGCGCCTGCAGCCGCAGCAGCCGGTGGCGACCTACCCATACGCCGCCTACGTCGGCGCCGTGCTGGCCGAGCTGCAAAAGCACTTCTCGGATCAGCAGATCTACACCGGCGGCCTCCGCATCTATACCGCCCTGAGCCCGAGCGTCCAGCGGGACGCGGCGAATGCCATGCACGCCGTGCTGGATAAGGCCTACCCCCTCAGCCAGACCCCCCACCTGGAGGCCGCGGCGGTGGTCCTGGACCAGAGCAACGGCGACGTGGAGGCGATCGTGGGCGGCCGCGGGTCGAGCGGGCCCAACCGTGCCATCGCGGCCACGTCTCCGCCCGGGAGCGCGATCATGCCGCTGGCCGTGTACGCGCCGGCTCTGCTGGGAGGCATGACGGCCGCGACCGTGATCGACGACGCGCCGATGGCGTGGCCCGTCGCGGGCAGGCTCTGGATCCCCACGAACAACGATGACAGCTGGGCCGGCCTCACCACCCTGCGCGAGGCGCTCCGGCGGTCGGTGAACGAGGTCGCGGTGCGCGTCCTGGCGACGATCGGCGTGGCCAACGGCTACCAGGTGGCCCGCAGCCTCGGCCTCACGGGCCTGAGCAGCCACGACGAGAGCCTGCCGCTGGCCCTGGGCAACACGGCGGACTGCTGCACGCCCCTCGAGATGGCGCGCGCGTACGCCACGATCGCGAACGGCGGCTACCGAGTCAATCCGCTGGTCGTGCTCCGGGTCACGGACGCCGCCGGCGACGTGCTCTACCAGGCCGCGCCCTCGCGCACCCCCGTGCTGTCGCCCCAGGTCGCGTACGTGATGACCAGCATGCTCGAGAGCGTGGTCGAGCCCCAGCCGAACGGGGGGTGGATCCAGAACGTCGGCACGGCGCCCGGCGCCGCCGTCCGGGGCTGGCCGACGGCGGGCCAGCCGGGGATGACCCCAGGTGACACCTCCGGGTGGTTCGTCGGCTACACCCCGGCCCTTACGGCTGCCATCTGGGGCGGATACGACTCGCCGCGGGTGATGAGCGGCCAGTGGGGCGCCACGTACGGTGCCGCCATCTTCCAGGCCATGATGGGGGCGGCCCTCAAGGGCCGCACACCGACGGACTTCGCCCGTCCGGAAGGCATCGTGACGGCGCCGATCGACGCAAAGTCTGGCGAGCTGCCGGGCCCGCTGACCCCGCTCGCCTGGGTGCGCAACGAGATCTTCGTCCAGGGCACCCAGCCCACCACCACCAGCAGCGTGTGGGTGCAGCGCCAGGTCGACTCCGCGGACCCCGCGTTGCTCTGGGACGCCACGTGCGGCGCCCCGCCCAGCACCCAGGTCTTTCTCAACCGGCCGCCGGTGACCGCGGCTGACGTGGCCAGCCTGGCCGGGCACCTCGCCCTGCCCGCCAGCCGCCTGGTCCCGGCCGACATGGCGCTGGCTCCGCCGCAGCGCACCTGCAGCGGCGCCACGGTCACGGCGACGGGCACGGGCAGCGCGACGGCCACGGGCAGCGCCACGGCCACGGGCAGCGCCACGGCGACCGCGACGGAGACAGCCACACCGAGCGCCACGGCGACGGCGAGCGGCACCGCGTCCCCGTCCGCGACGGCCAGCGCCACGGCGACCGCAACCGCCACCGCCAGTGGGACCGGGACCGCCAGCGCCAGCGGCAGCACCGCGCCGGCCGCCGGCACCTGCCAGACGGTGGGCGCCGAGGAGATGTGCGCCCTCACCCTTGCCGCCGGCCAGCCCATCGCGCCGGCGGTGATCCGCGGCCACGTGGGCGAGCCGCTTCAGCTCTCCATCACGGCGGGCGCCGGGCAGCACCGCCTGATCATCACGGCCCTCAACATCGACATCACGCTCAACCCCGGCCAGAGCGTGACGCTGCTGCGCACGCTGACGCAGGCCGGCACGTTCCCCATCTTCGATGCCCTGTCGCCGGGTGGCGAGGGCGCGGTGCTGGTGGTCGACCAGGCGGCGGGCGGGGGGTAGGCCTCCGCTGCTGCGTGGCGCTGCACAGCGGTTGCTGAGCGCGAAGGAGGGGCCTCCGCGAAACGCGAACACGGTAGCTCGGAGAGAGAGGCAGCGATCGAAATGCGCCAGATGGCTCGACGGCGGCGCCTCACGCTCCCCTGGCTTGGGGTGCTGGTACTTGCGGCGCTGCTGGCCGCCGCCCCACTCTGTCTCGCCAGCGGCGGCAATGGCGGTAGTGGCGGCGGCGGTGGCCTCCTCTTTGGCAACGGTGGCACTGGCGGGGCCGGTGGCGCCGGAGGCGCGGGCGGGCCCGGTGGCGGTGGTAGCTTCATGGGCAACGGCGGCACGGGCGGCGCCGGAGGCAATGGCGGCAGTGGTGCCGGCGGTGATGGCGGCGCCGGTGGCGCTGGCGGTGCCGGCGGTACAGCTGGCTCCGGCGGCACCGGTGCCAGCGGCGGGTCGGGCGGCAGTGCTGGCGCGGGTGGCACCG
>DAHVAF010000079.1 GCA_027314765.1 Clostridia bacterium | reverse complement strand
GATGACGCGAGCGAAGCGAAGCTGGGTTGAGCCGCGCCCGGATGGAGCAAGCGGCGAGGCCGATCTGGGCCCTGGCGGCGCTGTCGCCGCGGTGTGGTGCTGGAGGCCAACTTCCGGCCGGGGAGCGCGCACGAGCGCGGTCGGGTGCAGGCCCGTGGCGGCGCAGGCCGTAATGCCGGGCGAGCCCTGCTGCCCGGCCAGCGAGCTCATCAGAATCAGGCCGCCCCGGCCGCGGGCGGCCATCGGCGCGCCCAGCACGTGGGCGATCGCCAGGGGGCCGCGGCAGTTGACGTCGACGGCGCGCAGGGCATCGCTCAGCGGCCGCTCCAGGAAGGGCCCGACCGGGGCGAAGGCGGCGTTGGCGACGGCCAGACCGATCTCCAGGCCCTCGGCTGCGGCCCGCAGCTGCTCCGGGGCATCCGCCGCGCCCATGTCCACGACGGCCGTCCGCGCCTGCACGCCGTGCCGGGCACGAAGTGCGGACGCGACGGCCTCCAGGCGGTCACCGCGGCGGGCGACCAGCACCAGATCGAGGCCGCGGGCGGCAATGTGGCGCGCGAACTCGGCGCCAAGGCCCTCGGAGGCCCCGGCCACGAGCGCCCACGGGCCATACCGGTCCCTGAACATCAGTGAGCAGGATCCGCGGCCGGCGCGGGCTGGACGGCGGGCAGCGGCGCCGCCTCCGGCTCCTCGGCGGTGCCGACCCTGCGCAGGGCCGCCACGTCGGCCGCCACGCTGAAGGGGTGCTCCGCCCGGGCCATGCGGATGATGGCTGCGATCGGGACCAGCAGCCACGGGAGGTTGGCCGCCCACACGATGGCGGGGTGCGGCGTGGCGTGCGGCCCGCCCATCTCCGCGGACATGATGATGGCGACGTTGGTCATCATCACGGAGGCCCAGATGATCGTGGGCAGGCGGATCCACTCGCGGCCACGGATGAACGCGTAGATGGCCACGGCGTAGAAGGGCCCGAAGCCGAGCGCGTCCATCCAGATCGTCATCTTCCACCACACCGGCCGCGCCATCAGCAGCGGGTCGAAGGTGCGGCCCCACCAGTGGACCATGTTGACCATGGCCGGCGGCGGCCAGAACGGGTACACGAAGTGATAGGGGTTGGCGATCACCAGCTGTTCGATGTCGACGACGTACGTGACAAAGCAGACGTTGATGAGAAAGAACGCGATGAAGACGAGGTCGACGCGGCGGCGAGCCAGCTGCAGGGGCCGGCGAGCGAAGGGAGCCACCTCCATCCAGGCGAGGGGTTACGTGATCCCGGACGGTTCCCCTTCTCAGCCCCGGGCCTTCAACGGGAGCGCCAGCATGCGGACGCGTCCGGCCAGCGCTTCGTACTCCGGATCCTTGTGCACAAGCGTGGCGTCCTCCGCGACCGCGACAGCGGCGATCAGGGCATCGGCCAAGGACCGAGGAAAGGTGGCCTTGCGTGCTGACGCCCGTCGCAACAGATGGTCGCCGTCCAGGGCGCGCATGGTGACCCCAGCGCTGTGCAGCAGGATCAGGCGTGCGTCCGCCTCCTCCGGCGAAACCTCGCGAGTCGTGATGTAGTGCAGCTCAAGGGCGGCAATCCACGGCAGGAGCGCCCCTCCGCGCTCGATGATCTCGCGGACGCCTTCCGCTCCGTCCTCGGCTTCGAGCAGCGCGAGTACGGCGGAGGTGTCGAGCACGAAGACCGCTTGCTCGGGCCGCACCGCGCTCACCTGGGCTCCCGGGCTCGATCGCGACGCCGCTCGACGAAGAGCTTGTCCAAGAGCCCCTCGCCGCGTCCGCGCCCGAAGAGCGCCTGAAGCGGATCTGCCGGGATCGGGACCACCAGGAGCCCGTGACCGGTATCGACCCACTCCAGCTCCGTGCCGGGCCCCATGTCGTAGCGACGGCGCAACTCCGCGGGCACCACCGTCTGTCCACGCTCGCTCAGGGTCGATTTCATGTGGCTCGCCACCTACGTCATGTGCTGTCCCCATGATACATGTCGGTCCGTAGCACGATCCGCACGCCGTTCGGGTCCAGCACCACCGCCGTCGGGTAGTCCATGCCCTCCGCGAGCGCGGGACCCTCGACGCGGTTGCCCTTGTCACGCAGGGCCGCCACCGTGGCGTCCAGGTCGTCACAGGCGAGCTCGAGAAACACGCGGCCGGCCGATGGCGTCCGCAGCGGGGCGGGGTGGAGGGCGATGCGGCAGTCGCCGGCCTCGTACTCGGCCCAGAACGCCGACTCGGAGACGGGCGTCAGGCCGAGGTGGTCGCGGTAAAAGTCCAGCGACGCCAGCATGTCCGCCGCATAGATCACGATCTGGCGCAGGCGCAGAAGCGATCGCTCCCTCCGCTGACCCCGTAATCGCACGGGAGGAACCCGTGCGACCCATTCCGTCATACCACGCCGCGACGCAGGACCCAGAGCGCCGCCAGGTTCGCCAGGCCGAGGCCGGCCAGGACGGCGGGAACCGCGGCGGGGTGGCGGATCCATTGCAGGGCGGCCAGCAGCACCGCGACACCGGCCAGCCGGCCCAGGTTCAGCGGGAGCTCGCGCGCGATCATGTGGCCGAGGCCGCCGCGCCGGTCCTTGCCCGCGATCACGTAGCTGACGGCCGAGAAGGGCACCGCCACCAGCGGCAGCGAGGCGGACTCGAGCACCCCGAAGACGACGATGCCGCCCCAGCCGGGGATGATGGCCAGGGCGCCCGCGGCGAGCACGGATCCGACGACGCCGATGGTCAGCAGCCCGCGGTGGCGCGCCGGCTCGGCCCGCCGCGCCACCCAGGCCGTGGCCAGCCAGGTCAGGGCGCCGGTGCCCAGGGCGAACAGTCCGAGGTGCCACTCGCTGCGGGCACGCTCGAACACCAGGACCCCGGCGAGGAAGAGGAAGACGCCATCGCGCACGCCGCGCCAGCCCTGGGCGAGGAGATAGCTGCGCCATCGCGGCTCGTCGCTGCCGACGAGCGCCTGGCGCAGCGGCAGGCGCACGGGACCGGCGCCGGAGCGCCGCACCTTGCCGCTGTATGCGACGGCGACGATGAAGAGGAGCACCGAGGCGGCAAAGATCGCGCGGTAGCCGTGGCCTGACGGGAGGCGGTCCACCGCCCAGCCGGCCAGAAAGGGGGCGATCGTCAGCGCCGCCAGGCGGGCCTGGTCGATGGCGGCGACCAGGCGGTGGGCGGCCGCCGGCTCGGTGGCGTCCAGCATCAGCACGCTGCAGCCGAGGTAGTAAAAGCCCATGCCGAGGCCGAGGAGCGCGCCAAGCGGCCAGATGTAGGCCGGCGCGCGGCTGCCGAGGGCGAGCACGCCCAGAAAGAACAGGGCATGCAGGCCGACCCCCCAGCGCAGGGCGACGATGCGGTCGCTGCGCGCGGCCACGTAGCCGGCGCCCACTGCGCCCACCAGAAACGCGAGGAAGAGGGCCACGTGGTAGCGCGCCACGATGGCGAGGCCGCCGCCGTGGCGGAAGAGGAAGACGCTGACAAAGGTCGTGGAGAGCCCCACGCCCGCGATGAAGAGGGCGTGGATGGCCACGACCGCCCACGCATCCCGCGATAGCCCGCCGCCGTGCCCGCCTGCGATGGGTGGCTGCACTCCCCGCCATCGTTAAAGTCTCGCGTGCGCGCGGAACGACCCGCGCTTACCCTAGCCTTGCACAGGCGGGCGCATGACCCGCGATTGCGCGAGCGGGGCCCATTTGCTAAGATGGATGCGGCAGCCGGCGGGGCTGCCCTCTAACGTGCGCGCACGATGGAGTGGGTTCTTCCGACCCACTCTTTTTTGCGAGCGGGGGGCGTGGCGGGCTGGCGGGGTCGCTGACCGATCGGGCCGAGGCGATCGCAGAGCCGCTCGCGCGGGATCTCGGCCTGACCCTCGTCGACGTCGAGCACGTGCGCGAAGGCGGGCGGCTCATCCTCCGCTTCATCGTGGACCGGCCGGACGGGCTCTCGCTGGATGCGATCGCGTCCTTCCACCGGGCCCTGGAGCCGGCGCTGGATGCGGCGGACCTGATCGCCGGACGGCACTACGTCGAGGTGAGTTCGCCCGGGCTGCTGCGGCCGCTGCGCCGTGACCGTGACTTCGCGACGTTTGCCGGCCGGACCGTGCGCGTGACCACGTACGTGCCGGTCGAGGGCAGCAAGGAGTTCATCGGCCGGCTTGGCGGGCTGGTGGACGGTGAGGTGCGGCTGCACCTGGAAGACGGGCGGGACGTCCGCCTGAAGCGGGAGCAGATCGCCAAAGCCCGCTTGCACACGGAATTTTAGGGGGCGCGCACTGCGCGCCCCGAACGCACGATCACTGCTTGCAATTGGATCGAGGGGGTTGGACGCACGTGGCCGGGGAGAACCTGGACCTGATTGGCGCGCTGGCGGATCTGGAGCAGGAGCGCGGCATCGACCGCGAGACGCTGCTGTCGGCCGTCGAGGCGGCGCTGATCTCCGCGTATCGGCGAAACTACGGGACGACCGAGAACGTCGGGGTGCGCATCGACCGTGACAACGGCCAGATGGACATCTATGTCCAAAAGCGCATCGTCGACGAGGTGGTCGACCCCGACCAGGAGATCGGCATCGCCGACGCGCAGGCGTTCGACCCCTCCTACCAGACGGGGGACATCATCGAGTTTCCCGTGCTGGTCAAGGACTTTGGGCGCATCGCCGCCCAGACGGCCAAGCAGGTGGTCGTGCAGCGCATCCGCGAGGCGGAGCGCGGCATGATCTTCGAGGAGTACGTGCAGCGCGAGGGCGACATCATCACCGGCGTCGTGCAGCGGGTGCAGGGGCGCACGGCGTTCATCGACCTCGGCAAGGCCGAGGCGGTGCTGCCGGCGGCCGAGGTGCCGCCCGGGGAGTACTACAACCCCGGCGACCGGGTGAAGGTCTACCTCGTGGAGGTGCGGCGGACCAACAAGGGGCCGCAGCTGCTGGTGTCGCGCACCCACCCCGGCCTGCTGAAGCGCCTGTTCGAGCTGGAGGTGCCGGAGATCCACGACGGGCTCGTCGAGGTCAAGGGCATCGCGCGCGAGGCGGGGGCGCGCAGCAAGTTCTCCGTGTTCTCGCGCGACGACCACATCGACCCGGTGGGGGCCTGCGTCGGCCACAAGGGCATGCGCGTGCAGGCCGTGGTCAACGAGCTGCGCGGCGAGAAGATCGACATCATCAAATGGTCGCCGGACCCGATGGAGTACGTCGGCAACGCGCTCTCGCCCAGCAAGGTCAGCCAGGTGCTGCTGCGCGAGGAGGACAAGGTCGCGCGCGTCATTGTGCCGGACTACCAGCTCTCGCTCGCCATCGGGCGGGCGGGGCAGAACGCGCGGCTGGCCGCCAAGCTGACGGGCTGGCGCATCGATATCCGCAGCGAGTCGCAGGTGGTGGAGGAGGGCGGCGAGCTGGCGCCGGCCGGGGTGGGCGGCGTCGCGACGCCGTCGGTGCCGTGGGCCGGGGCTGGCGGGTTTGCCGGTGCCGGGGCCGGTGGCGGGCGCGGGGCGCCGATCGCGGCGCCGTGGGCCGTGCCGGGGCCGGAGGCGGCGGAGGCCGGCGAGGCGGCTGAGGTGGAGGCCGAGGGCGAGCGCGAGGGCGAGGCAGCGGCCTTCGGGGCGGTAGAGACGGTGGAGGGGCTGCGGTCCGGCGGCGAGGCGGGGGCCGAGGCGACGGCTGAGGCTGGAGCTGAGGTGGAGGCGCGGGCCGAGGCGGCGGAGCTGGCCGGGGGTGCGGAGCTGGCCGGGGGTGCGAAGAACCCGGCGGAGGCGTCTGGGGCCGCGGAGGCGGCGGGCGCCGCGGGCGCTTCGGAGGGCGAGGCTGGCGTCCTGGAAGCGGCAGCTGGCGAGGCGGCGGAGGCGGGCGCCGTGGCCGCGGCCGGGGCGCGCGGGCCGTCGCGGGTAGCGAGCCGGCGGATCACGATCGCGTCGGCGGCGGCGGGCAACGCCGCGCCCAAGCCCAAGAAGAAGGCGGCGCCCAAGGCACACGATGCGGAGAAGGCCATCCACGCGGGCAGCCTGGCCGAAGCGCTGGCGAAGGCCGGCCTGGCGCAGGACGAGACCGATGCGGAGGCTGCGGGCCGGGCGGCCGAGGGCGGCGACGGGTCCGCGCCCGGTGCGGCGGCCAAGCGCGCCTCGTCGCGGCGGGCAGGGGCCAAGGGCGGTACCGGCGACGCAGCGAGCGGCGATGGTGCGGACGGGTCCGCGGAGGCTGGTGCCGCCGCGGGGGCTGCCCAGCTGGACGTCGCGGCCGGGGACGGCGCGGCTGGCGCTGGAGGGTCACGCGGGAGGCGCGGGGCGGCCGCGTCCGGGCGGCGGGGCCGCAGCGGTGCGGCGGCTGGTGGGGCCGTGGCGGACGGGGCGGACGGCCCGGACGAGACCGCGCCGATCGACGAGGAGACGCTGGAGGCTCTGGAGGAGCAGGTCGCGCCGCAGCCAAGCCGCCATGTGCGGCGGACCCGGCGGACGCGCGATGAGGGCACGCCCCTGGCGCGTGAGGAGGAGTAGCCGTTGCCGCACGTCAAGCGGGTCCCGCAGCGGACGTGCGTCGGCTGCGGCGAGGTGGAGGGCAAGCGTGAGCTTGTGCGCTTCGTCCGCACGCCGGAGGGGGCCGTGGTGTGCGATCCCACGGGCAAGCGCAACGGCCGCGGGGCGTACGTGCACTCGGACGGGGACTGCCTTGACCGGGCCCTCGACGGTCGTCTGGCGCACGCCCTGCGCTGCCCTGTGACGCCGGAGGACGCGGAGGGGCTGCGCCAGGCGTTTGCGGACCTGCTCAAGGCGCGGCAGGCCAAACGGCCGCCGCAGGTCCATCGGGCGCCGGAGCCGCTGCGGCTGCAGCCGAGGCCACGCCGGGGCGCCGGGCGACGGGCGGCGCGGCCGTGAGCTACGTGGAAAGTGGTGACGGGACGCTGGAGGATCAGGCAGGCGGCCAGGCTGTCGGCGGGCGTCCGTGGACAGGTTCGGCCCAGGATCGAGACCTTGGGGACGCGGTGGACGGCGCGGCGACCGGCGGGCGTGGACGCGGCGCGGCCCGCCGGCGGTCATCGGGGGCGCGCGCGCCGGCGCAGGCAGGGCAGGCGGAAGGTGGCTCGGGCGGCCGCCACGCCCCGGCCCTGAGCCATGACGCCGCCCGGGAAGAGAGCCCGGAGGGTCAGCCGGTCGTCGGCTCCGCCGAGGGACCGGTGCCGGCGAAACGCGCCACGAGGCGCAGGGCGTCGCGCAGTTCGGTGGGGTCCGCGGCTCAGGAGGCTGGGTCTGCGGGAGACGGGGTGCCCGCTGCACCGCTGGGCGGCCAGGCTCCCGCGCCACCGGTCGAAGCGACCGTCCCTGCCGGTGCCAAAACGGGCGGGCGGCGGCGGAGCCGGGCGCCCGCGGGAGACGGGGTGCCCGCTGCACCGCTGGGCGGCCAGGCTCCCGCGCCACCGGTCGAAGCGACCGTCCCGGCCGGTGCCAAAACGGGCGGGCGGCGGCGGAGCCGGGCGCCCGCGGGAGACG
>DAHVAF010000025.1 GCA_027314765.1 Clostridia bacterium | reverse complement strand
CAGTCCGACGACGAGCGTGAGGGGCTGGCTGGCGCTGGCCGGGCCCAGGTCCTGGCCCAATCCCTGCTGCACCGCGGTGGGCACCGGCGCCACCTGGAAGCCCGCGGCCGCGAGGGCCGTGGGCATCACCGGCACCAGGAGGGTGGACAGCAGGCACACGAGGAGCAGGGCGGTCAGCTTCCGAGCCACGGGCTCAGCCCCCAATTCGCGCGGCGTCGACCGGAGTCATGGATGCCGGTGCCAGCTGGACCGGGGGCCGGGCGGACGGCCAGGGCCGCGTCGCAGGACACACGATAGCCAGGGCGCCAGCGGCGGCGGGCGTCCCATCCGGGTGGCACATCACCGGAAACCTGCCCCGCAGGCGGGCACCTGGCGGAACCGCCGTCCTCGTCGGGCACCCGCAAGCCGCCGGCGGGCCTGGTCTTGGGTGACTTCCACGGTCTTCAGCTGGCAGTGGCAAACTTCGCCTTCGGAGGATACAGTCCTTCGGCGGCCTGTCGCGCCGCGGCCGATCGATGTGGCGGCGGCGGCCGTTCCCCGCGCCGTCGCGCCCCCTGAGGCGGAAACGGAAACGGGCACCCGCCCAATCCGTGGCAGGTGCCCGCAGCGCCCGTGGTCGCGAGCGAGCGGACTGCATCCGGCAGACCTGCCGCCATCCATGGCTGCGGCGCTCGCTCACCAACGCCGCTTTTAGCGCCTACAGGTCGTAGAACATGGCCCCGGACTCCTTGGGCAGCCCTGGCATCGTCGCGATGTCTCCGCACAGGGCATACAGGAACCCGGCCCCCACCGACGCGCGCACCTCGCGCACCGGCACCGTGAAGCCCTTCGGCCGCCCGAGCAGGGCCGGGTCCGCCGACAGCGAGAGGTGCGTCTTCGCCATACAGACGGGGAAGCCACCCCAGCCCAGATCGGTGAAGCGGCGCAGCTGCCGCCGGGCCAGCGCCGACAGCTCGATGTCGTCGGCGCCGTAGACCTGCTGGCAGATGGTGCGGATCTTCTCCTCCGGCGAGGCGTCGTCCGGGTAGAGGAAGTGGAAGCTGTCGGGCCCGTCCGCCGCCCTGACGACGGCCTCGGCCAGCGCGCGGCCGCCCGCCCCGCCGTCGGCGTACACGTCCGAGACCGCGACGGCGGCGGCGCCCGCCTCCAGCGCGATCTCGCGCACCAGGTCGATCTCCTTGGCGGTGTCCGTCGGGAAGTGGTTGATGGCGACGACGGGCGCCACCCCGTGCAGGCGCACGTTCTCGATGTGCTTGACGAGGTTGCCGCAGCCCTTGCGCAGGGCCGGCAGGTGCTCCTGGGTCAGCTCCTTGGGCAGCGGGCGCCCCGCCCGCACGCGCCCCACCCCGCCGTGCATCTTCAGGGCGCGGATGGTCGCCACCACGACGGCGACCCGCGGGCGCAGGCCCGTCACGCGGCACTTGATGTTGAACATCTTCTCGGCGCCGAGGTCGGCCCCGAACCCGGCCTCCGTCACCACCCAGTCGGCCAAGGAGACGGCCAGGCGGTCGGCGACCACGGAGCTGTTGCCGTGGGCGATGTTGCCGAAGGGGCCGGCGTGCACGAACACGGGGTCGTGCTCCAGGTTCTGGACCAGGTTCGGCTTGATGGCCTCGCGCAGCAGCACGGCCATGACCCCGGCGGCGCGCAGGTCCTCGGCCGTCACCGGCTTGCCGTCGCCCGTGAACGCCACGACCATGCGGCCGAGCCGCGCCCGCAGGTCCTCCAGGTCGCGGGCCAGGGCCAGGATCGCCATGACCTCGGAGGCCGCCGTGATGTCGAAGCCGCCTTCACGCAGCGGCCCGTTGGCATGGCCGCCCAGGCCCTGCACGATCATGCGCAGGGGCCGGTCGTCGACGTCCAGCACCCGCCGCAGCTGGATCTCGTCGATGCCAAGCTCGTTGCCGTGGTAGACGTGGGCGTCGGCCATGGCCGCGCACTGGTTGTTGGCGGCGGTGACGGCGTGCATGTCGCCCGTGAGGTGCATGGTGACCTCTTCAGAGGGCAGCAGCTGCGCCCGCCCGCCGCCGGCCGCGCCGCCCTTGATGCCGAGGGCGGGGCCCAGGCTGGCCTGGCGCAGGCAGGTGATGGTCTTCTCGCCGATCCGGTTCATGGCCTGGCCGAGCCCGATCGACGTGACGGTCTTGCCCTCGCCGAGCGGCGTCGGGTTGATGGCCGTCACGACGACGTACCTGGCCTCGGGGCGCCCCGCGCCTCTCTTCGCCGCCGCCTCGGGCAGGATCTTGGCCTTCGTGCGGCCGTACAGGTCGAGGTCGTCCTCGGTGAGCCCGATCTTGGCCGCCACCTCGCGGATGTCCTGGGGCTTGACGCTCTGCGCGATCTCCTGGTCGCTTGGCACCTGCCTACTCGCCTTCCTTCCCACGCTCTGCAGGGTCGGCGCGTGTCAGCCCCGCGCCGACACGGGTTCCGAGGATCTCCAGCAGCCGGCGCGCGGTCGCGGGCCGGCTGATCCCCGCGATGTGCACGCCCGCGAATCCCATCGTGGCCAAGGCGCGAATTCGTGCAGCGAGGCGCCGTATCGGCGCCTCGCCCCCACCTTCGCTTCCGATGCGGTGCGCAAGGCTTTCTGGCAGGGTCACGCCGGGCACCTCGCCGTTCAGCAGCGCCCGCGCCAGGCGGGGGCCCACGCACAGCACCGAGGCCAACGCTGTGATCTTGGGCCCGCGCGCCAGCAGGTCCTGGTAGGCTTGGTCGTCCCAGCCGGCCTGGGCCACATAGAAGGCCGCCCCAGCCTCAGCCTTGGCGTGCAGCCGGTCGATCTCCCCGGCCACGAAGGGGTTCCCGACGACGCCGATGCGCGCATGCGGGAGGCGCACGGAGAACTCGCGCACCAGGGTTACCGTGTCCGGCACGCCCTCCATCAGCAGCAGGGTGTCGAGCGCGGTCGCCGCCACCTGCTCGGCTTTGGCGGCGTCGCGTCGCGCAAGGTGGGCCATCGGCTGGCGCCCGGTCCGGCGGAGAACGGCCACACCGGCCGCCACGGGATCTGGCTGGCCCTCCCGGTCGGTGATGGCGAGCGGCAGGACATCGGCCAGGCTGGAGGCCGACGCGTCGGCGTCGGCCTCCAGCCACATCTCAAACGTAATACTCGGGCGCCTTGCGCCACTCCGCCCCCTGCTTCAGGTCGTGGCCGAAGAAGATCCTGGCGCCCTCGGCGTCGGCGATCTCCTGCAGGCGGATCACGCTTTTGGCGCCAGCCTCCTTGTCCTGCATGGCGCCCAGCCTGTCGGGGGCAAAGGTGGCGGACGTGTAGGAGGCATCCACGGTCAGCAGGATGGGCTGCTTCGTGCGGACGAGGAACGACATGTGCCCGGGCGCGTGTCCCGGCGTGAAGATGGCCTGGACGCCCGGCGCCAGCTCAGCGTCGCCGTCCAGCAGGCGCACCTTCTTCATGTCGCCGAGGTAGGGGGCGCGATAGCGCCCTTCCTCCACCAGCCGATATTCCGCGCGTTGCAAGGTGATGGTGTGATCGGGAAAGAGGGAGTTGCCGCCAGCATGGTCAAAGTGGCAGTGGCTGTTCACGAGAATATCAATGTCCGAAGGTTCAAGGCCGAGAGAGGCCAGACGGGACGTGATGACGTCGTCCCGCGTCATCACGGGGATGATGCGATCGTTGGAAAAGAGGGGCCCGTCCAGTGCCGCGGGCGGCATTCCGGTATCGATGAGGATATTGGCGCTGTCCGTCCGGATCAGGTAGCTCCAGATCGGGACCCGCAGCCGCCGGTCTTCGTAGTGCTCGGGCATGATCACGGACTCATGCAAATCGCAGATGCCAGCAGGAATCAGGTACAGGCGGTTCGCCGCGCCCACCCCCGGTGCCTGCTCTTCACCTTGGAACAGGGGTTTCCTTCTCGGGCGTCTAATGGATCACGTGTGGCCCGGAATGCGTCCCGCATGGCCTTCGCCAGCCATGGCTGCGGATGCTGCGGGCGATCGGGAGGGATCGGTGATGGAGCGCCTTGAGGCCCGCGTGGCCCGCACGCTGCTGCCACCCCGCGAGGAGAGCGCCAGCAAGGCCGAGGTGGGTCGCGTGGTCGTGGTGGCCGGTGCCCCTGGCATGGACGGCGCCGCGATCCTGGCCGCCCGGGCGGCCCTGCGGACGGGTGTGGGCCGCGTGACGGTCTTCACCCACCCCGACCTTGTCCGCCCCGTGGCGGTGGCGGTTCCGGAGGTCCTGGTCCTCCCCTTCGGGTGGCTCGGCGGCCACTTCAGCCGTACGGCCGCGGACGATGTGGCCTTCCGCGCCGACGCGTGGCGGGCCGTGGTCGTGGCCGGGCCGGGCCTGGACGACCTGCCGGGCGCCACCGACTTCCTCGATCAGCTGCTGATGGGATGCGTCCGGCCCGTCGTGGCCGACGGCGCCGCCCTGAAGGTCCTGCACGGCGCCTCGCCGGTGCCGTTCCCCGGCCCGCGCATCTTCACGCCCCACCCCGGCGAGGCGGCTGGCGTGCTGGGGCAGGACATCGGCCAGGTGCGGGCCGACCGCGCGACCGCCGCCCTGGAGATGGCCCAGCGCTGGCGGTCGACCTTTGTGATGAAGGGCGGCACCGCCCTGATCGCCACGGGCGGCGGCCGGCTCGTCGACTGCGGCGGCGTCGCCGGCCTGGCGACCCCCGGCACCGGCACGGTGCTGGCATCGGTGATCGCGGGCCTCTGGGCTCTCGGCTGCTCGTCGGAGGGCGCCGCGCAGCTGGGCGCCTATCTGGTGGCCGAGGCCGGCCGGCTGCTCACCGACCGCATCGGGCCGTACGGCTTCCTGGCGACCGAGGTCGCCGACGCGGTGCCCCAGGCCTTGGGCCGGCTCGTCCGGGGGGCCGAGCAGGGGGCGTGAGCTGAAGGGCGCGCGACTGCATCAGGCGGGGCCTCTGGTGTCCGTGGGCGCCGGCCACGCACTCGCCGTCTCCACTTGCCTGAGGGTGCCGCGCCATTGGGCGGCCGAGGCCGGTCGGCTGCCCACCGACCGCGTCTGGCCCCGCGGCCCCCTGGCGAGCGAGGTCGCCGACGCGGTGCCCCAGACCTTGGGCCGGCTCGTCCGCGGCCCCGCGGATGGAGTAGGCGCGCCCCATGGCG
>DAHVAF010000020.1 GCA_027314765.1 Clostridia bacterium | reverse complement strand
GTTCACGGCCGCCAAGGAGCTCGGCCTCTACACCGCCGCCATCGAGCTGGCCCGCGCGTCGCCCTGCGATCCCAAGACCCTCGCTCGGGCCGCGCGCGACCACGCGGCCACGCACCCCGCGTTCGCGGTCGAGGCCGGCTGTGCCGCGCTCGAGTGGCTGTCACAGGGCTTCGGTTACGAGATCAGCGGCGCCGACGTCCGGCTGGCGTACTCGGCGGCGATGAAGGCCGCGGAAGCGCTCGGCACCGCGCCGGAGACCAGGGAGCGAGTCCGCAAGCTCACCCGGAACCGCCCGAGCGTTGTCACCGACGTCCTCGATCGCGAGCTCGCGCTCCCGGATTGACCCCGGCTCGCCGCCCTGGGCGTGGCGGCGAGAGATCCACCCTCGGAACGTCCCTGCACGGCGATGCCGGATCCTGTGGCGCCCTCGCCCGCATCTCGCGCGGTCTGGTATGAGCAAGGCACCGCGCCAAAAAGGGGTACGTGCGGCCAGGCTTGTCCAGCCCAAGTCGCTGGGCTGCTCGGCGCACCGGTCCCAACGTGATCGCCGACCCCGTGGCGCGGGCGCTCGCGACGCCCAAAGCGCCGAAGAAGTTCTCGCCGGGCCGCGCGCGCACAGCCTGACCACCTGCGAAGCGCTGGACCGGCTGTTCACCACGGTCGCTGGCCACCCGCACGGGCTGGCGGCGCATCGGTTCTCGAGCCCTGTCGCATGGGCTCACGTCATGGCTGCCCGTGGTCTTGGCAGCACGGGCTCTCCCGGCCTGCCTCGCTTGTGCGTTCGCGGACGCGAGCGTCGGGTCCGGCGCTGCCGCACGAGCTGAATGGGGTTGCCGTCCGGATCGGCCACCCAGGCGGAACGAAGCCTGCCGTCGAGAAAGTCGTGCGGCGCGCTGAGTGAGGGGGTACCTCCGGCCGTCAGGCGCGCGTACGCGGCGTCCGTGTCGTCACTCCGGAGCACGATCTCGACGGGCCGGCCCTGAAGGTTGGGGCTCAGGCCGTGCCGCATCGCCGCCTGCACCGATGCGATCCCCGGCGTGAAGCCGTCGAGCGTGAGTTCCACGTGGCCGGGGGCGCGGAAGGTCTCGCGGAAGCCGAGGCTTCCGTAGAACGCGGCCAGGCGGTCGGCATCCCGGGAGTGGAGGTTGATCATCGGGCTCCGAAACACGGCTCACCCGCTCCTTCCAGAATCCCCTTCAGCCAGGGCGCGCAGGCGGTCGAGGGCGCCGGACCAGTACGGGGCGTACCTGGCCAGCCACGGCTCCAGCGCCGCGGACATGGCGGCGGGGTCGATGCGGTAAAGGCGCAGCCGGCCGTTGCGGGTCGCGGTGACAAGGCCGGCGGCCCGCAGGCCCATCAGGTGCTTGGAGATGCCGGACGCGACGAGGTCAGGGAAGCTCGCGGCAAGCTGCCCAACCGTCAGCGTGCCGTGCTCGGCCAGCAGGTCGAGGATGCGGCGGCGCGTCGGGTCGGCCAGGACGCGGAAGAGCTCGTCGGTCTGCCCCGGGCCAGGTACGGAGGGCCTGCCGGCGTCGGCGGCGGCCCTGCCGGATCCAGCGGGAGTGGCACCGCGAGCGGCACGCTCCCCGGCGTCGGCGGCGGCGGCGCTGCCGGATCCGGCCGGCGTGGCACCGCGAGCGGCACGCTCCCCGAAGCCAGCGATGGCGGACGCCGCACGGGGCGCAGCCGGGACGGGGCCGGAGGGACCCTCGCCAGCTACGGCCGGGACGGCATCACGCCCGCCTGCTCCCCCGGACGCAGGCGGCACGTCAGCAGCGGTACGACCGCCGGAGCGACCGACGGCGTAGGCCCTGCAGGACGAATCCGGGGCGGCGTCAGCTTCGCCGCGACGCCTACGCGCCATCCGCCTGCACCAGCTCCCGCAGGTGCTCCAGCAGTTGGTGGCGGTCCGCGCCGCGCTCGTACGCCTGAACCGTGCCTGGCCAACTGGCCTTGCCGATGCCCGCGAAGCCGTCGTGGCTGAGGGTGACCCGCGTGCCGGCGGCCGTGGGGGCCAGTTCGATCAGCAGGCGGGCCGGGTGGACCCAGTCGCCGCCCTCCTCGAGCCAGGAGAGGACCAGCGCGCCCTCGGGCACAAGCTCCAGCACCGTGCCGCTGATCGTGGTGCCCTCGTTGAGGATGCGGTAGGATCCGCCGACGCGCAGGTCGATCTCCAGGTTGGGGCTCATCCAGCGGCGCAGGGCCTCCGCTGTGGCGAGCCAGCGCCACACGGCGCTCGGTGGGGCCTGGATCTCGATCGCGCGGACCACTGCGGGCATCGCAAGCACCTCTATACATTACTAATAGGTAATGTATATGGTCGTGTCAATACCCGATGCGCCGCAGTGGAACCGCAATCGCCGCGACCCGCGCAAGCGGGCGCGGCACAATGCCTCAGGCCGCGGGCCGGGGTGGTCGTGCCAGCCCGCTGCCGCGCGGGTCAAGGGAGGGTTGCGGGCTCCGGACCGGTGATGGCGGCGTTGAGGCGCGGCGCCTCCTCCAGCATCCAGGCTCGGCGGCGCAGGATGAGTTCCCCCACTCCCGCCGCCCACATGCGCGCCCACCCCCCGCCTATTTGGGTGGCGTTCGCCCGCATGCGGTACCAGGTGTGGGTCGCGGCGTCGACGGCCAGGCCGAGGAAGGCCGCCCGCTCCGCGCGGTCAAGGCCGTAAGCGGCGACGAACGCCCGCAGGCGGTCGGGGACATCGCCGGTGGCCAGGGCGGGGTCGCGATCCTGCGCCGGCATCAGCGGCACCCACCACATGGCGGTATTGATCACATCGAGCAGGCGGCGGCCGGGCCGGGTCTGGTCGAAGTCGATGAGGGCGAGGGGGCGGTGCGCCCGGAAGACGACGTTCTGGGGGGTGAGATCGAAGTGGCTGATGATGTCGGAGGCGGGCAGCGCAGGCAGGCCGGCGGGCAGGTCGAACCGCACGTCATCGCCGTACCAGCGGGACCCCGGGGGCGGCACGAACGACGCGGAGGCTGCGTGCAGGCGGCGGAGCAGCCTGGCGACCGCCACCAGTGCGGACGGGGAGGCGGCCCACGCCTCGACCACGGGCTGGCTTGGCACCTCGCCGGCCATGAACTCGATGACATCGCGGCCCTGCGCATCGATGCCCAGGTGGCGCGGGGCGGCGTCGAACCCCACCGCTTGGAGGTGGCGCAGGTACGCGGCGACCGCGTCCGACCACGGGCCCCGCGGGCGGCGCACCGTGTCCCCCACGCGCACCATGCCGACCGTCACGTCACCGCCGGCAAGCGGAATCTCGGGGCCGTCGCCAGCGTCGGTCCAGCGGCTCTCCATGGCGCCACCTTCCGCCGGACCCCCGATGTGCACCGGGCATCCTCGTGTCAGGGCTGAACCCACAGCGGCCCGGCGCCGGCGGTCGGCGGCGCTCGCCGCCCGTCAGGCTTCAGGCCTTGCCATGACCCAGCCCGAACGCGGCGTGCACGGCCCGCACGGCGGCCTCGACGTCAGCCTCGCGGATGAGGCAGGAGATCTTGATCTCGGAGGTGGTGATGGCCTCGATGTTGACGCCGGCCTGCGCCAGGGCGCCGAACATCGTGGCGGCGACGCCGGGGCGGGTGACCATGCCGGCGCCGACGGCCGAGACCATCGCCACATCCTCCTCGGCGGCGGCCGACTCGGCCCCGACTTCCTCGGCGGCGGCGCGGGCGACCTCGATGGTGCGGGGCAGGTCGTCGCGGGCGACGGTGAAGACGATGTCGCTGCGCCCGTCGCGCGGGGCGCTCTGCACGATGGTGTCGACGTTGACGCCGTGGCCGGCCAGGGCGGCGAACAGGCGGTGGGCGAAGCCCGGCCGGTCGGGCACGCCGCGGATCGTGACCTTGGCGATGTTGCGGTCGTGCGCGACACCGCGCACGGTCATCTCGCTCTCCGTCGGGTCCACCTCCCGGATCTCCGTGCCGGGGCCGTCGGCAAAGGTCGAGCGGGCCACGATGGTGAGGCGGCGGGCCTCGGCCAGCTCCACGGCGCGGATCTGCAGCACCTGCGCGCCCATGTGCGCCATCTCCATCATCTCTTCGTAGGAGAGGGCGCGCAGGCGCCGGGCGTCGGGTACCACGCGCGGGTCGGCCGTATAGACGCCGTCCACATCGCTGTAGATCTCGCAGCGCTGGCAGCCGAGGGCCGCGGCCAGGGCGACGGCCGTCGTGTCGGAGCCGCCGCGGCCGAGGGTGGTGACCTCGCCGGCGTGCAGGCCCTGGAAGCCGGCCACCACCGGCACGGCGCCCTCGGCCAGCACGGCCTGCACCCGCGCCGGGTCGACCTCGCGGATGCGGGCCTTTCGGTGCACCCCGTCGGTGGCAAACCCCGCCTGCCAGCCGAGCAGGGCCCGCGCGGGCACACCGCGGTCCTCCAGGGCGGCGGCCAGCAGCGCGGCCGAGATCTGCTCGCCGGCGGCGAGCAGCAGGTCCACCTCGCGCGCCGGCGGGTCATGGGCCACCTGCCGCAGCAGCCCCAGCAGGTCGTCCGTCGTGTCCCCCATGGCCGAGACGACCACGGCGACCGGCGCCCGCTGCCAGGCGGCCTTCACCCGCTCGGCGACGTGGATGATGCGCTCGGGGGTCGCCACCGAGCTGCCCCCGTACTTGTGGACCGTCACAGGCCGTCCGGCTGCAGGCGGATGCACGCGCGCACCCCCGCCACCGCCTCCAGTCGCCCCAGCTCCGTCAGGGCGTTCGTGATGCTCGACTCGCGCACGGGGTGGGTGCGCACGATCAGCTCCGCGGAGCGCTCGCCCTCCGGGGTCTGCAGGACGGAGTGGATGTTGACCTCGTAGCGGCCGAGGACGGCGGCGACCTGGGCCAGGACCCCGGGCCGGTCCAGCGCCTGCAACCGCAGATAGAAGCGCGACACGGAGTCCCCGGGCGGCAGCAGCGCCGGGCGCCCCTCGGCCGCCTGCAGCCCGCGCGCCGGCTGGCCGAGGAAGCGGATGGCCTCGATCAGGTCGCCCATCACGGCGCTCGCCGTGGGCAGACTGCCGGCGCCGCGGCCGTAGAACATGGCGTCGCCGATGGCGTCGCCCTGCAGATAGATGGCGTTGTAGCTGTCGCGCACTGCCGCCAGCGGGTGGCTGCCCTCCACAAAGGCGGGGTGCACGCGCAGGCTGATGCGCCCGCCGCCCGCCTGCTCGGCGATGGCCAGCAGCTTGCAGACCCAGCCGAAGCGCTGCCCGTTCCGGATGTCATGCGGCGAGATGCCGCCGATGCCCTCGACGGCCACATCCGACGGCAGCACGCGCGCCGAGAAGGCGATGGACGCCAGGATGGCCAGCTTGCGGGCCGCATCCAGCCCGTCCAGGTCCGCGCGCGGGTCAGCCTCGGCGAAGCCGGCGGCCTGCGCCTCCGCCACGGCCTGCTTCAGCTCGATGCCGGCCTCCGACATGCGGGTGAGGATGTAGTTCGTCGTGCCGTTCAGGATGCCGGCGATCCGCCGCACGCGGGTCCCGGCCAGGCTCTCCTTGAGCGAGCGGATGAT
>DAHVAF010000078.1 GCA_027314765.1 Clostridia bacterium | reverse complement strand
ACCTTGTCCGCCTACGGACGCGCCTCCGGCACGGCCTCCCGGTGGTGGCCCGCCAGCTCGGCGTAGTGGTCGGCGCCGGCGGCGATCCGGGCGCCCTCCCCGTCCCGCAGCGGGCGCACAGCCCGCGCCGGCACGCCCATGGCGAGCATGCCGTCGGGGATCTCCGCGCCCTCCGGCACCAGCGCGCCGGCGGCCACGATCGCGCCGCGCCCGACGCGGCTGCCGTTCAGCAGGGTGGCCCCCATGCCGACCATGGCGCCGTCCTCAACGGTGCAACCGTGCAGGATGGCGTTGTGGCCGATGGTGACGCGCTTGCCCACGCGGCACGGAAAGCCCGCGTCGACGTGGATGACGCACCCGTCCTGGATATTGCTCTGCTCGCCGATCTCGATGCTGTCGACATCGCCGCGCAGCACGGCGTTGTACCAGACGCTGCTGCCGCGGGCGAGGCGGACGCGCCCCAGCACGTGCGCGCCGGGGGCGATGAAGACGTCCTGGGCCACCTCGGGGGCGTCGGCGCCCAGGCGGTAGGTCGGCACCGCGGGCTCTCCCTCCCGCCCAGGCATTCGGCGGCCGGCGCCGGCGGCCCTACCGCCCCACGGGCGCGCCGGCCCACGCGGCGGCCCGCGCCGCGGACGTACGCCGGCAGGTGGCAGACCAAGGCGCGGCGCCCCGCGTGACCTACTCCTCCATGTGCCGCGCCAAAAACCCCGCCGTGGACTGCGTGAGCTTGGTCTCCAGCTCCCCCACGCTCTTGCCGGCGTCCGTCGTGGCCAGCACGACGGTGCCCACCGGGTCGCCGCCGACCACGATCGGCGCGATGACCTCCGAGGTGAACGAGGCATCGGCCCCCTCGGCGACCACGCTGCCGGGCTGGGTGTGCTCGCGGACGGTGAAGACCACAGTCTCGCGGTTGTCCATCGCGCGGTACACGGCCGGCCCCACGCGCCGCCCCACAAAGTCCCGCTCCGGCGCCCCCGCCAGCGTCACGACCACGTCGCGGTCGGTCAGCAGGGCAAGGAGCCCCGTGCTCTCGTGCAGGGCGTTGACGATACCCTGCGCGAACGTTCCCAGGTCCGCGATCGCGGAGTACTTCTTCAGGATGACCTCGCCGTTTTTGTCGACGAAGATCTCCAGGGGGTCGCCATCGCGGATGTTCATGTCCCGGCGGATCTCGATGGGGATCACGATCCGGCCGAGGTCGTCGATGCGGCGCACGATGCCGGTCGCCTTCATGGGCGGTTTCTCCCTCCCTCGGCCCGCCCCGGCCCGCCGCGCGCGGCGCGCGCTCCTGGGTGCCGGGTCCGGCGCGCAGCAGGGCGTGCCGGTGGACCGTTGGCGATGCTGGCCGTAGTATGGCGCCACGGTACGGCCCTTCATGCGAAGGCAGCCGCACCCGCCCAGGGGCGGACACCGGGGCGGAAAAAGGGCCGGTCCTATGGACCGGCCCCTCCGGAGACCTCACGGTTCATTGGATTTCCCCACGACCGTTTGGCCTCGTCCCCCAGTCTCCCCGCGGGCGCGGCCGCCTATGCCTCCCGCTCCGCCAGCTGCGCGACGTAAAACCCCACCAGCTCCTCCAGGATCTCGTCGCGCTCGCAGCGGGTGATCAGGCTGCGCGCGCCCTGGTGGGCGGTGATGTACGCCGGCTCACCCGACAGCAGATAGTGAGCGATCTGGCGAATGGGGTCGTAGCCCTTCTCCTGCAGCGCGCGGTGAACCGCCAGCAACACATCGTGCGGCGACGGCTGGCGGTCGGTCTTGCCGGGCAGGATGCGCGTGAACTGGGCGTCCTCGCTCTCCCGGCCAGCAGGCTCTCTCCCATGATGGATCTCGGCCATGCGGGCCACCTCCCTCACGGCCGGGCCCCAGCCGGCAGGGGCTTGGCACCGGCGCCATCCACCGCCAGCATACGCCGAAATCGCCAGGTGCGGAGGTGGAAGCCACCGCCTAAAATAGGCAGCCGCCCCACCGGCGTGCCGGTAGGGCGGCGCAGGGAACGTGCAGCACCGAGGGTCTCAGCGCGTGAAGGTGCGGCCGGCCAGATTCTGCTCGGCCTGCTCGATCATGCGGCGAACCATGTGACCGCCGACCGCGCCGCACTGCCGCGCCGGCAGCTCGCCCCAATAGCCGTCCTGGGGCGGGTTGACCCCGATCTCGTGCGCAACCTCGTACTTGAGCTGGTCGAGCGCCTGCTCGGCACCCCGGACCAGCGCGCGGTTGCTCTGCGAACCCTGAGCCATTAGCGTCCACCTCCTACCCGAACGTGTCGTTCGTAGTATGGAGGCGCGCCTGCGAGTTACTCCGTCAAATCCGACGCAGGCTGCCAGGTTGTGGCGTGGCCCGCCCGGAGCCAAGGATGGCGGCAGGCTTGCACGATGCAATCCGGGCCACGACCCATCACGCGCTCAGCCGCGCCTTCGCTGCCGTGGCGATCAGATCCCCCACGATCGCGGCCGCCTCAGCCGCCTGCGCCTCGCTGAGCACCAGCGGCGGCAGCAGCCGGATGACCGAGCCCGCCGTGCAGTTGATCAGCAAACCCCTCTGCCGCGCCTGCTCCACCAGGTCGCGGCCGGGGAACGTGAGCTCGATGCCGATCATCAGCCCGGAGGCGCGGATCTCCTTCACGGCGTCGACGCCGGCCAGGGCCTTCTTCAGCTCCGCCACCAGCGTGGCGCCCACGCGCTCGGCCCGCTCGGGGAGGCTCTCGCCCTCCAGCACGTCCAGCGTCGCCAGCGCGGCCGCGCAGACGAGCGGCCCGCCGCCGAAGGTCGTGCCGTGGTCGCCCGGCTTCAGCACGTCGCCCCACTCGCCGCGGCCGATCACGGCGCCGATGGGCAGCCCGCCGCCCAGCGCCTTGGCCAGCGTCATGACGTCGGGGAGCACGCCGTACTTCTGGTGGGCGAACATCCGCCCCGTGCGGCCCATGCCGCACTGGACCTCATCGAAGATCAGGCAGACGTCGTTTTGGTCCGCGAGCTCGCGCAGGCCGCGCAGGAACTCCGGCGTGGCCACGTGGACGCCGCCCTCGCCCTGGACCGGCTCGACGATGATGGCGGCCGTCTGCGGGCCCACCTCCGCGCGGACGGCATCGAGGTCGTTGAACGGCAACACCTTGAAGCCCTCCGGCATCGGCCCGAAGCCCTCCTGATAGTGGGGCTCCGCCGTGGCGGCGAGGGAGCCGTAGGTGCGCCCGTGGAAGCTGTTCGTAAACGAGATGATCTCGTAACGCTCCGGGTGGCCACTGCGGGCGTGGCGCTTACGCGCCAGCTTGATCGCCGCCTCGTTGGCCTCCGTGCCGCTGTTGCAGAAGAAGGCGCGCCCGGGAAAGCTGAGGGTCACGAGGCGCCGGCCCAGGGCCGGCTGCATCTCGTTGTAGTAGAGGTTGCTGGTGTGGGCGATCTGGCCGATCTGCTCGCGGACGGCCGCGGCCACCGCCGGGTGGGCGTGGCCGACGTTCATCACGCCGATGCCCGCCAGGCAGTCCAGGTAGCGCTTGCCCTGCGTGTCCCACACGTAGGCGCCCTCGCCGCGGGCGAGCACCATCGGCGCCCGCCCGTAGTTCTGCATCGCATAGGCCTTGTCGTCGGCAATCGCGTCGGCGATTGCCATCACCCCCGAGGCGACGAATTTCGTGCCGGCGCCGGAGCCGCCGACCGCGGCGGCGACGGCGCCCGGCCGGCCCCCGTCCACGAACGTCGCGGGCGCGCCGCCCCCCCCCAACGCCCGC
>DAHVAF010000017.1 GCA_027314765.1 Clostridia bacterium | reverse complement strand
CTCTTTGTGGCCGCCGCCAGCCTGCCGCCGCGCCTGCCCCTGGCCGGCAGCATCGCCGCCGGCGCGCTCTCGACCGCACTGTCACTCTGGCTGGCGGGACCCGGCGAAGCGCCAATCGTCGTCCTGATCGCCTCTGCCTTCCTCCTGCAGGCCCTGGTGTCCCAGCTGGTGAAGGGCCATGGGCTGACGGCCGGCCGCGACCCGCTGACCGGCGCGTTCGGCCGCGGGCACATCCTCGCGGAGATGCGGCGCCTGATCGCCGAGCATGCGTATCCCTTCGCCCTGATCCTGACCGACCTCGACGGCTTCAAGCAGGTCAACGACCAACTCGGCCACGCCGCGGGCGACCGCGTGCTCCAGGCCGTGGTCCGCCACATCGCGTCCAGCATCCGCGGGTCGGACCTGCTGGCGCGCTACGGGGGCGACGAGTTTCTCATCCTGCTGGCCGCCACGGACGGCGCCACGGCCTCGCTGGTGGTGGACCGCCTGGTGGCTGCGGTGGCCGACGGACCCCTCGACACCCCCGCGGATGCGGGCATCACCCTCGCCGTCAGCGCCGGCGCCATCGAGGCGCAGCCGGGCCAGTCCCTCCACGACCTGCTCCACGCCGTGGACCAGCGCCTCTATGTCGCCAAGCGCGCGCAGCGGCGCGTTTCCAGCCGCATGTCCGCGTCCTGACGCCGCGCCTACTTCGCCGGCCACTGCTGCGTCCAGGTGGCGCCGCCGTCCGTCGTTCCGTAGAGGCCGCCCTGCGTCACGGCCCACCCGTCCTCGGCGCTCACAAACGCCACACTGACGGGGCAGCCGCTTCCCTGCCGGCAGAGCTGGCCGCCGCTCCTCCACGTCCTGCCGCCGTCGGTGGAGCGGGCCTCGCCGGAGGGCGCCACCCGCCAGACCGTGGTGCCATCCAGGTAAAAGAGCGGCTCCTGGCCGCCCCCGTCGCCATGGCAGCCCATGAGGCAGGCCTGGATGCCCCAGGCCAGCTGCCAGGTCGCGCCGCCGTCGGCGGTGTGCAGGACCGCCAGCGCGCCCGGGTTGAACGGATCGCACGTGACGTAGAGCCAGCCGGTCCCGCCGAACACGAGCCGCTCATCCGTGGCGGCGCATTGCGCGCCGCCTTGCCACGCCCCCTGCAGCACCTGGTCGAACGTGCCCGCGAACGCCGCCAGGGCCGGCCGCAGCGAGGGGTCGGCGCCGCCGGTGATGACGGCCCGCCAGCTGGCGCCGCCGTCGCGGGTGGCGATCGTGCAGGGACCCTGGCTGCCGTGGCCGCCAGCGATCCCGTTCTCTGCCGTGCTGAAGCGCACAAAATCCAGGCTGCATCCGCCCGGCGCCTGCGCGCTCGCCCAGGTGGCCCCGCCGTCCGTGCTCTGGTAGAGCGCCCCCGAAGCGACGCCCCACGCGGTGGCCGGGCTGGTGTAGTCGACAGAGCCGAGGGCGAGCGCCCCCGAGTAGCGCGCATTCCACGTGGCGCCGCCATTCGTGGTGGCCAGGATCATGCCGGGGCACGCGCCCTGCACGCAGTCGCCGCCGCCCACCGAGGCGAAGCCGGTCCGGTCGTCGAGGAACTGCAGCGTGGCGCCGGCGGGCAGGCCCGTGGCGGCGGCGGTCCATGTCCTCCCGCCGTCGGCGGTGGCGGCGAGGCGGCAGGCCACCCCGTTGGCCAGGGGCGACTTACCGGCGGCCGCCGTGCCGCAGTCGGTGAGCGCCCACCCGTGGTGCGTGTCGGCGAAGGCGATGCTCACGGCGGGCCCGCTCGCCGGGCGGAAGGCGCTCGCGGTGGCCGTCGGCGTTGCCACCGCGGAGGCCGTGACCGGCGCGGTGGCGGGGGCGGGGCCCGTGCTGGCCGTCGCGGTCGCCGTGGGCGCACCTGGCGCCGAAGATGTGCCGCAGGCCGCCAGCAGCATTCCGGCGCAGACAGTCATCGCGGCAAAGGTGCGCGACGTCCGGAGGACCTCCCCGAGCCACCGTTCGCGTGTCGCCGCCATCGTGCGCCCGAACGTGGCGCCGGTCAACGCGCCGGCGGCGGAAACGTCGTCCAGATGCGGCAGACGGGATATGGCGCGCGCACAGGCTGGCATTTGCGGCGCCGGGCCTCCAAGCGCGGCCGTGCTCGCGCGCGCCGCATGCGACGACCGCCGCAGGAACGCCCGGGGCGAGCGGGAAGAGGGCCGCGGCCAGCCCGGCGACGAGAAGCGTGACGCCCCGTGGCGCCGGCCATGATCGCCGTGTGGGCGGCGGCGGCAGGCGGCCGCGGGGCAGAGAGGTCACCGCCGGGGCGCGGACGACCGCGGCGAGCGGGCGTCACCAAGAACGTTCGGGCCGCGCCTTGCGAGCGTGTCACGCGGTGCCGCGAAACACGGTTTCCGCGTCCACGCAACAGATCGGATTGCCCCACGGGTCGCGTCCGTAAGAGGACCGCTCGCCCCAGGGGCGCGTCGCGATCCCGTCGCCGCGCAGCTCGCAGCCGGCCGCGCGGGCCCGCGCCAGGGCGGCCGCGAGGTCGTCCACGGCAAAGTAGACGTGATCGGGGTTCGGGCGGGCATCCCATGGGTCTCCGTCGGCCCTTGGATCGAAGCACGCGAGAATCGTCTCCCCGCAGTCGAAATAGTGGCGGCCGGACGACACCCGCCGGCCTGGCGCACCGAGCAGCGTCCCGTAAAAGGCCGCTGCCTGTTCAATGTCGCCGACAGGAAGGATCACCCGGAACAGGCGCACCACGATCGCTCACCCCCGCGCAGGTCTTGCCACGGCTCGCCGCCGAACTCCTCCCGCCACAAGGGAGGGACCGCACGTGCCGTTTCTGAGCCGGGCCGTCGCCGAGCAACGCCACGCCCACCTGCGCGAGATGCTGGCCGACCAGGGTTGCGAGGCCCTGATCGTCAGCAACCCCGACCACTTCTTCTTCCTGACCAACTACTTCCTCGACGTGGCGCCCTGGGAACGGCCCGTGGCGGCCATCCTGCCGAAGTCCGGCCCCATGCGGCTGCTGTTGAACGAGCTTTCGACCCACCACGTCGACATGGCCCGCGAGCGCGGGACGCTCTGGGCCGATGATGTCTGGCTCTACTCCGAGCACCCGCGCAGCACGGACCGGCTCCCGGTGCGGCCCCAGTTCCCGGAGCTGCTGGCGGACGGCCTGCGCGAGTGCGGCATCCGACAGGGCCGCATCGCCGTCGATGCCGCCGCCGGCCCATTCGCCCGCATCCCGGCCCTGCTGCCCGGCACGGAGCTCGTCGGCGTCGAGGCCCAGCTTCGCGAGGCCCGCTGGGTGAAGACGGCCGAGGAGCTGGCCCTGATGCGCCAGTGCGCCGCCCTCACCGACTTCGGCCAGGCCCGCTACCGCGAGGAGGTGCGCCCCGGGCGCCTCGTGGCCGATGTCGACCTGGAGATCGCCCGCCGCTGCGCCATCGAGGGCGCCGAGCGCTTCCCCGGCCAGCAGCTGGAGCTCCGCGTGCGCAGCTCGGCCGGGCCCGCCTCCGCCGCGCCCCACGGCTCGGGCGCCGACGCCAGCGCCCGCTTCGAGGCCGGCCAGGGCATCGTCAACATCCTCGTGTTCCGCCTGAACGGCATGACGGTGGAGAACGAGCGCACGTGGCTGCTCGGCCGCTGCGGCGACACGCACGTGAAGGCCCTCGCGGCCGCGATCGCGGCCCAGGAGGCCGCCATCGCCAAGCTGGTGGCCGGCACGGCGCTCTTCGAGGTCGACGCGGCAGCCCAATCGGTGATCGAGCGGGCCGGCTACGGCCCCAACATCCGCCACCGCACGGGACACGGCATGGGGACCGCCGGCCACGAGTTCCCCGAGGACATGCCCTGGTCGCCGCGCCGCCTGCGGGAGAACGAGGTGTATTCCGCCGAGCCGGGCATCTACCTCTACGGCGTCGGCGGCTTCCGCCACGACGACACGGTGGTGGTGGGCCAGAGCGCCCCCGAGGTCATCACGAAGGCCCCGAAGTCGGTGCCGGAGGTGACGATCCCGGCCGGGTAGCCGCGGCTGCCAGGCCCTCCAGCCAATCGCGGTCCTCGACCCGCATCAGCGCGCGGTTGAAGAGCTGGGCGGCGCAGAAGGCGGCGGACACGACGCCCAGCACCGCCAGCACAAGGCCGGGGTCGAACGTGGCCCCGGCCCAGCCGGCGAGGGCCGCGCTGACGGGCGAGGTGCATTGGGCGATCAGCCGGCGCATGGCGAAAACGCGGCCCTGCATCGCGGGGGGCACCTGGCTCTGCCAGATCGCCTGGGAGTGGGCGTTCGCGAGCGGGCTTGCGCTGAACATGACGGCCAGCATCCCGGCGCTGAGATAGAGCAGGTGCGAAGCGCCGAACGCCACCTGCCCGGCGGCCTCGGCGATCATGGGCACCAGCACCCCAAGCACCCGGCGCCGCCGCAGCCCGCCCCACGCGCTGATGGCGAAGCCGCCCACCACGCCGCCGATGCTCCCGACCGTGGCCAGCAGGGCATAGCCGGTGCGGAAGGGATACGCCGACAGATCGAACTTGACCACCAGCGGCAGGAGCACTTGCTGAAAGCCCATCACGAAGTTGACCACGGTGAACGTCCCCAGCAGCCAGAGCAGGGGCCGCCGCCGCCAGATGTACGTGGCGCCGAAGCCGGCGTCCTGCCAGAAGCCGCCGCGGTCGCCGGCATCCCGCGCCGGCGTCGGGATGTGCAAAAACAGCAGGGTGACCCCCGCGACCACGAACGTCAGCCCGTCGGCCGCGACGGCCAGGCCGACGCCCGCGCTGCCGGCGTGGCCGGCCAGGGCGGGCACGGCGATCAGGAACGTGGCGGCCGCCGGCGCCACGATCCCCGAGATCCCCTGCATGGACTGCATCATGCCGTTGGCGCGGGGCAGCTGGGCCTCGGGCACCAGCATCACGTAGCACGCGTTGAAGGAGCTACGCTTCGTGCTTGACATTCCCTAACTCCGGTTCCAGATTGGAGCCATGAGCACCGACCGTATGCTCTCCACCGGCCAGGTCGCAAAACGCCTGGGTGTCATCGTCCAGACGATCTACCGCTGGGAGGAGGCCGGGCGGCTGCATCCGGTACGGCTCCCATCGGGCCAGCGGCGGTTCGCATCCCGCGAGGTGGAAGAGGTCGTACGGGCCGGGGCGGGTACCATGCCCCGATGCGCCATCTACGCACGTGTGTCGTCCGAGACAAACGCCGAAGCGGGAAACCTGGACCGGCAGC
>DAHVAF010000016.1 GCA_027314765.1 Clostridia bacterium | reverse complement strand
TCGGCACCTTTTCCGTGACCCCTGAGGCGGAGGCGCGCCGGCTCCTCGGCGGCGCGGAGGCGGGCCTCATCGTCTCCGGCCACGTCCACTACGCCTCGGAGGGCCGCGCGGCGGGGCGGCGCTTCGCCTCCATCGGGTCGGTCGGCCTGCCCTTCGACGGCGACCCGCGCGCGGCATACGCCCGCGTGACCTGGGACGGGGCGGCGTGGACCATCGCGAACGTCCGGGTGCCCTACGATCACCGCGCCGTGACGGCGGAGGCGCGCGCCTGCGGGGCCCCCTTCGCGGAGACGACCGTCCGTCGGCTGGAGACCTCGCGGATATGATCATCCGCCAGGATGGCGACGACGGGCTGCGCTTCGTGCTCCAGACCGACCACGCGGCGATTGCCGGTGATCTGGCGCGGCGGTGGGCCGAGCCATTTGCGCCGTACGCGTCGCTGGTGCTTGCGGCCGACCTGCACGACGAGGGCTGGCGCCTCTGGGAGGCCGTGCCCGACGGGCCGCGCAGCTTCCTGCAGATGGATCCCGAGGTCCACACGGCCTTCTACGCGGCCGGGGTCGACCGCGTCGAGGGGCTGGACCCCACGGCCGCCCTGCTCTGCAGCCTGCACGCCTCCGGCCTTTACAACGGGGGCTTCGGGATGCGGCAGGCGCCGGCCGAGCTGCCGCCGGTGGCACAGCGGTTCCTCGCCCGCGAGGAGGCGCGCCGGGCCCTCCTGGGCGCCGTCGACGAGGCCGTCTGGCGCAACTACCGGCTCCTTCAGGTCTGGGACCAGCTGGCGCTCGCCGTATGCGGACACCCGGTGCGCCGGGCCGCGGGCGCCTTCGACGTCAGATGCCCCGCCGCCGGGCGCCTCGTCATCGACCCCTGGCCGTTCCGCGAGCCGGAGGTGGTCCTTGCGGTGCCGTACCGCCGCCTGCCCGACCAGCCCTGGGCGGACGCGGCGGCCTTCCGCGCGGCCCTGGCCGCGGCGCCGTGGCAGGCGGAGGCTGTCGTGCTGTCGGGGTGAGACCACGGCGCGCACCGTCGCGTGGTGAGCGGCGGTTCCGCGGGCGGTGCCGCCCGCCGGGGTGGTCGGGCCAGTGACCCGCATCGGGGACTGTCGGGGGCTGGGGCTCGCCGGCCTCGCTCATACGCGCCGCAGCTATCCACGGCCCCTCAGGCCCTTCGCGCGGGCGGGGGGCGCACGCCCAAGCTGCCGGCGTCACCCTCCGCTGGCCCGTCGGCCGCCCGCGTTCGTCTCGGTTGCCGGCGGTCCGTCCGCGCGGCCCGCGACCAGTCCCCCCCACCGACGGTGGCGCGGCCCCTTGCCGCACCGGCAGGTTCCTTCGCCTCCCGCACCGAACCTTCGACGCGAGGCGATGCCGCATCGGAGCCGATGTCGACGCGATTGCCGCGTGGGGGGCCGCGATCCGGGCCAGCGTGGCCGAGGTCCTCGTGGAGGCCGACCGCGCCGTGCACCTCTGCCTGGTCGGGATCCTGGCCCATGGCCACGTGCTGTTCGAGGACGTGCCGGGCGTGGGCAAGACACGCCTCGCCCAGGCGATCGCCGCCTGCCTCGGGGCGCCGTTTCAGCGCGTGCAGTTCACGCCGGACGTGCTGCCGTCCGACCTGACGGGCACCAACGTCTTCATGCCGGCGACGGGCGACTTCCGCTTCCATGCCGGGCCCATCTTCGCCGCCGTCGTGCTGGCCGACGAAATCAACCGCGCGGCTCCCCGCACCCAGTCGGCGCTGCTGGAGGCGATGGAGGAGCGCCAGGTGACGGTGGACGGCGTGACGCGGCAGCTGCCGTCGCCGTTCCTGGTCCTCGCGACGCAGAACCCGATCGAGCTGGAGGGCACATTCCCCCTGCCGGAGGCGCAGCTGGACCGCTTCCTGCTGCGGGTCACGCTCGGCTACCCGACCCTGGACGGCGAGCGCGACATGCTGCGGCGCGTCGGGAGGCGCGAAAGCGCCCCCGACATGTTGGCGCGGATCCGCCCCGTCCCGCTGCCCGACGGGGGCATCGCCGCCCTGGCCGAGCGGGTGCGCGACGTGCACGTGTCCGACGATGTGACCGACTACCTGCTGCGGCTCGTCCGCGCCACGCGTGTGAACCAGGACGTGCGCCTCGGCGCCAGCCCGCGCGCCGCGGTGGCCTGGTACGGCGCCGCGCAGGCCCACGCCGCCCTCGCCGGCCGCGACCACGTGGTGCCGGACGACGTCAAGGGGCTGGGACCGGCGCTGCTCGGCCACCGGCTCATCCTCACGACCGATGCCCAGCTCCATGGCGCGTCCGCCGATGCGGTGGCGGCCGGCATCCTGGAGCAGGAGCGCGTCCCGGTCGAGGAAGGCGCGGCGGGCCAGTGACACGACGCGCGCATGCGGCCCAGACGGCCAGTCCGCCCAACGCCTTGCACCCCCCGCAACGGCGGTGAGCGGCGCCGCCATCATCGCCCTGCTGGCGGGGATCGGGCTGGCGACGGCCGCGCTGGCCATCGCCTGGGGACGCCTTGCGCTGCGGGGCCTCGGGTACCGGGCCGAGGTCCACCCCGACCACATCTTCCCCGGCGAGGACGCCGAGCTGGTCGTCGAGCTGACCAACGCGAAGGGCATCGCCGTGCCCTGGCTCGTCACGCGCGACGACATCTCGCTGGAGATGGCCGTCCGCGGCGGCCGCATCGAGCCGCACCACATCGTCGGGCGCGCGCAGCTGGTGCAGTTCTGGTCGGTCGGCGCGCGCGAGCGCGTGCGCCGCCGCTACCATGTGACGGCGCCGCACCGCGGTCTGCACGCCGTCGGGCCCGCCGCCCTGCGCTCCGGCGACCCCTTCGGCTGGCGCGAGGAGCAGATCGAGGCATCCGGGTCGGCGCGTCTGCTCGTGTACCCGCACACTTACCCGCTGGCGGCCTGGCGCATCGTCGCCGAGCGCCCCTTCGGCCTGCGCCCCCGCTCCGGCTGGCTGTTGCCGGACCCGGCCCAGGTCGTCGGCGCCCGCCCCTACCGCGCGGGCGACCCCTACCGCATGGTCCATTGGTCCGCGACGGCGCGCCTCGGCAGCATCCAGGTGAAGCAGACGGTGCCGGCCCACTCCGTCGCCACCGCCATCTTCCTGGACGTGCGGACGGCGCAGCACGCCTGGGAGGGCATCGACCGTCCCAAGGCGGAGGCAGCGATCGCGCTGGCGGCGACCGTGGCGCGCGAGGCGATCCAGGCCCACGGCGAGGTGGCGCTCTTCGCCAACACGCCGCTGCGCGACCGGGCCAGCGTCGTGCGGCTGGCCTCGGCCGCCGGCCCCGTGCAGCTGCAGCGCGTCCTGGAGGCCCTGGCGCTGGGCGGGGTGCAGCCGTGGTCGCGGATCGAGGACCTGCTGGCCCTGGACGGGCGCGGGCTGCCGCGGGGGGTGCGGGTCCTGGTCATCACTCCGCTGTGCACGGCGGCCGTTGCGGCCGCCGTGTCCACGCTCGCCCGCAGCGGCCGCCGGCTTGATCTGTTCCGTGTGGGCGACAGCCATCCGGTCGCCGCGCCCGACCTCCCGGGCCTGCGCTCGTTCCGCATCGGCGATGCCCAGGTGGCGGAGTGGTTTCAGGACACGCGCGCACCCAGCGGCGGCGGCGGGGCGGGTGGCCAGGCCGGGGAGGCCGGTTCGGGCGGGGCCGGCCCGCGCCCCGGGCCGCCGGGGTCGGCGAACGGCACGGCCCCCGCGGGGTCCGTGTCGGGACTTGGTCAGCCGCCGGCAGGTGGGCCGGGCGCAGATGGCCGCACCGCGTCGGTCGCGCGCCGCCGGCAGGCCGGC
>DAHVAF010000013.1 GCA_027314765.1 Clostridia bacterium | reverse complement strand
CGTGGCCGGGGCGGACTGGCCGCTCTCCCACACCTGGACCAGGGGCTGGCTGACCCCGGTCGCCTTGGCGACGTCCTTCTGGGTCATGCCATGGCGCTCTCGCACCTCGCGCAGGCGTTTGGCCGTGATTGGATCAGCGGGAGGGCGTCCGGGCACGTACGCACATCCTTATCGCACCAAATCGAGTTAGAGCGGAGTACAGCAGCCTCAGCGGCGCAGCCGATGGTGTTGATTAGTTAGGTCAATCAATCATAGAATGAGTTTACCCCAACCAAAGACCGCGCGCGCTGCCTGCGCTGAACATTAGGCACGGCGCGCATTGCACGTCAAGCACCGACTGCCGCCTCCTGCAGGTGACGTTGGACGAGGCCCCTTCATGCCCCGGCGCACCAGTCCAGCCGAGAGTGGAGGGAGCGATCGTGCCGCACACCCATGCACGCAGCAGACAGGGGTCCGGCAGCCGCCGTCGGCACGAGCGGGAACGAGATTTCGACCTGCTGGCCAAGCGCGCCGGGGTCGTCGAGAGCGGTCGCTCGCCCCTTGCCGACATCGATGCCCCACCGCCGCGTTGGGCACATGAGCTCGCCCTCGAGTTGGATGGCGAAAACGAGGTACATCGCCGGACAGTCCTCGCGAGGCGCGGGATCGGGTACGTCCCGCCCATTCGTCAGCCGTGGACCGAAACGGCGGCGCTGCTCCAGGATGTCCGGGACCAGTTGACTCGATACTTGGTGAGGTTCGCGCAAGTGCGGGGAATGCAGGAGGCTTATCTCCGCCAAGCAGCCAGCGGCGAGCGAGCCAGGGTTGGCCTCGGCAGATGCGATCCTCTTCCCGTCACCCGCCTCGGTACGATGCTGGCCGCGGAGCGAGCGGCCACGCGGAGGTATCCCACACCCCCCGTGCTTGACCTGCCACCGTTGGGCCAGGGTGACCGACGGCACCTCGTAATGATCCGGAACAAGACGCAGGTATCAGGCCGGGCCTGAGCTTCTTCGGCGTCGCCTACACCGGGAACCTCGGCTGACATTCGGATCGCGATGCAAGCGGACAGGCCGGATGACGGGTCCTGGAAGCATACCTCTTCCTCGAGAAACGCGCGCGCCCTCCGAGGAGGTGAGGCCGATGCCCTTCGATGAAGAAAAGTCGGTTCAGAACGCAGCCACTCATCTCCGAGCACGCGGCATCGACCCGGACTCACCCCTCGGCAGCGCCTTACTTAACGACTATCGGCTACGCCTCCGCGCCATGAGTCGGGCCGTTGCGGAGGCGACCGCCGGCGACCCCCTTCGGGTCGCCAACCAGGAGGAGTAATCCCGGCGGCTGCCGTACTTCTGCGTCATGGCGCGCATCGTCGCCTACATCCGCGTGTCCACCGACAGACAGGAGAATAGCCCCGGCGACCAACGCCGGGAGATCGAGGAGTGGTGCGCCCGAGAGGGACACGCGCTCGTGCACGTGTATGAGGATATCGCCGAGTCGGCGGGTTCAGCATCGCGAAGGCCTGGGCTCATGGAACTCGTCTATGACGCCGAACGCGGCCTCTTCGATTGGGTAGTAGTTCACCGGAAGGACAGGGCATTTCGCAACCTTGAGGACCAGGTGGTCATCCAGTCGCGCCTCAGGCAGCGGGGGATTCGAGTCAAGAGTCTGCATGATCCCGAGGCGGAGGGCGCCGTTGGAAACCTCCTCGACAATGTGCTGGGCGCCGTGGCCCAGTTTGAGCGTGAGCTGACCGGGGAGAGGCTTTATTTCACCAACCTGAACCGCGCCCGCGACGGGCGCCCCACCTGGGGTGGAGCAGGCATCCTGGGCTACGACTACGATCCGAAGCGCAAGACGCTGGTCCAGGTGCCAGCCGAGGCGGAGGCGGTCCGCAAGGCATTCGCGTACTATCTTGACTACGAGTCCGCCTATGCAGCGGCCGACCGGCTGCGGGAAGAAGGCGTGCCCACCAAGACAGGCGCTCCATGGACAGCGCAGCGGGTTCTCGGTGTCATTGCCAATGAGGTGTATTTGGGCAAGGTTCGCTTCGGTCGGTTGAAGACCGTGGGACCAGGCAAGCGTAGGCGACAAAAGGAGTATATGACTTTCGAGGGTGGCCACGCTGCCATCGTAGACGAGGCCGCCTGGCATGCAGCGAACCAGGTGCGTCGCCGAAACTTTGTCCATCCGTCGCGTCCCGCGACGCCAGCGCTCCTGAGTGGACTGCTATGGTGCGGTCGCTGCGGCGCGCGGGCCACAGTCGTTGGGCAAGTCACTGCCGATGTGTATGGCTACGCGTGCTCCACGCGGAAGCGCTTGGGGCCCTCGGCTGGCTGCGAGGGCTGGAGCAAGCGAAGTCGGATGATTGAGCCGGTCGTGATGGAGATCGTACGAAACAACCTCAAGCGTCTGCAGGCGCTTGTGACGGACTGGCCTGACCCCGTTTCCGGGTCTCCGCAACGCTCTGACCTTAGTCAGCGGCGTCGTGCCCTCGATCTCGCCCTTGAACGACAACGCGAGGCATACGAGTCTGGCGCGTACACCCTCCAGGAGTTTCGGGAGCGGCGGGAGCGCGTGCTGGAAGAGCGGACCGTCATTGAAGCCGCACTCCAAGCCGAGGTGAACGTTCCAGCAGTAACCCGGGCCGAACTCGGCAAGCTGGCTGAGTTTCCTAATTGGGAACACTTGACTCCTCACGAGCGTCGGCAGTGGCTCGGCGGGTGGATAGAGCGCATTGAATCGGACGGCCAATGCCTCACGGTCGTCTTCCGGGACTTCGGCGTGGCTGGGTGGGAGCGGACACACGCGTCGCAGCTACCGGTCCGCTACCGGGAGGCCCGCCGCAAGCGGACTTGAGCCCGCTTCGCCCTCATGACGCATAAGACCGGATGCACGGCTCCATCAGCACGCCCATGAAGTTGACGACGCCGAGGGCCATCAGGACCTGGCCGGCGATGAAGAAGGGCAGCAGGGCGGGGAAGACGACATCCCACCAGACCTTCAGGCCCTTGACGGCCGAGGCGAAGGCCAGGTCCGGGTAGGCGACCATGCTGACGGTGAGGGCGACGGCCAGGACGGAGAGCACGGCGAGGCCGCCGTGGCGGCGCAGTTGCGGCAGGTGGCAGTCCCCCGGGACGGTTGTATGCGGGGGGCCAGCCGCGGCATGAGCCTCAGGGCCGCGAGGCGGTCCCCTCCAGGGCACGGCCGGCCCGCTGGTACCAGTCCCCGCCCAGCGTGGCGACCAGCCGCTCGGTCATCGCGGGGAACAGGCCCTGCAGGGCGAACATCGGCCGCATGGGCCGGGGCGAGACGACCACCTCGGGCAGGTCGAGGCGGATGGCCCGGACGACGGCGCGCGCGACCTCGCCCGGGGCCGAGGAGCCCTGGCTCCGCGGGGTGGGCAGGTGGGTCCGGTCCTGCACCTGCTGGTACATCCCGGCTCCGTGCACGTAGCCCGGCAGGATCGCCGAGGCGCTGACGCCGCGCGCGCGGTACGCGGCCCGCAGGGCGGCGCTGAAGTTGGCGACCCCGGCCTTGGCGGCGCAGTACGTCTCGATTCCGGGCAGCCCGAAGCGGCCGGCCAACGAGCTCATGCTGACGATGTGGCCACGGCCCTGGGCCAGCATGACCGGAAGCACCAGGCGGGCGAGCAGCATCGGCGCCACCAGGTCCACGCGCATGGTCGCCTCGATCGCGGCCAGGTCAAGGCGGTCGAAGTCTCCGACCTCGATGGTGCCGGCGTTGTTCACCAGCACGTCGAGCGTGGGGAATCGGTCCCGCGCCGCCTGGACCATGGCCTCCAGGGATCCGAGGTCCGCCACGTCCGTGACGACGGGCAGCACCGCCACGCCGGCACCGGCGACCTCGGCCGCGACGGCCTCGAGCTCGGGGCGCGAGCGGGCGGCGAGGACGAGGTTCATGCCTTCGGCGGCCAGGATCCGGGTGATGAACGCGCCGATGTTGCGCGAGGCACCGGTCACAAGAGCCGTCCGTCCCCTGAGGTCGCGCATGCCGCGCCCTCCCCTTCGCCACCGCGCTTCGGCGGCGAGCGAGCGTGGTCCTGCGTGGGCGTCAGCCCTGGCCGTCCGGGGCGGGCTCTGGCCGCCGGCCCTCCGCGGGGGCCACCAGCGCGCGGCCCTGCATGAGCGACAGGGCCAGCGCGATGGCGATCAGCGAGATGGAGGCGAGCAGGGCCGCGTGCATGCCCTGGACGAAGGCGCTCGCCAGGGCTGGTGTCAGGTGGCTCACACCGAGGAAGATGGCGAACGCGGCCTGGCGCGGGATCGCCGATGAGGCCATCAGCAGCGCCACGGCGAAGCTGCCCACCATGCCGATGTTGGAGAGGGTGCGCAGCAGCCCGTTGGCCACGCCGAAGGCCCGGGGCGGCGCATGGGCGACAACGGCGCTGTTGTTGGACGGGAAGAAGAATGCGTTGCCTGAGCCATTCACCACCGAGGCCGCGACGACGAACCAGAGGGGCGAGCCCACCGCCAGCGTGGCGTAGAGCAGCACGCCGACGGCCTGGACGGCCAGTCCGAGCGACGCGGGCAGGCGGGATCCGTGGCGGTCGGCGATGCGGCCGGCCCACGGGCCCAGGACCGCGCCGATCAGGTAGCCGGGCACGAGCAGCAGCGAGGCGTCGAAGGGCGAGAGCCCCCGGACGCCCTGCAGGTACATGATGACCATGAACATGACGGCAAACGAGCCGAGCGCCTGGAAAAGGGCGGCGAACACGGACGCCGTCAGCACCCGGTGGCGGAAGAGGGAGAGGTCCAGCAGCGGGGCGGCGCTGGCGCGCTCCCACGCGACGAACGCGCCGAGCAGGACGATCCCGCCCGCGACCTCGATCCCGGTGGTGCCTGTCCAGCCCGTGCCGGTCATGTTGGTCAGGGCGAGCAGGATCAGATAGAGGCCGCCACCCAGCAGGACCATGCCGGCCCAGTCGATGCGCTGGGCGATATGGGGCGAGCGATCCCGCAGCACGCGGTACCCGATGGCCAGGGCCACGATGCCGATCGGGACGTTGATGAAGAAGATGTACCGCCAGTTGACGAAGGTGATCAGCACGCCGCCCAGCAGGATGCCGAGGACGGCGCCGATGCTCCAGCCGATGCCGATGATGCCGTAGGCCCGGCCGCGCCGGGGCGCCGGGACGTTGTCGGCGACGATGGCGCCGCTGTTGGATGTCAGCAGGGCGCCGCCGACGCCCTGGAGGACGCGGAACGCGATGAGTTGCGGGCCCGAGGTGGCCAGGCCGCAGAGCAGGGAGCCGACCGTGAACACCACGAAGCCGAGCTGATACATGCGGACCCGGCCGAACATGTCGCCGAAGCGCCCCACCTGCGTCGAGAGCATGGTCAGCACCAGCAGGTAGGCCATGATGATCCAGACCATGCTGACGATGTCGGCGCGGAGGTCGGCCATCATCACCGGCAGCCCCAGCACGACGATGGTCGTGTCGACGGCGGCAATGGTAACGCCGAGCAGGAGCACGGCCAAAACCAGCGACTGCTGGCGCTGGCTGACCTCGTTGGCGCCGGCGCCCGCGCGCGGGCGATCCACGGCTTCCACCCTCTGGCCTCCGATCTCGTCCATGCTACCTCGCGGCCGTGCCCCAAGCACGGGGTAGGCTGGGGGCGAGGTGGCCGGCGCGAAGGTCCTCACGCTCACCCAGCCCTGGGCCACGCCGCTGGCCACGGGGGGAGAAGCGGCCCGAGACCCGCTCGTGGCGGACTGCCTATCGCGGGCCGCTGCTCATCCACGCCGCGGCCGGCTTCCCGCTGTCCGCGCGCCTCGGCGCCACCGAACCGTTCGCGGCCGCGCTCGGCCGCCACGGCTGCTGTGGCCGCCCGGACGACCTGCCGCGTGGTGCGCTCCTTGCCGCGTGCCGCGTCGTGGCCATCGGCCGCGTGGCCCCGCCCGCGGACGTGCCCGCCGAGATGAGGTCCGCTCTGGCGACTTCAGCGCCGGCCGCTTCATCCGGGTGCTCCGGGATGCGCGGCCGCTGGCCCGGCCGATCCCGGCCGAGGGACGGCTCGGGATCTGGGAGGTCGGCTGAGGGTCCATTCGGACCCCAAGTCCTGGGCCGGCCGGCCCGTCCATACGGGCGGTCCATCTGCACAGCGCGCCATGGTACGGTCTCCGGGCAGGGAGGGTGGCTCGCACCGTGCCATTGGGCGGCCAGGACGGCCCATCCGAATCGCCGCCGACGGCCGTGGCGCCACGCCTGGGTCGCTGCGCAAGGCTCTGCCGGGGCCTGCTGCGGCTGTATTTTCTCCGCGTCTGCGGCGCGCGACTGGTCGGGCTGCGCGAGCCCCCGCGCGCGTTCATCATCTCGATGAACCACCGCAGCGCCCTGGACATGTTCCTGTACGTCGCCATCTTCGAGCGGCCCATCCGCTTTCTCGCCAAGGCCGAGCTCTTCCGCGTCCCGCTCCTCGGCTGGCTGCTGCGGCGCTGGGCCATCCCGGTTGAGCGCGGGACCCCGGACCGCAGCGCGCTGGCGGAGGCCGAGGCCATGCTCGGGCGCGGCTTCGCGGTATCGGTCTTCCCACAGGGCCACCGCAGCCGCGTGCTGGGGCCGGGCCACGGCGGGGCCGTCTACCTGGCGGCGCGAACCGGCGCACCCGTGCTCCCCGGCGCCATCACGGGGCGCTACCGGCCGGTCGGGCACCTGGCCGTGCGGGGCGCGCAACTGCTGTGGGTGGCGCCCAGCGCGGACCGGCAGGCGCGCCGGGAGGCCAGCGTGGAGCTGATGGCAAGAATTCGCGCCATGGCGGCAGCGGACCGCAGGGGGGCGGCGTCTTGAGGGGAGTCCTGTTCGATCTGGATGGCACGCTGCTGGACATCGACGGCGATGCTTTTCTGGAGCGCTACCTTGACGCGCTCGGCCCCCACCTCTGCCCGGATTTGGATCCCGAGGCCTTCCGGGCGCGTGTGATGGCGGCGGCGCTGCCCCTGCTGACGGCGGAGCGCCTGCCGGCCACGGTCGGCGACACGTTCCGCGGCGCTCTCGCCGCCCACCTCGGGCTCTCGCCAGAGGCCGTCGCCGCCGCCCAGTCGAGGCTGGATGCCCAGCCCGCTGGCCTCGCCGCCATCCCGCACGGGCGGGTGCCCATCGCCGCCACCTGCGTCGACGCCGCGCTGGAGGCCGGCCTGCGCTGCGCGGTGGCCACCACGCCCATCTACGGGCCGGCGGTGATCCGGCGGCGCCTGGGCTGGGCCGGCCTCGCCGGACGGCCATGGGCGCTCATCACCACGAGCGAGAACATGCGTGCCTGCAAGCCCTCGCCCGGCTACTTCCGCGAGGCGGCCGCCAAGCTCGGCCTGCCGCCGGAGGAGTGCGTCATGGTGGGCGACGACCCGTACCAGGACGGACCCGCCGCCGAGGCGGGCATGCGCTTTCATCAGATCCCGCCCGGCGGTGACGGGCTGCCGGCCTGGCAGGCGCTCCTGGCCGAGATCGGCGGGGGGAGGCGGCCGGAGTGCTCCGTCTGAGACACGCGCGGGCCGTCGTCCTGCGGGAGTATGGCGAGCCCGTCCGCGTCGAGCGCCTGCGCCTGCTGCCGCCGGGACCGGGAGAGGTGTTGGTGCGCATCGCGGCCTCCGGCGTCTGCCACACCGACCTGCACGTGGTCACCGGCGACCTGCCGCTCCCGCTGCCGATGGTCCTCGGCCACGAGGGGGCCTGCGTCGTGGAGGCGGTCGGCGAGGGCGTGACCACCCCTGCCGTCGGCCAGGCGGTGGTCGTCAGCTGGATGCCGTCCTGCCGCGAGTGCTTCTGGTGCAGGAGCGGCCGGCCGGACCTTTGCGAGCGCGCCGCCCACGCGGCGGCGCGCGGGATCCTGCCCGGCGGGGGCACCCGCTGGCGCGACTCCGACGGCGAGCCCGTCCACCAGTTCTCGGCCGCCGGCACCATGGCCGAGGCGGCCGTGGTCCCCGCCGCCTGCGCGCTGCCGGTGCCGAGCGATATGCCGCCGACCAGCGCCGCGCTGCTCGGCTGCAGCGTCCTCACGGGAACCGGGGCCGCGCTGCGCACCGGCCAGGTTCGGCCTGGAGAGCGGGTGGCGGTCTTCGGAGCCGGCGGGGTCGGGTTGCAGGCGATCCAGGGCGCCCGCATCGCGGGCGCCCACCAGATCATCGCCGTCGACCGGCTGCCCGAGCGGCGCGCGCTGGCCCTGCGCCTCGGCGCCACCGACGTTGTCGATCCGCTCGCCGCCGACCCCGTGTCGGCCGTGGTCGACCTCACCGAGGGCCGCGGGGCGGACTGCACCATCGAGGCGGTCGGCACGCCGGAGACCATCGCGGCCGCCTTCAACGCGGCCCGGCGCGGCGGGCGTGCGGTCGTCGTCGGCGTCTGCCCGCCCGAGGTCGAGGTTGCCGTCAACGCGTTCGCCCTGCCCTCGCAGGGCAAGACGCTCACCGGCTGCTGGTACGGCGAGAGCGACCCGGCGCGCGACCTGCCCGTGCTGGTGGAGCACTACCGGTCCGGGCGCCTGATCCTCGACGAGCTGGTCACGCGGCGCTTCCCGTTGGAGGAGGCGCAGGCGGCCTTCGCCGCGATGACGTCGGGCAGCGTGGCGCGCGCGGTTCTGGTGCCCTAGTCGGGATGGAGGCGGTGTTGTTGCCCGTGTTCGCGGACCGGGATCAGCTTTACGGCGTGCTGGGGGCGTTCTTCGAGACGCTGCCCAGCGGGCCGCACGGGCCCCTGATCCACCGGGTCGGGGGGCCGATCCTCTTCGTCTTCCACCGGCCCGAGGCGCGCATCCTCTGGGAGCCGCTGGCGGGCGGGCCACCGGAGTTCGCGGTCCACTACGACAGCGAGCAGCCGGAGCCGCTGCTGCGCTTTGAGCAGGACGCCGACCTCGCCCACCGCTTCTGGCAGGGCGACCTCGACCTGCAGGACGCGCTCGCGCGCCAGCAGATCCGGGCCAAGGGGCCGCTCGCGCGCGCCATGAAGCTGATCCCGCAGCTCGACCCCGTGTATCTGGCCTACCGCGCGTATCTGGCGGCGCACGGGGGCGTGCCGGCATGAGCTCCGTCCTGTCGGGCTCCGGGGTCCTGATCGACGGAGTCTGGCGGGATGCCACCACCGGCGGCTCCCTCACGGTGGTCGACCCCTCGACGGGAGCGCCAGGCGACCCGGTCCAGGCGGCGGGGGCCGGCGAGGTGGAAGAGGCGGTGGCGGTGGCGCGGACGGCGCACCGCGACGGGCGCTGGCGCGAGCTGCCGCCCATCGAGCGCGGGCGGCTGATGGCGGCGGCGGCGGCCGAGCTGCGCGGGCAGGCGGCGGCCCTGGCCGGCGCGATCGCGGCCGGGAGCGGGATGCCGGAGGCGTTCGCGCGCTTCGTGGAGGTCCCGCTGGCGGCCGAGGCGCTCGAGTTCTTCGCCGGGCTCTGCGCCCGCGACGTCGGCGCCGTGCTGCCCTTCAACCCCGGCGTGGCGCCGGGGGAGTACCTGGCCTTCACGCTGGCGGAGCCAGCCGGTCCCGCGGCCCTGATCACGCCGTGGAACTTCCCGCTCCTCATTCCGGCCTGGAAGGCGGCGGCGGCGCTGGCGGCGGGCTGCCCGGCCATCCTGAAGCCGGCCCCGCAGGCGCCGCGGAGCGGGGCGGCCCTGGCGGCGGCGCTGGAGCGCGCCGGGCTTCCGGCTGGCACCATCCAGGTGCTGAGCGGCGGCGACGACGTGGGCAAGGCGCTGGTCGACCACCCCGAGGTGCCGGTGGTCAGCTTCACGGGCTCGACGCCCGCGGGCCGGCAGGTGGCGGCGGCGGCGGGCGCCCGCCTGAAGCGTGTGGCGTTGGAGCTGGGCGGCAAGTCGCCCCAGGTGGTCTTTGCGGACGCCGACCTCGATCAGGCGGCCGCGGCCTGCCTGTTCGGCTCCTTCTGGCACGCGGGCCAGGTCTGCCAGGCCAGCGGACGCGTTCTTGTCGCCCGCGAGGTGTACGGCGCGTTCAGCGAGCGGCTGGCGGCGGGGGCAGCCCGGCTGCGGGTCGGCTCCGCGCACGATCCGGCGACGGACGTCGGCCCCCTGCGGGAGGGCGCGCACCTTCCGGAGGTGCTGGCCGTGGTGGACGGGGCGCGGACCGAGGGCGCCCGGCTGCTGGCCGGTGGCCGCGGGTGGTCGGACGGCGGCGCCTTCATGGAGCCCACCGTGCTGGCGGATGTCCATCCCGGTATGGATGTGGCCCAGCGCGAGCTCTTCGCGCCGGTCTGCGCGCTCATCCCCTTCGACGGGGAGGACGAGGCGGTGCGCCTGGCCAACGCCACGGAATTCGGCCTTGCGGCCGGGGTCTGGACGGCCGACCTCAAACGCGGCCTGCGCCTGGCGCGCCGGATCGAGTCCGGCATCGTCTGGCTCAACAGCTACCTGTTGCTCAGCGCGGTGGCCCCGGTCAGCCCGCAGCGGAGCAGCGGCCTGGCCGCCGAGCTGGGGGCCGATGCCCTGCATCCCTATCAGACACGGAAGACGGTGGTCGTCGATCTGAACCCGGAGACCGCGCGGTTCTTCTGAGAGCGGCTGCGCTGAGCCTGGACCGAAGTGGGAGGTCTTGATGCGGTGCGATTCGCGTTTGCCGACTGCGAGGATGGCTCACCCTGGCTGGAGTCCGTGCGCACCGGGCTGAGCCGGGCCTTCGCGGCCCACGGCCACACCCTGGTCCCGCGCCCGGACGACGACTGCGGCATCGTGTTCCACGCCGTGCGTGAGGATCGCCCCCGGCCCTACCCGCGCAAGTCGCGGGCGACGTTCGTGGTCGGCCTGGTGGAGATCCCCGGCGCGGATCCCGATCCCCTGCTCCGCGGTTACCCGCTGCTGGTGCGGTCGATCTCGAACATGCTGCTGCTGGCCGGCGGGGCGAGCGCGCGCAACCCGCTGCGCGGGGCGCACCTGATCACGCCCGAGCTCGGCTGCTATCCGGCGGCGGCCGGCGACGAGGGGGCCTTCGAGGACCTCTACGGGCGCCTCACGCCCCTGGCCACCAGCCACCTCGTGATCGACAACGTCTTCGACCCAGACCTGCCGCCGGAGCTCTGGGAGGGCACGGAGGCGACGGACGAGCTCATCTGGGCCAGCCGCCGGCTCGCCGATATGCACCTGCTGCCCACGCCCTTCCCCGTGCGCGATGTGCTCGGGCCGGAGGACATCCGCTACCTCCAGCGCCTGTATGGCATCGGCGGCCTCAGCTACGGCAACCTGAGCGTGCGCCACGACGCCAGCCGCTTCTGGATGAGCGCGAGCGGGGTCGATAAGGGCAAGCTCGGCCGCGTCGGCGACGACATCCTGCTGGTGAAGGGCTACGACGCGGCGCGTGGGGCCATGCGGCTCAGCGTCCGCCCGGACCTGGAGCCGCACCGCGTATCGGTCGACGCCATCGAGCACCAACTGATCTACACGGAGCACCCGGAGGTCGGCGCCATCCTCCACGTGCACGCCTGGGTCGACGGCATCCGCACCACGGACATCAACTACCCGTGCGGCACGATGGAGATGGGCCGGGCCGTGGCGGATGCCATCCGCGCGGAGCCCGATCCGCTGGAGGCCGTGATCGGCCTGCGCAACCATGGGATCACGGCCGTCGGGCGCAACCTGCACGAGATCTTCGCGCGGCTGGGGGAGCAGGTCCAGGCGACCGTGCCGATGCGGTAGGGCGGCCGCCGCGAGGGGGAGTGGAGCGATGGCGGTTCAGGACGCGGTGGCCGGTCGGGAGGTTATGGCGGCGCAGGGGGGCCGGTCGCCGTTCGCGGAGCGGCCGCGGCTCGTCTTCTGGGAGACCACCCGGGCATGCGCCCTCGCCTGCCGGCACTGCCGGGCGGATGCGCAGACCTCGCCGCTGCCGGGCGAGCTCGGCACGCGGGAGGCCGAGAAGCTGCTCGAGGACATCCGGGGCTTTGGCACGCCCGCGCCCGTGGTGGTCTTCACGGGCGGTGACCCGCTGATGCGGGACGACCTGTGGCTTCTGCTGGACTACGCGGCCTTCTACCGCCTGCCGGCCGCCGTGTCGCCCGCCGTGACGGCACGGCTCGACTCGTCCACGCTGCGGCGGCTGGCCGACTACGGGGTCCACGCCGTGTCGATCAGCATCGATGCCGCCGCCGATGCCCACGACGCCCTGCGCGGCGTGCCGGGCACCTACGCGCGCTCGGTCGCGGCCCTGCGCGACGGGGCGGCGGCGGGACTGCAGATGCAGGTGAACACCGTCGTCATGCGCCACACCGTTGCCGACCTGGCCAAGGTGGCGGCCATGCTGCTCCGCGAGGGCGTCCGCGTCTGGGAGGTCTTCTTCCTGGTCGTGACGGGGCGAGCCCTCTCCAGCGAGGCGATGGCGCCGGCGGACCTTGAGGACGTCTGCCTGTTCCTGCTCGATGCCACCCGCTACGGCATGGTCGTGCGCACCGTCGAGGCGCCGTTCATCCGCCGCGTGCAGGCGGAGCGCCCGGCGGGCGGGCCGCTCTACCGCCAGCTGCGGGACGAGCTGGTGGCGCTGGTGGGGGAGCCGACTGGCGCGCCGACACGGGGCGGGGTCGCCCCGCGCGGAACCCTGGACGGCGACGGCATCCTCTTCGTCGCCTACGACGGGCGGATCATGCCAGGCGGGCTGATGCCGCAGACCCTCGGGAACGTGCGCACCGACTCGCTGGTCAGCGTCTACCGCGACAGCCCGCTGCTGCAGGACATCCGGAGCCGCCAGCTGCACGGCGCGTGCGGGCGGTGCGCGTGGCGGCAGGCCTGCGGCGGCTCACGCGCGCGGAGCCTGGCGGCGACCGGGGACCCCCTGGGCAGCGACCCCGCCTGCCTGCTGGGCGCCCCCGCCCTGGGCGCCGGCGGGCAATCGGCGGGTTGACCCTGGGGCCGCCCGGCGGGGTTCGGTGCTCGCGCTCTTGACCCAATGTGACCGCGGTCATAAAATGACCGCGGTCACATTGTGGAGGGGGGCCCCGACGCTGCGCATCGCCCAGGCCCAGCGCGAGCAGATCCGGGGCGACCTGATCCGGGCAGGGCTCGCCCTCTTCCAGCGCCGCGGCTTCGCCGCCACCACGGTCGAGGCGATCGCCGCCGACGCCGGTGTCGCCAAGGGCACCTTCTACAACTACTTCTCCACGAAGGAAGACCTTGCGCTCGCGGCACTTGCCCCCATGCTGCGCGACGCGCAGGCGGCCCTGCAGGACCTGCCGCCGACGGCCGGCCTCGCCGAGCGCCTGGATCCACTGCTTGGCCTTGTCGGCGCCTGGGCGACCGTCACCCCGGACCTGGTCTGGGTCTGGGCCACCGAGCTCCCGCGCCGCGGCATCACACAGCCGGGCTCGGCCCTCTTCCACGAGATGCTGACCGGCATCTTCGCCGGCGCGCAGGCGGCTGGCCAGGCCCGCCCCACCCCCGGTCCCGAGCAGCTGGCCGTCGGCCTGGAGGGCGTGCTTCTCTCGCAGGTCGCCCACTGGTACCATGCCGGCGCCCGCGGTGACCTCGCCGCCGGGTTGCGCCAGGCCGCCGATGTCTACCTCACCGGTGCCGCCCCGGCCGCCATGGATGGCGGAGGCTATGCCGGGGGCCACGCACGCGGCATCCGAGGTCACGCGTGACGCCCTCAAGGTCCCCCGCAGTGGTCTAGCAGTGGTCTAAAGGAGGCAGATCCCCCATGACCGTCCACTTCGACATCGCCAAGCAGATGACACCCGCCATGC
>DAHVAF010000012.1 GCA_027314765.1 Clostridia bacterium | reverse complement strand
GAGTCGAATCACCTCACACGATTGCAGCGATTCCGACGTCGTTGGCGGACAGATTCCGGCTAGGTCCCTCGGAATACCTGTTTAGTGAAGAATCGACAATGCGGGAGGACCGCAGTTTGCTTGACAACACCCTCGGGCAGTTCGTCCGTGCGGCACGCCAAGAGCAGCGACGCAGCCTCGCGGACGTTGCGGCGGGTTACCTAACACGCTCAGCGGTGCTCCAAATCGAGCAAAATCGCGTTACGCCGACATCGGCAACGCTATTCCATTTAGTGGATGCATTGAGACTTGACCTCGCCCCCGCGATCCGGCTCTGGCTTGACGCGCCGCCCCGTGCGTGTGAGCGTGTTCGAGCCGTTCGGAGCCTCCGCCAGCGGCGTGAGTTCGAACTGGCACAGGAGGTCATTGCCACGTTGTCCGATACCGACCCTGAGGCCAATGTCGAGCGGGGCACCTTGGCGAAGGAACGAGGCGATTGGTCAACGGCACTCGGCCACTTCGCTGCGGCAGCGAGCACTGCGAAAGGGCGCGGCAACTGGAAGGTTTACGGCCTCGCACAGTGGAATGCCGGGGTTGCCCTCCGCTATCTCCAACAGATCGGTCAGTCCATCGCGTGTCTGCGTAATGCCATCGAGAATCTGCGACGCACGCCGCTGATCGAAGCCGTCCTGCGCGACTTCGCGGTGACGCTGCTGGCGGGAGGCGCCTATAGGTCTGCCCTGTCCCTGTACACCGAGATCGTGGCGAAGCCCAAAGATCCTGCGACCCTTGCAGACGCCCGCGAGGGTATCGCCTATGCACTGGACGGGCTCGGCTCCTGCGACGAGGCGCGTGCGGCCAACAAGCACGCACTCGCGTTCTTTGAACGCGAATCCCAACTCGAACGAATGCTCGACCTGCGTCACAATCTCGGCATCTGCTACAAGCATGCAGGCGATTGGGCGACGGCCGCCTCGATCTGGGACGAAATACTTCGTCTGCGACCGGCAGGCTCGGCGCTGGCCTACACGTACGTTGACGTGGCCGAGTGGTTCATCGTAAGCGACCAACGCAGCCGCGCCTCCGACACCGTGCGGGCGGCTCTGGACGCTTTGGACGAGGAGCAACTTCATCCGGACTGGTGCTCGCTAATCCTTCTCCAAGGCGTCGCGAGCGGCTCGGGCATCGGTGTCGCCGAACGAGCCGAGTTGGAGCGTAAGCGCTTGGACGAGGATCAATGGACATGTCAGATATCGAGAGCCATGGAAGCGGCGTTGAGCATCGGCCAACCCAACATGGCGCGACACCTTGTCACAGAAATCAGAGAGATTCAGTGGTCGCCCGCGCTTGAGCACCTTACGACGTGAACCGCTCGTGCGCTCTTGGTTGCTGGTCGACTGCGTTGGATTGGCCGTCGCGGACGCCGGCACGCGGATCGCAGCGGCGAGGGGGTGGACGTTTTCTCGCGGTCGGCGGGGACGCGTCAGATCGCGCGCGCGACTGCTGCGGTTATCACGCCCAGCAGCAGCGCGGGCGCCAGCGGGCATCCCTTCGCTACCCGACGTCCCAGGCCCCTCGTCACTGCGGCGCTGGTCAGCAAACCACATGCCGTACCGACGAGCACCGGCCCGGCTGCTTGCCACCCGAGCCCCAACCCGATCGCTGCGATCAGTTTGGCGTCGCCCATGCCCACCCTGCCGAACACAGCCGGAACGACAAACACTCCGCCAAGTAGCACCCCGCCCCAAAGCGATCCGGTCCACGCCACGCTACCCGCCACCCACCACACCGGCGTCGCCGCCGCGCACACGACCACCAGCCAATTCGGAATCCGCCGCTCGCGCACGTCGGTCACGCTCGCCACCAGCGTGCATGCTAGAAGCCAGCCGAACCGCGCCACATCCCATCCGCTCATGGCGTCTGCCCCTCCTTGACAGAAGCTGCAGCGCCTTGTCCCAGCACCTGGCCCGACGGGCTCCGCGCGGCTACCGAGGTGGCTCCCCCGCCCGCCACTCCCCACGGATCCGGCATGATCGACAGCGGCTGCCGTGCATACGCCGCCAGCAGCTCCGCCTGCGCCAGCGTGACGGCCAGCCGCACCGCCGCCGGGCTCGACGATGCCGGCGATAGGTGCACGCCCGGCTGAGGCGGCCCGTCGAGGGTATCCCCTGCGGCGTCGTAGATGGCGATCACCGGCGCCTCGCAGAGGAGTGTCGCGGGCTGCGGCGCGAGGTTGCCGGCCACCTGGGAGGCCGGCGCCAGAATCGCCACGGTGTCGCCGGGCACGACGCCGGCGACCTCGGTGGCGTTCTGCACGACCACCGTGTATCCGAGGGTTCCCGCCGGCAGCCCGCCGCGTCGCGCCGTTCGGGAGAGGTCCGCCTGCAGCAGGTCTTGCCCTACCACCAGCGCCACGGCGGCATAGTGGCCCACAACCTCCTGCGTGGCTTGAATAGCCCCGACCGGCAGCACGGTCGCCGGCACGTGGACCACGGCCAGGTCCCTAACCGCGATCCGGCTCCCAACCGGCACGGGGTAGACGACGCGCACAAGGGGTACCCCCGGGATCGGTGCCGCTCGCCCGCGGGCCGCGGCCGCCACGCCCGTGGCCGCGCCGAGCCCGAGCAGGGCTGCGGCCAGCACGGCCTGCGTCTTGGTGCGCAACGCGATCAACTCCCGTTCTGCCAGGTTTGGGTCTGCGTGTTGCGGACGGGAGCAAGCTCGAACGCCGCGACCGTCATGGTGAAGGTGATTGGGGCGAGGCCGAAGAGGCGGGCCCGCACGGGAGCGGCGATCTCGGCGAACACGCCGGGCCCCCTCACCATCCAGCCGGGCGGGACGGGAGTGGTACCGCCAGCTATCTCGTAAACTTCCAACGCACGGGTCGACCACGGGCCAGTGGTGACGCCGGTCGGCAGCGTCTTGAGAAGCGGGGGAAGCGTCCCTGTAAAGGTCTGGATGGCGGCCTGCGGATCAACCCTTGCATGCCCGGCGAGGGCCACGGTGGGCCAGAGCTGCGCCGCCGCCAACCGCGTCGCCTGGTCGAGATCCTGCTGCACTTGGTCGCGAAACAGGACTGCGGCGTGGTAGCTCATATACGTGCTCATCACCAAACCGAAAAGCAGCAGTAGAACAGCGGCCCAAACGGGCGCGTCGATGCCACCCCACTCATCGTGCACCGGGTGTTCACCTCGCCAATTGTTCGCCGGGACGAACCGTGGACGCCGCTTGTCCCCGCGCCGCACGGGTCTGGATTGGGACGCGACGGCGCAGGTTCGCCGCCAACGGCGTCGCGCGCCGACGGCATGAAGTCGTACGGAACCTTCGGCAAGGAAATATATCGTGTGGGCACGAAAGGGCCAGAGAACACTCGTCGGGGTCTCTCCCGCGTGAGGTGGTGGGCCCGCATGTCGGAAGAGGCGCCGCTTTGGCACAATCGCAACTACTGGCTGCTGCTGGTCGGCACCGCTGTGTCCGGTCTCGGCGACCAGATCTACGCGTTTGTGCTACCCTGGCTCATTTACACCCTGACCGGCTCCGCCCTGGCCATGACCGGCATGCGAACCGCGGAGTTTCTGCCCAACATCGTCCTCGGACTTGTCGCGGGCGTTTACGTGGACCGGTGGGACCGGCGGAGAACCCTCATGTGGGCGGCCATCGGCCAAGCCGTCCTGCTCACGGTGATGGCCGCCCTTGCAGGTGGGCAGACTCTTGGCCTCTGGGGCCTCTATACGCTGGGCTTTCTCCTCAGCTGCGCCGGCTTTGTCGGCGGGGTCGGATTCACCAGTTTCGTTCCGGTCATCGTGCCGAAGTCGCAACTGGCAGCGGCCAATGCCCAAAGTAGTGCCACCAGCACGGTCGTTCGCCTTCTGGGTCCCGCCATCGCCGGCGTCGTCGTGGCGACGGTCGGTCCCCTCTTTGGCCTTACATCCGATGCCTTCTCGTTTCTGGCCATCACTGTCGCGGTATGGGCCATCCGCGCGGCACTACCCCGGCGGACGCCGAACCGCGCCGGCTCAGTGCTCGCCGACAATGCGGATGCGATTACCTTTCTGCGCAGGTGCCGGCCTCTGGCAGCCGCGACCCTGGCGGTGGCTGGATTGAACCTGTTTCACGCCAGCGTCCTCACCCTGGTGCTGTATCGAGCCCGCCACGACCTGGCGGCAGCGCCGGTCACGGCCGGCCTGATCTTCTCTGCGGGGGCAGTCGGAGCGCTGCTGGGGACCGCCGCCGTCACCCGGCTCAACCGGCACCTGGGCTGGCAGGCCGCGTTCCTGGCCGCCTTCCCGGTCCTCATTGTCGGTTCCGCCGTCATGATGGCTGCGGGCTCGACCACCATTCTGGCGATCGGCTATGGCATCGACGCCGTGGGGGTCACGGTGGCCAATGTCAACTACTTCACCGGCCGCCAGACTTTGACGCCGTCGCACTTGCTGGGAAGGGTGGCGAGCATTACGTCGATGGTCATGAAGATCCCGTTCCCGATCAGCCTGATCGGCCTGGGTCTGATCGCTGACCGCGCGTCGGCGCAGTTCGCCTTTGCAGTCATCGCCCTTGGGCTGCTTGGGGTCGCCGCCGTGGCCGCGCGGCCTGTCCTTGCGGCCAAGGCCGCCGACGCGGTCGAAGCCGCGCGGGCAGCGATCAATTGAGTTCACCGCGCTGCCGCCGGACGCCCCATAGTGGTTTGGGCCTTGCGGCTCAGGCGCCGCGTTGCACGGAGGTGGCAACCGCGTGACCTCCGAAGGCCCCCTATGGCGCAATCGCAACTACCGGCTCCTGCTGCTGGGCACTGCCGTGTCCGGCCTTGGCGACCAAATCTACGCATTCGTTTTACCTTGGCTGATCTACACGCTGACAGGCTCTGCCCTCGCCATGACCGGTATGCGCACGGCCGAGTTCCTGCCGAATGTCCTGCTGGGGCTGGTCGCGGGCGTGTACGTCGACCGCTGGGATCGTCGGCGAACGCTGATGTGGGCAGGAGCGGCCCAGGCGGCGCTTCTCGCCGTCATGGTCCTGCTCGCTCGCGGCCACCGCCTGCCCGTCGGGGACCTCTATGTGCTGGGCTTCCTGCTGAGTTGCGCCGGGTTCGTCGGAGGTGTGGGGTTTACGAGCTTTGTCCCCGTCATCGTTCCGAAATCGCAGTTGGCGGCAGCGAACGCTCAGGACAGTGGGGCCCAAACGCTCGTCCGCCTCGCCGGTCCCGCCGTTGCTGGATTCCTGGTGGCTACCGCTGGACCACTGTCCGGACTGGGGGCCGACGCCGCCTCCTTTTTGGCCATCACACTGATTTGGCCATCACACTGACGGTTTGCGCGATTCAGGTGGCGCTCCCGCCGCGCCCGGGCGGTCGCCGGCCTACATCCCTTCGTTCGGCCAACCGTGAGGCGATCATGTTTCTGCGAACGTGCCGCCCGCTGGCTGCCGCAACGCTGGGCGCCGCAGGCATCAACCTCTTCCATGCCAGCGTTTTGACGCTCGTTCTCTTCCGCGCCCGGCACGACCTTCAAGCATCCGCGGTCGCCACGGGGCTGGTGCTGTCTGTCGGGGCGGTCGGCGCTCTTGTCGGCACGTTCAGCGCGGCTAGGCTCAACAGGGCCTACGGGTGGCGCGTGGGATTTCTGAGCGCCTACCCGGTCCTCATCCTCGGGGCGGTGCTCATCATGGCGGCCACGTCGACCACCATGCTGGCTGCAGGCTACGGTGTCGACGGTGTTGGCGTCACGCTGGCCAATATCAACTACTTCACCGCGCGCCAGGCGCTCACCCCGAACGAGCTCTTGGGCAGGGTCGCCAGCATCACCTCGATGATCGGCAAGATTCCCTTCCCCATCAGCCTGATCGGCTTCGGTCTGCTTGCGGACCACGTCTCTGGGCCAACCGCGTTCGGTGTCATCGCGCTCGGCCTTGCCGTGGTTGCAGCCCTGGCCATCCGGCCGGTGCTCAGTGCGACGGCGGAGGGCAAGGCCCAACCTGGGTCAGTCGTCCTGCCTTGATCTCGCGGCCGCGAGCAGCTTTGGCGACAAACCGTGCTCCCCGTTTGGCCCACGGCCTCACCCAAAGCACCGTTGCGGACCCGCAGCGGCGATGCGGGCCTACCCCGCCCCAATCCGCACTACCCACCCGAGACCGGTACGGGGTAGTAGAGCGTCCCGTCCACGACCAGCGTCGCGTGCGCCGAAGATGTCCCACCGGGCCCGCTCAGGGCGGCCCCGATGCCTATCGATAGGTTGACCTCGTCGACGGCAATCGGCGCGTCCTCGGTGTACGGGTACGCGGCCACCTGCCAGGTGCCCGTACACTGGCCACCCCCACAGCCCAGTGCCACGCTCTGTGGGGGCTGGGGCACGTCGCCGTACACGTCGACGTTGATCCACTGGAAGGTAGCCGTGGCACCGCTCACGGGCCCACCCGAGATGGGCACCGTTATGGTGCAGGTCTCCCCGAAGTAGGCTGTCCCCGGCGCCTGCCCCTGTACCGTAGGGCAGGTGATGGACGCCTGCCCCGCCTGCGGCGGCGGATAGACCACCGTGAGGGTGGCCGTCGTCGACGCACTCCCGCCCGAGGTTCCCGTGGCCTCCACTGCGACCTGATGGGTGCCGACCGCGACGCCAGCCGTCGGGATGCTGGCCGACCAGCTTGACCCGCTGCCGCTCAGCGCGACGACCTGCCCGTTCCAGGGCAGCGTCGCCGTGACGCCCCGCACCGGCCCGGACGTCGTCACCTCAAGCGTCGTCGACTGGCCCTGCTGCACGGTGCTGGGGCTGAATGCGGCGCTGATGCTGATCGCGTACCACGTGACGCTGACCGTGCTCGACGTCGCCGCGCCGCTGCCGGCTTGGTAGGCGCCCACGTCGGCGTAGAACGTCTTCGTCGTCGCGGCCGCCTCACTCACCGACATGGTACATGTGCTCCCACTGCCGCAACTGGCCTCCACGGCACCGTTGGTTTGATCGACGACATTGATGTAGTAGGGGCTGCCGGCCACGTTCTGATCCGCGGTCGCCGTCAGGGTCACCCCGCTGCCCGCCGGCATCTCTG
>DAHVAF010000007.1 GCA_027314765.1 Clostridia bacterium | reverse complement strand
CGGCTCCCGCCTCCGCCTCCGCCTCCGTGACCTGCGCCAGAGTGGCGGCGTGGGCGGTGGCCAGATCCTCCCGCCGGCGGGCCCGCTCCTCCGCCTCGGCATGCCAGCCGCCCAGCCGCTGCTGCGCCGACGCCGCCTGCGCACGCAACCGCTCGCGCTCCGCCGCCAGCCGCTCGGCCAGCGCCTGCGCCAACCGCCCATCCTGACGGGCCTGCAGGGTCTCGGCCGCGGCCGCTCGCTCCGCATCGCGCTGCCGTTCCCACGCGCCCTGGCGGTCCGCCTCGGCCCGGGCGTCCGCCTGCAGGCGCTCCTCAGCGGCGACCAGGTCCGCCCCCGCCGCGGCCACGGCAGCCTCCGCGCGCGCGGCCGCCTCCAGTCCGGCGCGCTGCCGCTCCTGCAACTGGCCGAGCTCCCGTGCCCATATCGCCAGCTCCGTGCGCTTCAGCTCGTCCACCAGAACACGGTGGCGCCGCGCGCGCTCGGCCTCGGCGGCCAGAACCGGGAGGTGGCGCTCGCGCTCCGCCAGGATGTCACCCAGCCGGGCCATGGCCTGCGCCGCTGCGGCCAGGCGGCGCTCGGCGTCGGCGCGGCGGGCCCGGTAGCGGGTGACGCCAGCCGCCTCCTCGATGACGGCCCGCAGCTCCTCCGGCCGCGCCGCACGCAGCTCGTCCGCCTGGCCCTGGCCCACCCCGGCGAAGGGGTGGCGCCCAAGACCGGTGCCGTGCAGCAGGTCGATGAAGTCGCGCTGGCGGCAGGGCGTACGGTTCAGCAAGTACTCGCCGCCGCCGGCGCGGTCCACCCGGCGGGTGAGGGTGACCTCACCGAACTGGATGGGCAGCGACTGGTCGGCGTTGTCCAGACTGACGGAGACCTCGGCCAGGGGAAGGGGCCGCCGCGCGAGTGTCCCCCCGAAGATGACGTCCTCCATGCGCTCGCCCCGAAGCGACCGGGCGCTGCTCTCGCCCAGGACCCAGCGGATCGCCTCGCTCAGGTTGCTCTTGCCCGCCCCGTTCGGCCCGACGACGGCGGTGATGCCGGCGCCGAACTCGACCGCGGCGCGGTCGGCGAAGGACTTGAACCCCTGGAGCTCAAGGCGCTGCAGCTGCACGGCCGACCCCCCGGCACCCCCGTGGGTACGGGCGGTTTCATTCGTGCGGGCCGGCGGCGGGACCTGCCGGACCGGACGATCGCCGCCTCGGGTGACATCGGCCGCAACGGAGACCAGGGTGCGCATGTCAGCATGGCAGGTTCGGGGGGAGGCGCTCGGGTGCCTGAACCCTTGTGCGGAAAGGAGCGAGTGATGTGCGGGCCTGCTGCCGGCTGCGTTTACGATGTACGGTTGATATGCGGGTAGCGACATGGAGCCATGTCCCACACGAGGTGTGACACTTGACGGGGCGGAGGATCAGCCGGCGACGGCGCCGCCGTCCGACGGCCGGCAAGCACGCTCGCCCACCTGGAAGCGGATCGCGGTGCGCCGCTCCCCGCCAAGCTCCAGCTCGACGAAACCGGGCGCGGCCACCAGATCCACGCCCTCGGCGCCCATGAAGCCGCGCGCGATGGCGATGGCCTTCACCGCCTGATTGACAGCCTTCGCGCCGATCGCCTGTACTTCGACAGTGCCGCTGCCCCGCACGATCCCCGCCACTGCGCCCGCAACCGACTTAGGGTTGGAAGTCGCCGAGACCTTCACGAACTCCACTGCGTCGCCTCCCCATGGCGAATTTTGCGCTGTGGGTGGCGAACTTCGACGCTTCCTAAGTTTTACCTTCCGTGTTCCACCATGTGAGCGGGCATCAGGCGTCGGGATTCCAGCCCCGCAGAAGGGCGTCGCGGGCCGCCTCCTGCTCGGCCCGGCGCTTACTGCTGTCAGTACCGCGGCCACATGGGCGCTCGTCGACCCGCACCTCGCAGATCCACACCCTGGCGTGCTCTGGTCCGCTCTCGGCCACCACGTGGTATGTGATCTGCGCCACACTCTTGCCCTGAACGGCTTCCTGCAGCATCGCCTTGTAGTTGGCCCGCGAGTCCCCCTCCGCGGCCGCCGCGAGCTCCTCGGCCAGATTGCGCAGGATGAACGTGCGGGCCGCCTCCAGCCCCTGATCGAGGTAGATGGCGCCAACCACTGCCTCGAAGAGGTCAGCCAGCAGGGCCGGGCGCTCGCGGCCGCTCGCCTGCTCCTCGCCCTTGCCGAGGACCACGAAGCGGGCCAGGCCCATGGCGCGCGCGCGCAGCGAGAGGGCGTTTCCGCGCACGACGGCTGCCCTGAGCCGCGACAGGTCGCCCTCCGGCATGTGCGGGTAGCGCTCGAAGAGGTAGTGGCCGATGACGAGGTCCAGCACGGCATCGCCCAGGTACTCCAGGCGCTCATTCGAGGAAAGGCCGTCGCCGCGCTCGTTCACGTAGGAGGCGTGGTAGCAGGCCTGCCGGTACCACCGCTCGTCCGCGATCCGGATGTCGAGCTCCCGGGCCATGGCCTCCAGATCGACCTCGCCTGGGCGGGTGACCCCGGTGGCCGCGCCGGCCGTCGCTGCGTCCGCCCGGCGCCCCGAGCGCCCCGTGCGGGTGCGTGTCGAGGATGTGGCAGCGGTGCCCTGGTCCGGCGCCGTGGTGTTCGTGTGGCGTCGGCGGGCCGGCTTGCCGCGCCGGCGGCCGGTCCCCGCCGCGGGGGGTTGAGTCTCCGCAGCCTGCGGTGTGGCGCCTTTCCGGCTCTTGCCCCGCCGGCGCTCCCCTGGGCTGGGAAGGGGGGCAGCCTCGGCTGGGCCGGTGGCGCCGCCGGCCCGAGAACGGCCGCGACGACGACGTCCGCCGCCCTGGGCGGGTTGGCCCTGTGCGGGCGCCCCAGCGGTTGCGGCGGCCGGCTGGCTCTGCGCGGTGGCCCCGGTGGATCCGGCCACCGGCTGACCCTGCGCGGGAGCCCCGGCTGATCCGGCCACCGGCTGACCCTGCGCGGCACCCACGTTGGACCGGGCCGCCGGCTTGCCGTGCGCGGCAGCTCCCGCGGTTGCGGCTGGCGGACTGACCTGCGGGGCCGATCCCGCGGATGCAGTTGCCGGCTGGCCTTGCATCGCAGGTCCGGCTGGCGTGGCGCCCCCCGGCCCTTGCGGCGGAGCGGCCGCCGGCTGGCTCTCGCGGGATCCGGCTCGACCCCGCCCGCGACGACGCCGCCCGGCGCCCGGGGCGGGCTGACCCTGCGCGGCAGCGCCAGCGGATGCAGCCACCGGCTGACCCTGCACGCGCGTACCCGTGGATGCGGTCGCCGGCCCGCCCTGCGCGGCAGTTCCAGCGGGTGTGGCAGCCGCCTGGCCGTGGCCGGCAGCTCCCGTGGATGCGGTCGCCGGC
>DAHVAF010000006.1 GCA_027314765.1 Clostridia bacterium | reverse complement strand
GCCGCCGCCCCCGACCCCCGCGCGACGGCCGCCGGACCTCCCCCGGACGGCCGCGCTGCCCGGCCCCCGGCGCCGCGGCCCATCCCCGCAGAGAGGAGGTTCCCGCATGCCCATTGTCTGCGCCGCCATTGCGCCCCACGGCGGCCTGAGCATCCCGGAGCTCTCCACGGACCCCGCCCAGGGCGCCACCACCCGCGCCTCGATGGAGGAGCTCGGCCGGCGCTTTGCCGCCGCCCGGCCCGACACGATCTTCCTGATCACGCCTCACGGCATCCGTATCGAGGGGGCGTTCGCCGTCTCCGGCGGCTGGAAGGCCCGTGGCGAGATCGGCCCCATCCGGCAGGAGTTCGACGTCGACGTCGACCTCTCGCGCGCCATCGTGGACAGCTGCACACGGCGCGGCGTCCCCGCCGCCCTTGTCTCCACCGGCGGAAGCGCCGGCCCGAGCTCGACCGTGCCGCTGGACTGGGGGGCCACGGTCCCCTTCTACTTCATGGGCGCCAGCTGGAACCCCAAGCCGAAGGTGGTCGTCGCCGGCCCCACCCGCGCCCTGACCCTGCAGCAACACGTCGACTTCGGCCGCGCCGTGGCCGAGGCCTGCCAGGCCTCGGCCACCCGCGTCGGCTACATCGCCAGCTCGGACCTTGGCCACGCCCACGACCCCGACGGCCCCTACGGCTTCCACCCCGCCGCCGCGCAGTTCGATCACTGGCTGCGCGACATCGTGCAGGAGGATGACCTCATGCGCCTGCTCAACGCCGACATGGAGCTGGTCAGTAGCGCCAAGCCCGATGGCCTCTGGCAGATCCTCACCCTCGCCGGCGCCCGCCAGGTCGTGCCGATGAAGGGCGAGCTCCTGTCCTACGAGGTCCCCACGTACTTCGGCCTGCTCTGCGCGGGGTACGCGGTATGACCGCAAATGACGTCCGCCGCCTGATGGACTACAACTACTGGGCCCGCGACCGCCAGCTGAAGGCCGTCGCCGCCATCCCGACCGCGGAGCTGAGCCGCCCGCTCGGCGGCAGCTTCCCCTCCCTGCTGCACCACCTGGTGCACATCATGGAGGTCGAGTCCCTTTGGTATCAGCGCTTCCAGGGCGTCGCCCGCCCGACGATGCGCCGCGCGGCCGAGTTCCCGGACGTGACGGCCATTGCCGCCCGCTGGGCCGAGGTCGAGGGCGAGGTGCGCCCCTTCGTCGCCCGCCTCACCGACGCCGACCTGGAACGGGTGGTGAACGGCCGCTTCACCAGCGGCGCCACGTTCGCCATCCCCCTCGGCGACCTGCTGATCCACTTGGTCAACCACGGCACCTACCACCGGGGCCAGGTGACGACGCTGATCCGCCAGCTGGGCTTCACCCCGGCGCCCGTGGACTGGACCGTCTTCGTCTCGGGCAACGGCTGATCCGCACGCGCATTCGTGACGGGGCGCGCCGTGGGCGCGCCCCGATTCATGTGATATCGAAGCGATTCATGACCTGTTGAGGCGAATGCCCCGCCCGCCCATGGTACAAGGGAGGTACGGGGGTGGCCTCCGTGGCTCCGCCAACGCCGGCCCAGGTCGCCAAGTACGTTGCGGATGTCCTCAGCCGCGAGGCGCCGCCTGATGCCGTGGCGGCGTACCTGTTCGGCTCCTGCCTGGACGGCGACATGCGGACCGACAGCGACATCGACATTGGCATCATCGCCCGCCGAGATGTCTGGACGCGGGCGGGGTGGGTGCCGTGGCACCTGGAGGCCCAAGTCGGCCAGGTCCTCAAGGGCTTTGCCGGGCACGAGTTCCACGTGACCGTGCTCTCGCCACGGCAGGTTCGCTTCAGCTTTCGTGCGGTGGCCAGGGGCCGCCGTGTCTGGGTATCGGACGAGGACGCGGCGGACGACTTCGTCATGTATGTGGCGCGAATGTATCCGGACGAACAGATCCGCTACCGCCAGGTTGAGCGCGACCTCATCGAGGCGCTACGCCATGGGTGAAGTCGATGCTGGTCGCATCCTCGCGAAGCTGACCTACATTGACGCCGAACTGGCCGTGCTGCGGCCGGTGGCGGAGTATACCACCGATGCTCCGCCTGGCCCGCTCATGGTCGCCGGCGTGCGGTACGCCATCCAGACATCCATCGAGGCCGTGATCGACATCTGCTTTCACGTGAGCGCGAAGGCAGCACGCCATGTCCCTCAGGGCGCCCACGACGCTCTCAATGCCACGGTTGCCGGAACGGGCGTCGCGGACACGCAGGTGAAGCGTTGGCACGACATGATCGGCTTGCGCAACCGACTTGTGCACGGATACGAGCAGGTGGAGGACCAGCAGCTTCTGGCGGGTCTGCCTGGCGGGATCGCGGACCTCGCCGCCTTCATGACCTGGTCACGGCGTTGGCTGCACGACAGGGAGGAGGGCTGACCTGCCGCTGTTCCCGGCCATCGAGCCCCACGCCCACGGCCTGCTGGATGTCGGGGACGGCCACCGGATCTACTGGGAGACCTGCGGCAACCCGCATGGCAAGCCGGCCGGCGTCCTCCATGGCGGCCCCGGCTCGGGCTGCACCCCGGGCCACCGGCGGTACTTCGACCCCGCGCGCTACCGCATCGTCCTCTTCGACCAGCGCGGGTCTGGCCGCAGCCTGCCGCGCACTGGGGCCCTCACGTCCCTGGCGGCCAACACCACCGAGCACCTCATCGCCGACATCGAGCGCCTGGGCGGACACCTCGGCATCGAGCGGTGGCTGGTATGGGGCGGCTCTTGGGGCGTCACGCTGGGCCTCGCGTACGCCGAGCGCCACCCCGAGCGCGTCACCGAGATGGTGCTGGCGGCCGTCACCATGACCCGGCGCGCCGACATCCACTGGCTCTACCACGAGGTGGGGCGCTACTTCCCCGAGGAGTGGGCCGCGTTCCGCGGCCAGCGCGAGGGCGACCTGGTGGCGGCCTACAACCACCTGCTGAACGTGCAGCCGGACGCCGCCGTGCGCGAAGAGGCGGCCCGGGCCTGGTGCCGCTGGGAGGACGCCGTGCTCTCGCTGGAGCCGGGCTGGCGTCCTCATCCCCGCTATGAGGACCCCGCCTTCCGGATGACCTTCGCCCGCACCTGCGCCCACTATTTCCACCACGGCGCCTGGCTGGCCGAGGGCCAGCTCCTGCGGGACGCGCACCGCCTCGTCGGGATTCCAGCCGTCCTGATCCACGGCAGGCTGGACCTGGGCGGGCCGCTGGACACGGCCTGGGAGCTGGCGCGCGGCTGGCCTGGCGCTGAGCTGCAGGTGGTCGGCACGGGCCACGGCGGGGGCGCCGAGATGACGGAGCGGATCGTGGCGGCCACAGGCCGCTTTGCCCGCGATAGCTGAGTATCCCAGTGTGCCCCCGCCACGCGCAGCCTTCGGGACGCCAAGGGCATCGTTCGCGCGCGCTGCCCGGGTGTGGCTGGGTCCACTACCCCGCCAACGTGACGGGCATCGGCGCCGTCATCGTCACCCCGGCAGGCGTCGTCTTCCTGCACCCGCCGGGTGGCGGGGTGGCGCTGCCTGGCAGCGTGGTCGAGATCGGCGAGAGCCCGGAGGCGGCCGTCGTGCGCGAGTGCCGCGAGGAGACGGGCCTTGAGGTCGAGGTCGTGCGCGAGGTCGTCCACTGGTTCTGGCCCGACCACCCCTACGGGCCGATGCTCAACTTCGGCTTCGAGGTGCGAGCCGTCGGCGGCACCCTGCGCGACGGGCTCGAGGGCTGGGTCGCGGTCCACCCCTGCAGCGCCTTTCCAGCCATCGCCCCCGCGCGCAAGCGCAGCGCCCGCATCCTGGCCGCCTACCTGGGCGTGACCGCCAGGTAGGCTCGGGCCACGGACACGGAGGCCAGCGTGCCGCGCCCGGTTCACGCCCCGTTCACAGAGGCCGGATAGCCTTCCTGGCCGAGGGGGGTTGCTCATGGCCACCGCCGCGATCCGGGCCGAGGGGCTGGCCAAGCGCTTCGGCAAGACCCGAGCCCTGGACGGGGTCGACCTCGTCGTCGAACCCGGGACGATCCTCGGCCTTCTCGGCCCCAACGGGGCCGGCAAGACCACGATCGTCCGCATTCTCACCACGCTGCTGCGGCCGGATGCCGGCACGGCCCGGGTGGACGGCTTCGACGTCGTGCGCCAGGGGCACGAGGTCCGGCGCCGCATCGGCCTGGCCGGCCAGCAGGCCGCCGTCGACGAGTACCTGACGGGACGCGCCAACCTGGTGATGATGGCGCGGCTTTACCACATGCCCGCGGCCCGCGCCCGCGCCCGCGCGGACGCGCTGCTCGAGCAGCTCGGGCTCGCCGCCGCGGGCGACCGCCTGGTCCGCACGTACTCCGGCGGCATGCGGCGCCGGCTCGACCTGGCTGCGAGCCTGGTCGCGGCGCCGCCGATCATCTTCCTGGACGAGCCGACGACCGGCCTTGACCCGCGCAGCCGCCTGGACCTCTGGGCCATGATCGAAGGGCTGGCGCGCGCCGGGACGACCGTCCTGCTGACGACGCAGTACCTGGACGAGGCCGACCGCCTCGCCGGCCGGATCGCCGTCATCGACCACGGGCGGGTCGTGGCCTCCGGCACGCCCGACGACCTGAAGCGCAGCGTGGGCGGCGAGCGGATCGACGTGCGGGCTCCGGACACCGAGACCCTGCCGGCCGTCCGCCGCGCGGTGGCCGCCGCCCTGGGCACGGAGCCCGCGCTCGATCCGGAGACGGGGCGCCTCACGGCGCAGGTGGCCGACGGCGTCGCGGGGCTGCGGGCCGTGGTGCGGGAGCTGGACCGCGCGGGGCTGGCGGTGAACGACCTGGCGCTGCGGCGCCCGACCCTCGACGAGGTGTTCCTGGCCCTCACCGAACGGGAGGTGGCGTCCTGATGGGCTGGCTGCTGGCGGACTCGTGGACCGTGGCCAAGCGCCACCTGCTCCACATCCGCTCCATGCCCGAGAAGCTCTCCGGCGTCACGATCCAGCCGATCGTGTTCGTCTTCATGTTCGCCTACATCTTCGGCAGCGCCATCGCCGTGCCGGGCGGCGACTACCGCCAGTTCCTGCTGCCCGGCGTCTTCGTGCAGAGCATGGCCACGGCCTCGGCCTCCATCATGGCGGGCATCGTCAGCGACATGGCGAGCGGGGTGATGGACCGCTTCCGCTCGCTGCCCATGGCGCGCGCGGCCGTCCTCATCGGCCACACCGGCGCCAACCTCGTGGAGAGCGTCCTCGGCATCGTGGCCATGGCTGTCTGCGGCCTGATCGTCGGCTGGCGGCCCGAACTCGGCCTGGCCCCCACGCTGGCCGCCTTCGGCCTGCTCCTGCTCTTCGGGTTCGCCATGAGCTGGGTGGGCGTGTTCGCCGGCCTGTTCCTCAAGAGCAGCGAGGGCGCCCAGGGCCTGGGCTTCGTCCTGATCATGCCGCTGACGTTTGTGGCCAACACCTTCGTCCCCACCGGCGGCATGCCGGCCATCCTGCGGGCCATCGCCAACTGGAACCCCACCAGCGCCGTCGTCACCGCCTGCCGGCAGCTGTTCGGCGGGGCGGTCCCGGCCGCCACCGCCTGGCCCCAGGTCCACCCCGTGCTGGCCTCGCTCCTCTGGTGCGCCGCGCTGGTGGCCGCCTTTCTGCCCCTGTCCGTGTGGCGCTTCCGCCGGGCGATGGCGGCGCGATGACCCGCATCCTGGTGGTGGACGACGACCCGCACATCCGCCAGCTCGCCCGCCACTACCTGGCCCGGCAGGGGTGGGATGTGCTGGAGGCCGCCGACGGGGACGCGGCGTTGGCCGCGGAGCCCGCCGATCTGGCCGTCCTGGACCTGATGCTGCCCGGCACGGATGGATGGCAGGTCTGCAGGGAGCTCCGCGCGCGCGGCGACCTGCCCATCCTGATGCTGACGGCGCGCGGCGCGACGGTGGACAAGGTCCGCGGCCTGGCGCTCGGGGCCGACGACTACCTGGTCAAGCCGTTCGACCCGGAGGAGCTGATCGCCCGCATCCGGGCGCTGCTGCGGCGCTACCGGATCGCTTCCGCGCAGGTGGTGGAGGTGGGCGCCATCCGCCTCGATCGTGCCGCGCACGCCGTCGCGTGCGCGGGCCATGACCTCGTCCTGCCGAAGAAGGAGTTTGAGCTGCTTTACGAGCTGGCAGAGGGACAGGGCCGCACGCTCACCCGCGAGCAGCTGCTCGAGCGCATCTGGGGCTACGATTACCCGGGCGGCGACCGCACCGTGGATGTCCACGTGAAGCGCCTGCGCGACCGGTTTCCGGAAGCCAGGTCGGGGTTCCGCATCCGGACCATGCGCGGCCTCGGCTACCGTCTGGAGGTGGTGCCGTGAGCCGGGTTGTCCGCGGCGCCCTCGGCCTGCTCGCCGTGCTGGCCATCTGCGCCCTGGCCTGGACCGCCGCCTACTTCATCAGCGGCTGGCTCTTCGTCCGATTTGGCGCCCACCCCGGCGAGCTGGTGCGCACCGTGGTGACTGCCATGGGCGGGCTGTGGCTGATCGCCATCCCGGCCGGCACCTTCGGCGCGATCCGCCAGCCGCGCGAGATGGCCGCCTGGCGCTCGATCCTGGCCGCCCTCGACCGCATCGCCCAGGGCGACTTCCGCGTGCGGGTGGACAGCCCCCGGACCGACGTCCGCGTGCGGGTGGAGGGCCCGCGCAGGGGCGCCCAGCACCCGTACACGGAGCTGGTTCACACCATCAACACCATGGCCGAGGGCCTGGAGGGCATGGAGCGCCTGCGCCAGGAGTTCGTGGCCAACGTCTCGCACGAGATCCAGTCGCCCCTGACCTCGATCCGGGGCTTTGCCCGGGCCCTGCGCGAGGATGACCTGAGCCCGGAGGAGCGGGCGAGCTACCTGGCGATCATCGAGACGGAGAGCGAGCGACTGGCACGCCTCAGCGACAACCTGCTGAAGCTGACGACCCTGGACGAGGCGTCCCTGCAGCGGCACGGGTACCGGCTCGACCGCCAGTTGCGGCGGCTGATCCTGGCGGCGGAGCCGCAGTGGGCCGCCAAGGGCATCGAGCTCGAGGCGGACCTTGCCCCCGCGGACGTGGTCGCCGACGAGGCCCTGACGGACCACGTCTGGAGCAACCTGCTCGACAACGCGGTGAAGTTCACGCCGCCCGGAGGTCGGATCACCGTGCGTCTGTCAGCGGACGGCGCGGTCGAGGTCGCCGACACGGGGATCGGGATCGCGCCGGACGACCAGCTTCGCGTCTTCGAGCGCTTTTACAAGGCCGATCGGGCGCGCGCGAGCGCGACCGGGGGAAGCGGCCTGGGGCTGGCGCTGGTGAAGCGCATCGTCGAGCTGCATGGCGGCCAGGTGTCCGTGACGAGCGCACCCGGGGCCGGGGCCCGCTTCCGCGTCGCGCTCCCGTGCCTGCCCGTGGCCACCGCCCCGGAGTGAGCTCAGATGGCGCGAGGACGTGCGCTGGCGGGGACTCGGCCCGCACGTCGCGCGGCCACCGCCCTACGACCGGCTGGGCGGCCCGCTCCGCTGATCCGCGGTGTTGACCACCAGGCGCAGCACGTCCGGGCGGGCGTAGCTGCCGACGGGGTCGAAGTCGAAGCGGCTCTCCACCACGCGGTCCATGTCGAGGTCGGCCAGCAGGATCTCCTCGCGGCCGTACACCGGGGGCACGACGTAGTCGCCGAGCGGCCCCACGATGGCGCTGCCGCCGGCGCAGATGGGGTCGGGCGCCGCCGCCAGGTCGTCGTAGCAGGCGAGGTCCCTGGGGTAGGCGTCCTTGGTCACGAACTGGTTGCAGGCCAGCACGAAGCAGCGGCCCTCCAGGGCGATGTGGCGGATGGTGGCCTGCCAGCTCTCGCGGGCGTCCGCCGTCGGCGCGACGTAGAGGTCCACGCCCTGGGCGTACATGGCGGTGCGGGCCAGGGGCATGTAGTTCTCCCAGCAGATGAGGCCGCCGAGGCGACCGTAGGGGGTGTCGACCACCGTCAGGGTGCTGCCGTCGCCCTCGCCCCAGATGAGCCGCTCGGCGGCCGTGGGCTTCAGCTTCCTGTGCTTGCCGAGCAGGCTGCCGTCGGGGCCGAAGTAGAGGATCGTGCAGTAGAGGGTGCCGAGGTCGCGCTCGATGACGCCCACCACGAGGTGGGCCTGCGCCGCGCGGGCGGCCTCGCCCAGTGCCTGGGTGGCGGGGCTCGGCACGTCGACGGCGTTGCGCCAGTAGCGGGCCCAGTCACGGCGGCCGGCCTCGGTGCGGCTGCCGACCAGCGTGCCGAAGCCGAGGCCGCGGGGGTAGGCGGGGACGAAGGCCTCCGGGAAGAGGATCACCCTGGCCCCCTGGGCGGCGGCATCGGCCGTGAGGGCGGCGACCTTGGCGATGGTGGCCTCGCGGTCCATCAGGACGGGGCAGGCCTGGATCACGGCGACGCGGGCGACGGGCGGCAAGCGGGGTCCCTCCCGTGGCCATGGTAGCAGGAAGGGCTGCGGCCGCGGCGAAGCCGGCGGCATGAACTGGGACGATTATCAGAGCTTTGTGGTCGACACGCTGAAGGAGCACCGGTCGCCCAGCGCGTCGGTGGCGCTGGCCCGCGGCGGGCGCATGGTGCACCACCACGCCTACGGGCTGCGCGACGCGGAGGAGCGGCTGCCGGTCACGCCGGACACGGTCTACGGCATCGGCTCGATCACCAAGTCGTTCACGGCCGTGGCCATCATGCAGCTGCAGGAGCAGGGCAAGCTCTCCGTGCGCGACCCCGTGCGCCGGTGGCTGCCGGAGTACCGGACACCGGATGCGGCGATGGCGGAGGCCACCACGCTCCACCACCTGCTCACGCACACGGCCGGGCTGCCGCCCCTCCCCACGCTGCGGGTCGCCATGCGAGCCAGCCTGCTTGCGGACCCCGACCTGGAGGATGGCGAGCTGCGGAAGAAGCTCGAGGCGGCCAAGGCGGTCGAGACGGTCGAGGAGCTCATGGCCTTCGTCGCCGAGACCCCGTTTGAGCTGCTGGGGCCGCCCGGCGAAAAGTTCAGCTACAGCAACGACAGCTGGGCGCTGCTCGGGGCGGTCGTGGCGCGCGCCAGCGGCGAACCGTACGAGGCGTACGTGGAGCGGCACATCCTCGGGCCCGCGGGCATGACCCGCAGCACCTTCTCCGTGGAGACGCTGGGCGGCTGGGACGACGTCGCGACCCTGTACACCGAGAAGCGCGAGGGCGGCCGGCACGTCGTCAAGCGCTCGCCCGCCTGGTGGGCCACGGGGGCCATGTCCGCCGCGGGCTTTCTGAAGTCCTCGGCCCGCGACATGCTGCGGTACGCCGAGATCTACCGGACCGGCGGCGTGGTGGACGGCACGCGCATCCTGTCGGAGGAGAGCGTGCGCGCGATGACGGCGCCCCACGCGGCCGCCAACAGCCCGGTGATGGCGTACGGCTACGGGCTGATGATCACCCCGGACTACCATGGCAAAAAGCTCGTCGAGCACGGCGGGAACATCAAGGGCGCGAGCGCGTACCTCACCGTGGTCCCGGAGGCGGGGCTGAGCTGCGTCGCGCTGAGCAACGTCACCCCGACGCCCGGCGCGCGCCTGACGCTTGGCGCCGTGAACATGGCCCTCGAGCTGCCGGTCGCCACGCCGCGTGAGGAGTTCGGCGACCACCCCTGCGGGGCGGAGCGGCTGCTCGCCTACACCGGCGACTACGTGTCCGGCGAGGGCGCCACCGTGACGGTCCTGGCCGACCGCGCGGGGTTGGTGCTGTGCCAGGAGGGCGAGCGGTTCCCGGCGCGCTGCGTGGGCGAGGACTGGTTCGCGGTGAAGATGCGGGGGCAGGAGTCGCGCATCGGCTTCCTGCGCGATGGCGCGGGCGAGGTCTCCGCGCTCACCATGGGCTTCCGCATCATCGGGCGGGGGAAGGCGAGCGCGTAGGGCTCGCCTTCCCTGGCGTTGGCCACTGCTCCATGCCGCGCGCGAAGGCTTGAAGCGACGGCGCCCTGATGGCCAAGACCAGCCAGCGGTCGAGCACGGCGGCATCCTGCTGTGCGCCAATCCGATCGGCCAGCGCAGCGGGGACCTCACCAAAGCGCTGCCGCAGCGTCAGGAGCAACGACTCCGCCCAGCCCTCCGCCCAGCCCTCGGCCCGGCCCTCGGCCCAGCCGATTCTCCAGCCCTCTTCGATCAGCCGATCAAGTGCGTTGCGCACGTCGTCGACCCGCTACCCATCCAGACCGCGCTCGAAGGCCTGCAGCGACGGCGCCTTGATGGCCAGCGCCAACCAGCGCTCCAGTACGTCACCGTCCCGCTGTCGGCTCACACGAGCGACCAGCGGCGCCGGGACACTGTCGAAGCGCTCCCGCAGGGCTAGGAGCACCGCCTCCGCCTTACCCTCCGCCTTGCCCTCCGCGCGGCCCCTGATCCAACCCTCTTCGATCATTCGATCCAGCGCCTTCGACACGTCCCCCACCCCCGCCAGCGCCCCGAATTGCGACTGCGAGAGATACTGCTGCGCCAAGCCCAGGACCGACGCCTGACACTCCGTGCGCGATTGCTCGTCGGGCAGGGCCGCGGCCATGTGCATCGCGGCGCCGACCGCCTCCAATCGGGTCCGGCCCGTAAAGCGCTTCAGGACGGTCAGGGCGATCGCCAACGCATCCTCGCGCCAGAGAGCGCCCTCCCGCCGTCGCCGCTCCAGGTCAGCCAACGCGGCGTCGCCATCCATCGCGCCGAGATACACGTTCTCGACCTGGTACTGGAGGCTGCCGGCGGCCACGCGGTCGTCGGCCCGCCTCACACGGCCAGTATAGACGACGGCCGTCCGGACCTGCCTCCGGTGGCGTTGAAATACCAAGGCGTCATACACGAGGAACCGTATGAGCTCGGCAGCATGGCGCCCGCTCTGGAACTCCAAGTGGAGCATGGTGCCGTCGGCCAGCTCAAACAGGTAGTCAACCGTGTGTGCGCGTACAGATACTTCCGGCAGTTCCGTCGGGACCGCCGCGGAGACCACCGGCGTGTCCAGCCCCAACGGCTCAAGGGTGCGGCCGACGAACAGCTGGCTCAGGTGCTTCAGGACGATGTCGTGGGCTTGCGGCGCGACGTCGCTCGGCATGCGGACGACCACCTCGCATTAGAACACCTGTTCGATACGAGGATGAGGATTCCTTCAAGGTGCGACCGAAAAGTCGGCGGCAGGCCTGCGCCGCGCCCGCCTACCGCCGCCCCACCACCCGCCCCGGCAGCACCCCCGTCGGCACGCCCCCGCGCACCACGACGGCGCCGTTCACCACGACGGCCTCCACACCCACCGGCTCCCCGTACGGCTCCTCGAACGTGGCGCGGTCGGCGACCGTCTCCGGATCGAAGACCACCACGTCCGCCGCGTAGCCCTCCTTCAGGAGCCCACGCTCAGGAACCCGGAAGCGCTCGGCCGGCACGGCCGTCATCTTGTGCACGGCCTCCTCCAGGGAGACGGCGCCGAGCTCCCGCACGCCCAGGCGCAGGGCCCGCGCGAAGCAGCCGTAGCCGCGCGGGTGCGGCCGCTGGCCGTGGTAGATGCCATCGCTGGCGACCATCATCTTCCCGTGGCGGAACGTGCGCCGCACCAGCGCCGCGTGGTCCTCCGCCGTCCCGCCCTGGTGGTAGACCATCAGGGCGTAGGGCGACTCCTCCTCCAGCGTGCGAACGGCGAACTCGCCCAAAGGCATGCCGGCCGCCGCCGCGGCCTCCGGCACGCTGAGCCCGATGTGGCGCCCCGTCTGGTTGGCGGCGAACACCGCCCGCGCGCCGCGCTCGGCCCCCTCGAGCACCCGCTGCTCCAGGGCGTCCGCCATCTGCTTGCGGGTCTCGGAGTCGCGCAAGCGACGGCGAATCCCGGCAGGCCCGCCGCCCTGCGCCCAGTTCGGCAGCATCATCACGAGGTGCGTGCAGCTGGCCGGGTACATGTACGACTCGAAGCTGAGGTCGCACGTGCGCGCGGCCTCCTCCAGCAGGGGCTCCGTCACGTCGTTGACCGCCGTGTGCGAGATGTGGACGGGGATGTCCGCCTGGCGGCCGATCTCCATCGTCTCGCGCCACGCGCGCGCGACGCTCGTCTCGCGGATGCGGATGTGGGCGGCGTAGATGGCATCGTACTCGCGCGCCACCCTGCTCAGCTCGATCAGCTCGTGCGTGTCCGCGTAGGCGCTCGGCTGGTACTCCAGACCGAGGCAGAGGCAGACGGCGCCGGCCTCCAGCCAGCGGCGGACGCCCGCGCGCATGGCCTCCAGCTCCTCGGGGCGGGCGGTGCGCGCCTCCCAGCCCATCGCCGCCAGGCGGACGGCGCAGTGCGGCACCTGCGGCACGACGTTCGCGGGCGTGTTGCCGCGGAAGATGTCGAGGTAGGCCTCGGGCGTCGGCCAGTCCAGCGTCAGGTCCGCCTTGCCGTAGGCGAACTCGGTCGCCTCCCACAGCTCGACGGCCGGCTGGTGCGGCAGCGGCGCCCACCCGAAGCCGTCCGGCGCCGTCAGGTGGGTCGTCACGCCCTGCAGCACGCCGCCGTAGCGGTGGGGGCCGCCGAGCAGCGCGACCTCCGAGTGCACGTGCACGTCGATGAAGCCGGGCGCGACCGCGCGGCCCGCCGCGTCGACCACGGTGGCGGCGGTGGCACCGTCCAGCCGGCCGATGGCGGCGATGCGGTCGCCGCGGATGCCGACGTCCGCGGGGTGGGCGGGGGTCCTGCCGGAGCCGTCGACGACGGCTCCACCGCGGATCAAGAGGTCGAACTCCATGGCGGGCGCCTCCCTGTGGGGGAGGCGTTCGGCGGCGCGGGCCCAGGAACCTACAGGCGCGTCGTTGGTGGGCGCGCCGTGCGGCGCGCCCGTCACGATCGCAGGAAGGCGCGGCTCAGGTTGGGGGCGCCGTTCGGCGGGGCCCCGCAGGCGCGGCCATGATTGGGGGCGCACTTCACCACGGCCTGCAGCCGACTCTGGTAAGGGCGCGCCTGGGCGCGGCCCTGCAGGCGCGGCCCTGGTTGGGGCGTGCTTCACCACGGCCTGCAAGCGACTCTGGCGGGGGCGCGCTTCGGCGCGGCCCTGCGAGCGCGGGCACGGAAGGTGCCGGGCCAAACGGCCCGGCCCTCCACAGTGGACGCCGACGCGATCGCGTCGCCGCCGTGTGCTGGCCCGGCGGGGTGGCGCGGCCATGAAGCCGCGACCGGAAGGAGGTGCCCAATCACCCGCGCGGCCGAGCCACACGTCGGGGCTGGAGCGGCCGTCCCGCGGCCGCGGCCCCGATGACCCGGGCGCCGCTGCCGCCCGTCACCGCACCCGGGCCGTGGCGCCCGCGCGCCGCCCGGTGTCCAACGGGCAACTCGTTGCGCGGGTCGGCCCGGTCGGGCGCCCAGCCCTCGCGTCCCGCGCTTCGCAGGCTCATCATGGCACCCCGGGCATGCGCCGCGACAGGGCCAAGCGGACCCGCGGCGGTGGACCGGTCGGTCCCTTGCCGCGAACCGGCGCCGCGTACGTCGGCCCCGGCGCTACACTTTCGTACGGGGGGCGGAGGATGGTGGCGATCGGCGGCCCGAGCCTACTCACGGCGCCGTGGGATCCCCTTGCGCCGCGCGACGCCGCCGCGATCTTCACGCCCTGGGGCGGTGCGTGGTGGATCGCTGGCGGCTACGCGATCGAGCTGGCCGCGGGCAGGCCCATCCGAGCGCACGACGACATCGACGTGCTGATCCTGCGGCGCGACCACCTGGCCGTCCAGCGTCTGCTGGCCGATTGGGAGCTCTGGGCCGCGGATCCGCCAGGACGGCTGCGCCCGTGGGGGCCCGGCGAAGCGCTGCCCGCGACCGTGCATGACATCTGGTGCCGCCCGCGGCGCGACGGCCCATGGCGCCTGCAGCTCATGCTGGACGAAAGCCAGGGCGAGCAGTGGGTCTCGCGGCGGGACCCACGAATCCGGTGCCCCATCCGCAGCCTCGGCCGCACGACCGCGGACGGCATTCCCTACCTCGCGCCCGCCGTGCAGCTGCATTACAAGGCCAGGGCGCCGCGACCCAAGGACGATGTCGACCTGGCGGCGGCGCTGCCGCTCCTCTGCCCGCGGGAGCGGCAGTGGCTCTTGGACGCGCTGCGAACCGCGTATGGCGATTCAAGCCCCTGGACCGCACGGCTGGCCGGACCCTGAGCGTCTCAAGCGGGTGTGCGCACGGCCTCCAGGTCGCGGCGCCGATGGCGGTGTCGCCGACGCCCCGCTCAGCCTGCGGCATGGGCCGCACCGGACGCGATCAGCCCCGCGATCGCGGCCTCGCCGTAGCCTGCCGCCGCCAGGGCCGCCCGCGTGGGCTCGCCAAGGGCGGGTGCGCGCCCCGGCACGGGCGGCCGCGCGCCGTCCAGCGACAGCGGCAGGCCGACCAGCCCGCCCGCCAGGATGCCGAGCGCACCCGCCTGCTCATCCATCAGCAGCTCAGAAACCGCCTGCACGCGGCCGACGGCAACGTCGGCCGCGACCAAAGCCGCTTCCCAGTCCGCGGTCCCCCGCGTCGCCAGCGCCGCGCCAACGGGCTGCGCCGGAGCGCTCGACCTTCCCCACCTCGGCGCCGACGTCACAGACGCCAGGGCCGGCGAGCGGCAGGGGCAGGCCAGGGCTCACGCCAGCGCGCGCAGGGGCTCGGTCAGGGCCCGCACGTCGGGCAACCGCTCCAATTCGAGAATGCGCGCGGCCGTATCGGCCGCGCCATACCAGCCGCCGGCGAGGTCCATGAACTTCGCGCGCACCTCGTCAGGGGACATCGGCAGCTCCGGCTCGCCCTTCGGGGCGGCGATGGCCTGGTGGAGGACGCGGCCGTCGCGCAGGCGGGCCGTGATCGTGCAGCCGACGCCGCGCACGCCGGGGTCGGGGACGGCCGCGATGCGGTCGGAGAAGGCGCGGACGTCGGGGTCGCCCAGGTAGCGGTAGTCGTCCCAGCCCATGTTGCCGTGCAGGGCGGCCACGGCGCCCACGAAGTGCAGGCTGAACTGGCCGTCGACCACGTTGGCCGGGCTCCGCTTGCGGTCCTCGGGCGCGCCGACCAGGCGCATGCCGGAGTCGTTGAGGCCGACCTCCAGCCGCTCGACGTCGGCCGGGTTGAGCACGTGGCCGCGGCCATCGTGCCCGGCGGGGGCGAAGAGGCCGCGGATGCCGTCGAGGGCGCTGTGGGCATAGCGGCAGCACGGGTAGGGCTTCAGCGCGGTGCGGGTCACCTCGAAGCGCGTGCCGAGGTCCTCCAGGGCGCGCTCGGGGTGGGGCGCGTCGCTGTAGCCGCGCAGGAATCCGAGGCGGCCCTCGATGGGCTCGGCGGCGCCGATGACGCCCTCGTCGGCGAGGATGGCGCTCTCGATGCCCGCGGCGGCGGCAAAGCCCGGCTGCAGGCGCTTGTTCCAGGAGCCGTTCTCCAGGTACTGCAGCGAGCCGGCGGCGCGGCTCTCGGCCAGGCCGAAGGCGGCGGCCATGCGGGCGGGGTCGAGGCGGAGCAGGCGGCCGGCCGCGGCGGCGGCGCCGAACACCCCGCAGGTGGCGGTCGGGTGGAAGCCGCGGGCGTAGTGCGACTCGGGGTCGACGGCCAGGCCGAGGCGGCAGGCGATGTCGTAGCCGGCGACGATGGCGGCCAGCAGGTCGGGGCCGCCGGCGCCGGCCAGCTCGGCGGCGGCCAGGGCGGCAGGGATGACGCAGACCCCGGGGTGCAGCGATGCCAGCTGGTGCGTGTCGTCGAAGTCCAGGCTGTGGCCGTAGGCGCCGTTGAGCAGGGCCGCCAGGGGCGCGCTCATGCCCCGCGGCTCGCCCACCGCCGTGCAGGGGCCCGCGGCGGTGCCGCCCAGGCGCATGACGGCGCGGCGGATGGGCGGGCTCGACTCGGCGTCGCGGCAGGCCCGCACCATGATGCCGGCCAGGTCCAGCACGCAGAGCTTGGTCTGGTCGCGGGCGGCGGGCGGGATGTCGGCGAGGGTGAGGGTGGCCGCGAAGTGGCTGAGCTGCGCAGTGACTTCCATTGTGGTCACCTCGCCAGGAAGGCCGCGAACCGCTCGGCGATCACGGCCGGGTCCTCCTGATAGTAGGGCAGCGGCGCGTTGCCCGGGGTGATCCGGACATGCAGCATCCAGGGGCCGGGCGCGGCGCGGGTGGCGGCGAGGGCGGCGCGCAGGGCGTCGGGATCCTCGGCCGGGGCCGTGCGGCAGCCGGCGGCGGCGAAGAGCGCGGCCAGGTCGAGGGCGCCGGCCGCCGTCGGCTGTCCGCCGGTGGAGGCGTGGACTCCGTTGTCCAGGACGGCGAGGACCAGATTGGCCGGACGCAGCAGCGCCAGGGTGCCCAGCTGCGACAGGCCCATCAGTGTGCCGCCATCGCCCTCGATGACGATCACGCGGCCTTGGGGGCGAGCCAGGGCGAGGCCCAGGCCGATCGGCCCGGCCAGGCCCATGGAGTTCTGCATGTAGAGGCAGCTGTCGCGGACGCCGAGCGCGGCCAGCTCGCGGATCGTGGCGCCGCAGGTGCCCACGACGGGGTCGTCGGGGCAGGCCGCCAGAATCTCGCCAAGGGCATCCAGGCGGGTCATGCCGCCGGCGCCTCGCGCTTGAGGTCGGCCAGGACGATCACGGGGCGGTGCGCCGTCTCCGCGTAGCGCTTGGCGCCCACGAGCGTCCCCTCCCACTCCGGCAGCGGCGTGCGGGCATCCAGGGCGAAGACGCTGAGGCCGGCCGCGTGCAGGACGTCGGGCACGGACTCCGAGTACGCCGGCACGGCGGCGTTGATCTCGCCGAGGCCGCCCGTGCGGGTCGCGACGACCAGCATCGGCACGTGGTAGGCCTGGCCGAACGTGGTCAGGGCCGTCAGCGCGTTGCCGAAGCCCGTGTCCTGCATCATCAGCACGGCGCGGCGCCGGGCCAGGGTCAGCCCCGCCAGGATGCCCACGCCCTCCTCCTCGCGGGTGACGGGGAAGGCCTGGACGGACGGCTGGGCCTGGAAGTGGGCGAGGACCTCCGCGGCCGTGCTGCAGGGCACAAAGGGCAGAAACTCGATCCCCAGGCGCTGCAGGCCGGCGATGATCTCGGCGCTGCCCAGTCGGCGCGGCATGCGCGCCGCCACCCCCCGTGGTGAGGTTGCATGCGGCGTGGGCGTTCCCCTGCCGGCCCGGACGGACGGCACCAATGGACCGCCCGAAGGCGCCGCTCGGCCGCAGAGCCGGTGCCCGGCCAGGGTCGAGAATCTGTCCGAGGAGCCGATCGCCATGCTCTGGCTGAAACGCGCCGCGTGGATTCTCGTGGCCCTGGCGGCCATCTACGGCGGGTACCGTGGCGTCAGCGGCTACCTCGCCGGGCGCCAGCAGGCCCAGGCCCTGCCCTACGCCACGACGGCCGTCAGCGTGGGCAGCGTGACGCAGAGCGTATCCGACCCCGGCGCCATCGCCTCGGCGACCTCCACGCAGGTCGTGGCGGAGGTCGCCGGGCACGTCACGGCCGTGGACGTCAGCATCGGCCAGATCGTCAAGGCCGGCACCGTGCTGGTGGAGCTCTCGGACGACTCAGGCCTCGGCGCGGACGTCGCCGCGGCCCAGGCGGCGCTGGTGCAGGCGCAGGCCCAGCTGCAGGCGGACGTCGACCCCTCGGTCAACGTGACGCAGGCGCAGATCCAGGCCGCCCAGATCCAGGTCCAGCAGGCGGAGCAGACGGTCCAGCAGCAGGAGGCCGTCATCGCCGGCCTCACGGTCACCGCGCCGTTCAGCGGCCTCATCACGGCCGTCAGCGCGGCGCAGGGGCAGTCCATCGGCGAGGGCCAGGGCCTGCTCACCCTCGTCGACGACAGCCGGACGCTGGCCGTGATCCCCGTGGCGGACACCCTCCTGCCGGAGATCGGGGTCGGGGGGCCCGTGTCGGTCACGGTCCAGGCCACAGGCGCCACCCTGGCGGGAGAGATCACCGCCATCGGGGCGCCGCCGCTCGGGAGCCCGGCCGCGGCCGTCGCGGGCGCCCAGCCCGTCACCGTGGCGCTCAGCCACCCCGGCGGCGGCGTGCTGGCCGGCGGCGCCGCCCTCGCCACGTTCACGCCGACCGGCCCGCAGAGCCAGAACGCCTCCGCCTTCACGGCGACGGGCGTGGTGGCCTACCCGGTGGCGACCACCGTCCCCGCGCAGCAGGGCGGGACGCTCGCCAGCATCGCCGGCGTCGGCCAGCGGGTCGCGGAGGGCCAGACGCTGGCCGTGCTGACCAGCCCCGCCCTGAACACCCAGCTGAGCCAGTCCCTGCTGGCCCTCCAGGCCGACCGCAACAACCTCGCCGACCTGCGGAACCCCGCGCCGGCGTCCCAGCCGACGATCGCGGCGCAGCAGGAGCAGGTCACGGCCCTGGAGCAGGCCCTGGTCCTGCGCCAGCAGGCCTACGCGAACCTGCGGGTGGTGGCGCCCATCTCCGGCCAGATCACGGCCATCGCCGCCGTGCCCGGCATGGCGGTGGGCCAGGGCGCGCCGGTGATGGCGATGATCGATCCCAGCGCCCTGCAGGCCCAGGTGACGGTCGACGAGCTCGACGTCTCGCAGATCCACGTGGGCCAGGCGGCGCAGGTGACCATCGCCGCCCTCGGCGGGCGGACGCTGGCCGGCCAGGTGATTCAGATGGCGCCGACCGCAGTCGTGAGCAACGGGGTCAGCACCTACCAGGTCACGATCTCGCTGCCTCAGGTCGCCGGCATGCAGAGCGGCATGTCGGTCCAGGCGACGATCGCCATCGCCAGCGCCGCGAGCGCCGTGCGGGTGCCGGCGGAGTCCGTGCAGACGGCGAACGGCGCCGCCTATGTCCTGGTGCCCGACGCCCAGGGGACGCCCGCGAGCCAGCCGGTCAGGACGGGCATCGTCGGCAACACCTGGACTCAGATCACCAGCGGCCTGACGCCCGGGCAGACGATCATCGTCGCGATGGCGCAGTCCGGCACGGCCAACACGGGCGCGGCGCTGCGGCTGGCGGGCGGGCTGGCGGGCGGCGGCGGTGGGCGCTGAGGAGGGGGCGGCGGCGTGAGCGTCTTCCAGGCGATGCGGCTGGCCTGGCAGGGCATCCTGGCCAACAAGCTGCGCAGCTTCCTCACGGCCCTGGGCGTCATCATCGGAGTCGCGGCCGTGATCGCCCTGGTCTCGGTCGGCCAGGGGACGACGCAGTCCATCACCGCGCAGCTGTCCTCGCTCGGCAGCAACCTGATCATCGTCACGCCCGCCCCCAACATGGGCGTGCGGCTGACGGTCGCCGAGGCCGGCGACGCGCAGTCCCGCATCCCCTACCTCACCGCCGCCCTGCCGATGCTGGGCGGCGGGGTCACCGCCGGCTGGCAGGACCAGAGCTACGCCACCACACTGGACGGGGTCACGGCCAACTACCCCGCCGTCCGCAACGCGACGGTGGCCGAAGGGCGGTTCTTCACCGACGCGGACGTGACGGGGCGCCAGCTGGTCAGCGTGCTCGGCCCGACGGTCGTGCAGCAGCTCGGCATCCGCGGCGACCCCGTCGGCCAGACGGTCGCCATCAACGGCTACCCGACCACGGTGGTGGGGGTGCTGACCTCGGTCGGGGGCACCGGCACGGGCCAGAACCAGGACGACGTCGTCCTGATGCCGGTGAGCAGCGCCCAGCGCATCCTGGGCACCGCGTACGTCAGCATGATCTACTTCCAGGTCGACTCGGCCCAGCACGCCGCGGTGGCGGCGGGCTGGCTGCAGGCGATCTTCGACCACGAGTTCGGCCGCGGCCAGTCGGTGAACGTGCTGAGCCAGAACCAGCTGCTGGCGACCCTGCAGCAGGCGACGGCCACCCTGACGCTGCTGCTGGCCGCCATCGCCGGCGTGTCGCTGCTGGTGGGCGGCATCGGCATCATGAACATCATGCTGGTCTCCGTCATCGAGCGCACCCGGGAGATCGGCATCCGCAAGGCCGTGGGCGCGCACCGCTGGCAGATCCTCGCCCAGTTCATCTTCGAGGCCGCCACGCTGTCCGGGCTGGGCGGCATCGTCGGCATCGCCCTCGGCGTGCTGGGCGCGCGGGCGATCGCCAGCGCCGGCACCATTCCGGCGACCGTCTCCCTCACGGCCATCGTGGTCGCCTTCCTGTTCGCGGCCGCCGTCGGGGTGGGCTTCGGCCTCTGGCCCGCCCTGCAGGCCAGCCGCCTGGACCCGATCGTGGCCCTGCGCCACGGGTAGGTTGCGCCGCCGCGCGCTGGACGCGACGATTGGGGTGGCATGGGCACACCACCCGGCGAGGGCGGTCTCCGCGACGCGCTGCGGGAGCAGTACGGGCTGGATGTCGCCCAGATCACCCGCCTGCGGCTTGGGCGCGACATCGCGGCCGCGGTCTTCCGCGTGGAGGCCGCGGGCGGCGCGGCGTTCTTCCTGAAGGTGCGGGCCGGCCGCCCGAGTGCGGCCTCCCTGCTGGCGCCAGGCCACCTTCGCGACCACGGGGTCGCGGAGGCCGTCGCGCCCCTGCCAACCAACGGCGGCGGCCTGTGGAGCCCGTGCGGCCGCCACGCGCTGGTCCTGTACCCGTACGTGGCGGATGTGACCGCGATGGCGATGGGGCTGCAGCCCCACCAGTGGATCGCCCTCGGCGACATCCTGCGACGGGTCCACGCGGCACCCGTCTCAGCCGAGCTGGAGCGGGCGATTCCGCGCGAGGCGTATCTGCCGGACGGCGCCGAGACCGTGCGGCGGCTCCACGCGCACGTCGCCGAGGCGGCCCCCGCCGACCGCGCCGGCCAGGAGCTCGGGGCCATCTGGCGGGCGCGGCGTCCGCAGATCGACGCGCTCCTGGCCCAGGCCGAGGATCTTGGCCGCCAGCTGGCCGGGCGCATGGCCCCGTGCGTGGTCTGCCACGCGGATTTCCACACCCACAACGTCCTGGTCGACGGTGGCGGGCGGCTCTGGGTGGTGGACTGGGACGACGCGACCCTCGCCCCGCCCGAGCGAGACCTGATGTTCATGCTGGGGGGCGGCTTGAACCGTACCCGGACCGCACCCGGCGAGGAGCGCCTCTTCCTGCGCGGCTACGGAACGGTTGGCGCCGATGAGGCTGCCCTCGCCTACTACCGCCACGCGCGGGCGGTCAGCGACATCGCGTACACGGCAGCGCAGGTGGCGCTCCGGCCAGACCTCGGACCCGCGCGGCGCCAGGCGGCGCTGGCGGACCTGCGGCGGCTGTTCCTTCCCGGGCGCATCGTCGACATCGCCCTGGGCGGGACCTGACGGCCTCGGTCGCCCGAGGGGGCCGTCTCCCCCGCGCAGCTGCGCCAAACACCCGCCCCCTTTCACGGGCGCTCGGCCCGGAGGCCGTCCACCCGCACCGCGGCCACGCCCGCCGGGCGGTCCGGGAGCTGGGGCAGCGCGCGCACGGGGTCCTCGACCCGCGGCCCGGTTCAGGATCCCCGCGGCCCGCGGCACGTGGGCTCGCTGGCGGGCGCTTCCTGCGAGCGGGCGCTTTCCGCGAGCGGGCTGCATGCCCCCCGCACCGGCCGCGCCGGGCTCAGCCGCGCGGGGTCCTGCGCAGGGACGTGTGGCGCGGGCGACACGTCAAGGGCGGTGGCGCCGCGGCAGCACGGCGGCCAGCGCGACCCCCGTCAGCAGCCAGCCGGCCACCACGTCGCCCGCCCAGTGCCAGTGCGCGGCCACCAGGACCCACCCCTCGGCCAGCGCGGCGATGGCCGCCGCGGCCCACCCCGGCCAGCCGCCGCCCCAAAAGCCGGCGGCCAGCAGCGCCAGCACGTACGACGACCGGGCGGAATGCCCGCTGGGGAAGGTGTAGGGCAGCGAGGGCGCATGCCGCGTCACGGGCAGGTGGGCCAGGTGCTCGATCCCGACCAGGATCGCGCCGCCCAGGGCCACCACCGGCCCGTCGGCCACGGCCTCCATGGCGCGGCACCACCCGGCGCTCGGCCCCTGCAGGGCGCCGGCCGGCCCCGGCACGGGCACGACCTTCTTCTGCAGGGCCTCGGCCAGGGAGATGCCGAGCCAGCCGCCGAAGATGCCCAGCCGCCGCCAGCCGCCGATGCCCGGGTAGTCGATGGCGACGACGGCGGTGGCGATGCCGGTGGCCGTGAGCCCGCCGGCCAGGTCCGCGAAGCAGACGGCCGGCTGCAGGCCCCGCCCCAGCGGGGACGCCGCTGCCTGCGCAAGCTGGGTGTCGGGGGCGCGCAGCCACCCCGCCGCCGAGCTGACGGCGAGGGCCGCGTAAAGGACGAGCGAAGCGAGGACGAATGGGCGACGCATCCCGACCCATCATGCCATGCGGGAGGTCGCGGGCGGGGCGCAGAATACCCTCGGCCGAAACCGGAGGGAGCCGCCTTGCCGAGCCCAGCCGTCGCGGACGCGCTTGCGGCCGCCGAGCGCGCCGCCAGCCACGCCGCCAGCCGGCGCGAGCCCTTCCTCGCGGAGCTGGGCGGGCTGCTGCGCGTGCCCAGCATCGCCGCCGACCCGCCGGCCGGGGCCATGGCCCAGGCGGCCGAGCTGGTCGCCGGCGCCATGCGCGCGCGCGGCCTCCGGGCGGAGGTGGTGCCCACGGCCGGCCACCCGTCCGTTCTGGGGGCGCTCGATGTTGGCGCGCCCGTGACCGTCCTCCTTTACAACCACTACGACGTGCAGCCCGCCGACCCCGTGGGCGCGTGGACCTCGCCGCCCTTCGACCCGCAGGTGCGGGACGGGGCCTGCTTTGCCCGCGGCGTGGCCGACAACAAGGCCGACCTCATGGTGCGCCTGGAGGCCGTGGGTGCGCTGGCGGCCACGGGCGGCGTGCCCGTGAACATCCGCTGGCTGGTGGAGGGCGAGGAGGAGACGGGCTCGCGCCACCTCCCGGCCCTGGTGCGCGAGCGCGCGGATGACCTGCGCGCCGACGTCTGCCTCTGGGAGAGCGGGGGCCGGGACGAGGGCGGCCGGCCGGGCCTGGTCCTCGGCTGCAAGGGCATCCTCTACGTCGAGCTGGCCACGCGCGGCGGCCCCGACCACGACCTGCACAGCAGCCTCGCCGCCATCGCCCCGAGCCCCGTGTGGCGGCTGATTGAGGCGCTGACCGCCCTTGCGGACCCGGCCAGCGGCCGCGTGGCCATCCCCGGCTTCTACGACGCGGTGCGCGCGCCCACCGCGGCGCAGCGCGCCCTGCTGGCGGCCGACCCGCTGGATGTGGCCGCCATGCGCCGCGGCATCGGCGTCCCGCGGCTGCTGGGCGACGACCCCGCCACCCCGGCCGGCGGCCTCGCGTTGGCCGAGCGCCTGCTCTTCTCCCCCACGTGCAACATCTGCGGCATCGAGGCCGGCTACAGCGGGCCGGGCACGAAGACCATCGTGCCGGCGGCGGCACGGGCGAAGCTGGACTTCCGCCTGGTCCCCGACCAGCGCGCCGACGTGATCTGGGCCAAGCTGACGCGCCACCTGGCGCAGCGCGGGTTCGGCGACGTCGCCGTGCAGCTGCTGGAGGCCGAGGACCCGGCCCTCACGCCGGCCGACCACCCGGCCGTCGCCCTGTGCGCCGAGACCGCTGCGGCCGTGTTCGGCGAGCCCGCGCGCGTGATGCCGCTGATCGCGGCCACGGGGCCGATGGCGCCGGTGGGCGAGACGCTGGCCGTGCCGTGCCTTTCGGTGCCGAACGTGGGGCGCCCCGACAGCCATGCCCACGCGCCGGACGAGCGGGTGCCGCTGGAGGCGATGTGGGAGGGCCTGCGGTACACGGCCGCTGTGCTGACGGCGCTCGCGCACCTGGCGCCGTGAGGGGCCCCGGCCCGGGCCGATCCTTTGGACGCGGCGTCCGCCGCGTCGATGTGCGCCAGCAGCGCGCGTGTTGGAACGCAGCGACGGGACCGGCGGCCACGCCTTCAGGAGGCCGCGGCCGCGCAGCGCGGTGAGGATCCGGGCCCCGAAAGTCTCGAATTGGCGACATGGAGCGACGATCCTTTGGACGCGGCGTCCGCCGCGTCGGTGTGCGCCAGCCGTGGGCGTGGGCGAGCGAAGCGAGGCTGCGTTACTCCCTTAGCAGACCGCGCTCGCGCAGCGTGGTGAGGACCTGGGTGTCGAAGCTCTCGAAGTCGTCGAGGCGGTCATGCAGAACACCCACGACGACCTCGGGGTCGATGTTCAGATACTCGTGGACAAGCACATTGCGGAAGCCTGCCATCGCGCGAAACGAGCGCGCAAACTCCTTCGTAAGGACCCCCGCCGTCGCCAGCCCGTCGATGACAGCGGTGTAGTCGTCTGGGACCGGTTGGCCCAGGATGGCGAGGACGTGCGCGCCGATATCCAAGACACAACCCGCCGCCCGCTCAAGGCCGCGTTCGATAAACCAGGGAAGAACCTCATCCGCCAGATACTGCTCGACAGTGATGGCCTTGTGGCGCCGCAGACGCGCGATCGCATCCAGCAGCGAAGCGTGGCGACTCATAATCGCGGCCGCCCGCAGGGAGGGTGTCACCGGCCGCGCTCCAGGCGCTCAAGCGCAGCCTCGCGGGCAATGCGACGGAGCGGTGCCGTGTCATAGTACTGGGCGATGATCCGCGCGAACCACGACGCCCATGCGCCCGGCTCCGCCTCATAGACAAGGACCGCATCCTGGGCCACGGCGAAGCCGAAGACCGGACTCACCCGCCGGAGGTCCGCGACATCCACCTTGCGACCGACGAGCGGCGGCAGGTCGACCATCGCGGTCAGCACAGGGCTATTCAGGCCGGAGACCGCGTCGGGCGCGGGGACGATCCCTACGTCGAGGTCGCTGTCGGCGCGCGCATCGCCCCGCGCGACCGAGCCGAACACAAGTGCGAGCGTGACGTCGCGGCGGCCCGCGAAGTAGTCGTGGAGCCGCGCCTCAAGGCTGGCATCCATGCCTTCATGGTACAGGAACGGGCGGCCCTGGGGGGCCGCCCGCCCGGTCTTCCGTCACCGGATGAGCGTCGCCGTCACGTGCTGGACTCCGAAGGCCGACACCGCCGCGGGGCCGCCATCGATGAAGATGTCGATGCGGTGGCCCTGGATGGCACCGCCCGTGTCCGCCGCGACGGCCGCGAAGCCGCCCGTGGGCAGGCTCGGGCTGTTGTAGCCGCTGATCCAGAGGTGCGTCCCGATGGGGATCACGCTCGGGTCGACGGCGACCATGCCCGGGGTCAGGGGCTTGCCGAACAGGTCGACGGCCCCATACGGGTAGTTGTCCTTCAGCGAGGGCCCGTAGGCTGTGGCCACCAGGCTGAGCGTCTGGGCCGCGGGCGCGATCGCCCGCTGCGGGTCCGGCTGGGCCAGGGCCTGCAGGGTCTTCACGTCGACATCACCCGTCGGCACAAGCCCGTCGTCGCGCTGAAACGCGCGCACCGCCGCGGACGTCGCCTGTGTGTAACTGCCGTCGAGTGGACCCGTGGCATAGCCGTCGCGGGCCAGCGCCTGCTGCACGAGCTTCACGGCCGGGCCGCCGCTGCCGGGTTGCAGGACCGTGACATCGGGCGCTCCGGCATCCAGCTGGCCCACCGTGCGCGCACCCTGCGCGTAGATGGCGCTCTGGGTCGCGCTGTCCATGGTTCCCGTGACGGCCACCGCGTCGCCCCTGGCCTGCAGGTCCGCCTGCACGGCGGCCACGGTCAGCGGCGCCGGCGTCGGCGCCGCCGCCGCTGCCGGAATTTGCGCTCCGAGCAGCGTGGCGATGGCGGCGATGGCAGCAATCGTGGCAATGGTGGCAATGGTGCGCATGATGTTCAACTCCCTTCGTGGCCTGCGGGGTGGAGCGCATCCACCGCGGGCTGCGCCATCCATGGCTGCGGGTCGGCGGAAGGTCGCCGAGCGCGCGCCGGGCGCACGAATACACCTCAACGAAACGGCATCCCCCGCGCCCCGGGTCGGGGCTTCGGCCCTGTCATGCGGCCATGGTCGAGAAGTCTACCCGCGATCCGCGCGCACGTCACATCGCGCCGCACCGGCAGTCCGCCCCGCACTCGCGGAGAGCGCGTCCAATGCTGGCGTCGGCGGCGCGGACGCAGGGTGGCGGCGAGGTTCCAGTGATACGGACAGCTCACACGATCGGGGATCGCGACCAAAGGAATCCCGCAATGCGCAACGAATTCAACCAAGAGCCTGTTTTTGGGATTGGATTGGAGGTATCCGAATGCGGATGAAGGCCCGAGCGCCCCTCGCCGCCCTTACGGTGGGCATCCTGCTCACGGTGGCGGGGTGCGGGGGCGCCAGCACGCCGGCCACGAGCTCGAGCTCGAGCACGACGAGCACGAGCACCGGGGCGGCGGCGGCGAGCTCGTCAGCGGCCAGCACGTCGGCGAGCGGCGGCGGGACGCTGACCATCGCCATCAACCAGAGCCTGGAGTCGCTCGACCCGCTGCTGTCAGGGGCATACATCGACCGCGCCGAGCTCTACGGGATCTATGATCCCCTGGTCGCGGTCACGCCGACCGGGAAGATCGTGCCCGACCTGGCCACGTCGTGGACCGTCTCATCCGACGGCCTGACCTACACCTTCCAGCTGCACCCGAACGTGAAATTCCAGGATGGCACGGACTTCAACGCGCAGGCCGTGGTCTTCAGCGTCGAGCGGGCCATGAACGACAAGGCCTCGCCGCGCTACGCCAGCGCGCTCTTCATCAAGAGCGTGACCGCGACGGGCCCGCTGACCGTGCAATTTGTCCTCAAGCAGCAGTTCGCGCCGTTCCTGTCGCTGCTGGCGGGCCGCCTCGGCATGATCGTTTCGCCGGCGGCGGTGAAGAAGTACGGCGCCAACTTCGCCCAGCACCCCGTGGGCACGGGCGCGTTCATGTTCAAGAGCTACGTGAAGGACGACCAGTGCGTGCTGGTCAAGAACCCGAACTACTGGCAGCCCGGGCTGCCCAAGGTCAACGAGGTCATCTTCAAGATCATCCCCGACAGCAACGCCGCGGTGCTCGACCTGGAGGCCGGGAGCGTCCAGGTCATGGACGGCGCGCCGCCCCAGGACGTGGCCAGCCTGAAGACCAACCCGAAGGTCGTCGTGAGCATCATGCCCGGCATGGCCTTCGACGGCATCGACATGAATCAGACGGCGGCCCCGTTCAACAACATGAACCTGCGCCTGGCGCTGATGAACGCCATCGACCGCGCGACCCTGGTCAACGCGGTCTTCGGCCAGACGGCCCTGCCCGGCGACACCGCGTTTCCGCCCAGCAGCTGGGCCTACGTGGCGCACACGGTGCCGGGCGCCGATCCGGCGGCGGTGAAGGCTGACCTGGCCAAGGGCGGCCAGCCCAACGGCTTCACCTTCACGCTGACGACGACGAACACGCCGACCAGCGAGAAGATGGCCCAGGTGCTGCAGAGCATGCTGGCGTCGTCCAACATCACGATGAAGATCAAGCTGATCGACTCGGCGGCGTTCTCGTCGATCGTCGCGAACCACAACTACCAGGCCATCACGGACGGCTGGTCGGGCCGCGTGGACCCGGACCAGAACGCGTACAACTGGTACCACACCGGCGGCGCGTTCAACTTCGGCGGGTACAGCAACTCCCAGATGGACAGCCTGCTGGAGCAGGCCCGCGCCAGCCAAGTACAGGCCACGCGCAAGCAGCTCTACCAGCAGGTCGCGGCCCTGGCGAACAGCACCGCAGCCTATATCGTCCTGTACTGGCCGGAGGACATCAAGCTGCTGCTGCCGAGCGTCACCGGGTTCGTCCACTATCCCGATGGTGTCTTCCGCATCGACACCATGGGCCTCTAGCCAGCCCGAAGCACGGATGTTAAAGGGGCCGCGCCGCATGGCGCGGCCCCGCACGAATGGGTGATGGCGTGATCGGGCGCTACCTCGTGCGCAGGATCCTGCTGATGGTTCCCGTCGTGTTCCTTGTCACCGTGATGGTCTTCCTCATGCTGCACCTGATTCCCGGCGACCCGGCGCGGGTGGCCCTCGGCGAGGAGGCCACGCCGCAGGCCGTGGCGGCCCTGCGCGCCCAGATGGGGCTCAATCTGCCGCTGCCGGCGCAGTACCTGCACTGGGTCGGGCAGGTGCTGCAGGGCAACTTCGGCCGCTCGCTGCTCGATGGCACCAGCGTGCTCAAGGACCTTCTGCAGGCGCTGCCTGTCACGTTCGAGCTCACGGTGCTGGCCCTCCTCACCGCGCTGCTCCTCGGGGTCCCGGTGGGGATCATCGCCGCGCGCCTGCGCGGCACGCTGGCGGATTGGGTCGCGACCACCCTCGCGCTGATCGCGCTTTCGATCCCCGCCTTTTGGCTCGGTATCCTCTTCATCCTCTACTTCGCGGTCAGGCTGCACCTCTTTCCATCCGAAGGCTACGCGCCGATCACCAAGGGACTCGGCGCCAACCTGGACCTGATGATCCTTCCCGCGGTTTCGCTTGGGCTCCGGTCGGCGGCGGTCATCGCCCGCATGCTGCGGGGGTCGCTGCTGGAGGTGCTCGGCGCCGACTTCGTGCGCACGGCGCGCGCCAAGGGTGTCTCCGAGCGCCGCGCCCTCTGGCGGCACGCGCTCAGGAACGCCCTGCTGCCGGTGGTGACCGTGGGGGCGCTGGAATTCGCCGGGCTGCTCGGCGGCGTCGTGATCACGGAGGAGATCTTTGGGATCCCCGGCATGGGACAGCTGCTGGTGAACGCCATCTTTCAGCGTGACTTTCCGACGGTGCAGGGCGAGGTGCTGTTCATCGCCCTGATCGTGTTGATCGTCAACCTGCTGACGGACCTGAGCTACAGCCTGCTGGACCCGCGGATCCAGGTGGCGGGGGATTGAGAGTGGCATGAGCGCGCAACCGGCCGACGAGGGATTCGGGCAGGGCGGGCCGGCGGGGAGCCGCAGCCTGCTCGCGCTCGCGGGGCGCCGCTTCCTGCGCAACGGCCTGGGCATGACCGGGGCCGTCATCGTCCTGATCCTGATCCTTCTGGCGGTCCTCGGGCCAAGCCTGGCGCCGTACAACCCCCTGACGCAGAACTACCACCTGATCACCAAGCCGCCGATGCCCGGCCATCCGCTGGGGACCGACGACCTGGGGCGGGACGAGCTGAGCCGCATGCTCTACGGCGCGCGGCTCTCATTTGGGGTCTCCGTGCTGTCGGTGGGCCTCGCGGCCATTGTCGGCATGCCGATCGGGATGCTGTCCGGGTACTACCGCGGCTGGGTCGACGACATCTTCGTCATGCGCATCACGGACGCGCTGCTGGCCTTCCCCGGACTGATCCTGGCGCTGGCCATCGCGGCCTTTCTCGGGGCCAGCTTCACGCACGAGACCATCGCCATCGGGATCGGATTTGTGCCGGGCTTCATCCGCCTCGCGCGGGGCCAGGTGCTCTCCGAGCGCGAGCGCGAGTACGTGGCGAGCGCCCAATCCGTGGGCAGCGGCACGCGTCGCATCCTGCTCCGCCACATCCTGCCCAACACCATGACGCCGATGCTCATCCAGGCGACCCTGGCCATGTCGGGCGCCCTGCTGGCCGACGCCGGCCTCTCCTACCTGGGCCTTGGCGTGCCGCCGCCGACACCGTCCTGGGGGACCATGATCAACACCGGGATGGGCTACCTCATGCAGGCGCCGTGGCTCGTCTACTGGCCGGGGCTGGCCATCACCGTCGCGGTGCTCGGCTGGAACCTGCTGGGCGACGGCATCCGCGACGCCCTGGACGTGCGGCTGCGGCAGTAGGGGGCGCGCCGGCAGGCGCGCCTGGCCTCTGTGACCGCGTGTGTTTTCATACTGCGTACGACTGTGATGGCGGATGAAGCATTGCTGCTGGAAGCGAAACAGTGTGCGCGCCGCGAGGGAATCACCGTGTCGGCCCTGTTGGAGGCCGCCGTTTGTGAATACCTCCCCACACACGGCCGCCGGTCTGACATCTCGTTTGCCGGCGTGGGCAGGAGTGGTGAGCCGCAAGCCGCCAGCCACGGCGACCGCGTGCGTGAGTCGGTGGACCCGACCACCGGCTGGTCGCCGCGGCGTCGCCCGACAGGTCAGCCGTGCCTGTCCTGGTGGACCCCGGCGTACTCTTCGCCTTGGCCGACGCGGACAGCCTGGCTCATGAAACGATGGGGGCCCGCATTGCGGACCTGAGCGAGACGACCGTCCTGCCCGCGACCATGCTGCCCGAGTTTGGATGACCTGTTGGCGGAGCGGCTCGGCTTGCACGCGGAACTGGCCGTGCTGCGCGGGGGTTCTCACCGATCCGTTGCGGATCGAGGGTCTGCGCGACGCCGACCTGGCCCGATGCGTGGAGTTGATTGAGGCTTGTGGAGACGGCGACATGGGGCTGGTGGATGCGTCGATCGTCGCCCTGGCTGAACGCTTGGACATTCGGCGACTCCTCACGCTGGACCGGCGCCACTTCCCGATGATTCGGCCACGACACCGCCCGGCGCTGGAACTTCCACCCTGAGCGAGTCGGTTCGGCGCCAGCCTCACCCCATCCGCAGCACAGGCTTCACCACCTCGCCGCGCTCGGAGGCTGCGGCTGCCTGGTTGATCTCTGCGAACGGGAAGACCGTAATCAGGCGATCGATGGGGAGGCGTCCCTGCAAATGGAGATCGATCAGCTCGGGGATGAACAGCGCGGGAGTGCTGTCCCCCTGGACGACCCCCCGCACCGTGCGGCCCATCAACAGCTCGCTGTACGGAAGGCGCAGCTCCGCGTCCGGCGGCGCGCCGCCGATGACCCCGCAGACGCCCAGCGTGGCCAGGCTCTCGAACGCTTGGCGCATCACCTCGGGCCGCCCGGTCGTGTCCAGCGCGTAGTCCGTGCCGCCGCCAGTCAGGGCCCGGATCGCTTCGACGAGATCGCCGGCACTCGCTTCCAGCGCTTGGGTCGCGCCGAGCTCGCGCGCCAGCGCCAGTCGGGTGGACCTCACATCGATGGCGATGATCGGGGTGCACCCGGCGACGACCGCCGCCATGACGGCGCTCAAACCGACCGACCCGACGCCGAAGACGGCGATGCTGCTGCCTGGGAAGGGATGCAGGGTGTTGAGGACGGCACCGGCTCCGGTCTGAACGCCACAGCCCAACGGCGCGAGCAGCTCCAGCGGCAGGTCGGTCCGCACCTTCACCGTGTTGCGCTCGCTCGCCAAGGCATACGTGGCCAGGGAGGACTGGCCGAAGAAGCTGCCATAGACGGCCGCGGCGCCGTCCCGCAGCGTGGTGGAGCCATCGGGCCGCCTCCGGCCGAAGTTATACGCCATATGGTGGTCGCAGTAAGCGGGCTTGCCGCGCAGACAGTTGCGGCAGTGGCCGCACGACAGGTAGCTGAGGACGACATGGTCGCCGGGTTGCAGACTCGCCACGCCGGCGCCGACCCGCTCCACGATCCCCGCGCCCTCATGCCCCAAGACGGCCGGGAACGGTCCGCGGCCGCCGGCACGCTCCGAGAGATCGGTGTGGCAAAGGCCTGCGGCGACGATTCGGACGAGCACCTCGTCCGGTCGCGGCGCATCGAGCTCCAGGGGCTTGATGATGAACGGGTGATTGCGTTCCGGGACCACGGCGGCGGAGATGCGCATATGACGCCCTCCTTGTGAAGGGGAGCGGCCGGTGGGTGCGCCTGGTCTGAGCCGGTGCCCGTCATGAGCATAGAAGGGCCAAGCACGCCGCGGCAACGTGCGCAGTGAACTGAGGAACCGCAGGGCGCGGGCTCAGGCTGGCTCAGCGCGACACCGTCCGATGCTGCCAGCCGTAGCCGGTCTCATCATGCCAGGGCCTGCCCTCCGCGAAGCGGGTCGAGCGGAATGGCGTCAGGTCCATCAGCTGCGGCCTGCCGCTGGTGATCCACTCCGCCAGGCAGCGGCCGATGGCCGGCGCCGTCTTGAACGAGGTGCCGCTGTCCCCCAGCATGCAGTAAAGGCCGGGGACGGACGGGATCTGGTCGATGATCGGCCGCTCGTCCGGGCTGAGCGTGATCAGACCCGCCCAGCCGCCCCGCATCGTGGCGGCGGCGAAGGCCGGCAGGCGCGTCGCCAGGCGGCGGCGGCCATCCGCCACGTAGTCCGTGTCGACGCCCTCGTCCAGACCGTCGACGTCCGTGCCCTCGATGCCGGTCTCGAGCCCGACCAGGGTGGCGGCGGCGCCCTCCGGCCGAAACCAGAAGCCCTGCGTCGCGTCGATCATCACGGGGTGGCGCCGGCTGAAGCCGAGCGGCCAGCGGAAGATGGCGACCTGCACGCGGTGAGGGACCAGCCCGAAGTCCAGGCCGAGGGGCGCGATCAGGCGCGCAGCCCAGGCGCCGGGCGCCAGGACCACGCGGGGAGCGTCGATCGGACCCTGGCTGGTGTCCACGCCGGCCACGCGGCCGCCCGAGACGCGAATGGCCGCGACCTCCACCTGGGTTCGCACCTCGACGCCCAGGGCGCGGGCCGCGGCGATGAAGCCGAAGAGCGTCGCGTTGGGGTCGGCGAAGCCGCTGTCGGGCTCGTACGCGGCGGGCCCGAGGCCGTCGAGGCGCAGCCCCGGCACCAGCTCCGCGAGGTCGCGGGCGGCGATGATGCTCGTGCGGATGCCGATGGCCTGCTGGGCGGCCACGTTCGCCCGGAGCTGTCCCTCGTGCTCGGGCGCCACCATCTCGACGAAGCCGCAGGCCTCGAAGCCGCAGGCCCCGGCGCCGACGGCGTCGGGCCAGTTCTGAAAGTATCTGAGGCTTTCGTGGGCAAGCCGGGACTCATGCGGGTTGGTGTAGTGCATGCGCACGACAGCGCCGCTCTTGCCGCTGGCGCCCGCGCCGAGCTGCCGGCGCTCCACCAGGGTGACGCGCCGCACGCCCGCCTTCGCCAGATGGAAGGCGGTGCTCGCCCCGATGACGCCGCCGCCCACGATCACAACCTCGGCCGTATCCACCCGCTATTCCCCTCCCCGAATGGCGGCAAGGCCCTCCTTGACGCCGTAGTAGACGATGGCGAGGCCGGCCAGGGGGTCGGCCCACCACCAGCCGAGGGCGGCGTTGAGGGCGAGGCCGGCCAGCACCGCGGCGGCCAGCAGCGCGTCGATCAGCGTCACGCGGGACTCCGTCAGCAGCACCGGGTTGCCGAGGGCGGCGCCGGTCACCCGCTTGCCATAGGCCAGCAGCAGCATGGCGATCAGGGTCGCCGCCAGCCAGGCGATGCCGCCGGGCGAGGGGGCCGGGCGGATGTGGGCGAGCAGCGTCACGGCCGTCTGCGCGAGGATGTACACGCCGAGGGCGAAGAAGGCGTAGCCGATGAGGCGCATCGCCCGGTGCTCGCGGGCGGGGTCGGCGCCCGTCAGCTGCCAGACCACGACCACCGACGCGAAGATCTCGAGCAGGGAGTCGAGGCCGAAGCCGGCCAGGGCCACCGAGCGCGCCGCCAGCGCCGCGACGACCACGACGACGGTGCCCACGACGTTCCAGCCCAGTGTCGCGTACTCCAGGCGCAGGCCGCGCCGGGTCGCCGCACGGGCCGCTTGCTCCACCGCGTGATCCCTCCGTGAAGGTCATTGGCCACGCGCGCTCCGCCGCCCTTCCGAGCACCGCGGCGCGTCGAGGGCGCCCGCGGGCACCCATGCGCATTGGGATGGGAGCTCGACAAAGCCTCGCTCGGTCACCCTTCCCCGGTCGGGGCCCGGGCCTGCTCCCCCACCCTGCCGCCCTCACCCCCACGTCACCCTCGGCGGCACTTCACGCAGCGCGTCGAGGGCATCCGCGGACCCCAGGCGCCCAGGGCGGGCACCTCAGCAAAGCCCCCGCGCGGTCACCCTCGCCCCGGCCTGGGCCGGAGCCCGCTCCCCTCTGCCGCCCTCAGCCCCACGTCGCCCTCGGCAGGGCTTCGCGCAGCGCGTCGAGGGCGTCCACGGGCACCCATGCGCCCAGGGTTGGCGACTCGGCAAAGCCCCGCTCCGTCACCCTGGCCCCGGCCTGGGCGAGGGCCCGCTCCGCCCGGTCGAGGTCGGCGTAGGCCACCGTCAGGCGCACCCACCGCTCCGGCCGCCGCTGCACGACGCCCGCGGCCGCGACCGCCGCCGACGCCGCCTCCCCGTAGGCTCGCCCGAGATTGGCGGCGCCCAGCTGGACCCCGCCGTAAATGCGCGCCACCGCCACTGCGGCGCCCCGCAGCTCATGGCGGGTCAGCGCACCGAGACAGGGCCGTCCGCCGGTGCCGCCGGGCTCCCCGTCGTCGGACATCCGGCTCGCGCCCTCGAGCCCAACCCAGGCGTACGGCACGTGCCGCGCTTCGTGGTGCCGCGCGCGCACGTCAGCCAGCCACGCGGCCAGCCCTTCGGCGTCCGCCACGGGGACGGCGTGGGCTAGAAACCGCGAGCGCCGCACGACCAGGCTCGCGGCACCCGGACCGGCGAGGGTGACGTAGGGGGTCTCGGGCTCGGCCATGACGACACCCTAGCATGCGCGCCACACTGCCGCTGCGGTGGCTGCTGGACATCCCCAGCGTGATGTGTGCCGGACCCTGCCCCCAGCCGGCCGGCCCTGCAGACGGCGGCCGGCGGGTGAAGCACCGGGCCGCAGGCTCCGCCATCGCGACCGCATCGCACGGCCGCGCGGCGCCCGCCGTTCACGCCGTGCGCGCCGCGCCACCATGTGCTTGGTGCTTCTGGCCATGGCGCAGCCCGCAGCGGTCCGGCAGGCCGCGAGCGGCCGGCCCAGGAAGCTCAGCCGCCGTCCGGTGGGCGGGACCCCATCGCCGGATCCCGCGGGCTCATGATCCCGACCGGATTCCCGTCCGGGTCCTCCACCACCGCATACCGGGCGCCCCAGAAGGCGTCGAAGGGCGGCTGCTGCCCGCGGTAGCCGGCACCCGTCAGGTCGGCGTAGATTTCATCCACCCGCGCGCGGCTCTCCACGCGGAAACCGAGCACCACGCCGCCCGTCCAGCCGTGATCCCAGGTCCTCGCGAACGGCACGGTGTCGAGCTCGATTGCCACGCCCTGGCCGGACGCCGCTGGCTCCGCAGTACGATGATAGTCGGGCCTTTCAGGCGACGCGTCGGGGATCCTCACGCCCAGCCGGCGGTAGAATGCGACACTCGCCTCCATGCTCCAGACGACGAGGTTGAGCTGCTGGAGCCTGGGCTCGTCCAGTTCGCGCGCCTCCTCGGGGGCATCCGGCTACGTCCCGCCGCCCTCCCGCAGGTGCGGGGAGAGCGTGATCCCCAGCAATAGGCCCTCCGGCCCCAGCAGCCGCGTGACCGTCTGCCCCCAGGGCTCCAGCCGGTCCGCCACCAGCAGGCGGTAGCCCCGGTCCTGCAGCTCGGCGCTGGCCGCGGCCACGTCGTCCACGTCGAACTCCAGCCACGCCTGCGGCACCGGCAGGTCGGCGGGCCACGCCTCCGTGCCGAAGCACGACTGGGCCGCCTGGCCGAGCGGCCACAGGGCGAAGTGCTTGACGCCGGCCAGCTCGCCCGTGTGCAGGTAGTCACCGTCGGCCTGGAAGCGGAGGCCGAGGGCGTCGGCGTAGAACGCGCGGGCGGCACCGACATCGGTCGCGATGGGTCCAAAACCAGCGACGAAGAGGACGCGCATGACGGATCAACCCCTCCCCCGGCCAGCCTAGCCTGGCGCTCGGGGCCCTGTCTTGAACAGATCGGACATGCCGAGCGTGGCGCCGCCGGCCGCCACCAGCAGCCGTGGCGTGATCCCCGCCAGCGCGCCGACCTCTCGGGTCATGTGCGCCTGGTCGGCATAGCCTGCCGCCACCGCGAGGTCGCCCAGTGCGCCGGCGCCGCCCTCGGCCAGGAGCAGCAGGCGCTGCAGCCGGAGGATCCGCTGGAGGGTCTTGGGCCCATACCCCACCCACTCGCGGAAGCGGCGCAGCCCGCGCCAGTCGGAGTCCAGCCGCCACAGGTAGGTCGGCAGCCACCGGAGCCATGGACGGCGGCAGGCTCGCCGGATGCAATCGCCGCCCTCGATGAACACGACCTGCAGCGTGGGGAAGCGCTCCCAGAGGCCCTCGAAGACCATGCTGGCGAGGTGCGCCATGTAGCCCATGGGACGCGCCTGCCGGTGCTCGATGGGGTAGGAGCCCCAGCCCACGGGCGATGGCCCCTCGCTCCCCGTGTGGATCGCCACGGGCAGCCCCACCTCCGCGCACGCCTGGTGGATGGGGTCGTAGTACCGCCGGCCGTGGGGCATCGGCGCCCCGTCCGACAGCAGGACCTCCACCATCTCCCTGCGCGCCCCCGTCCGCCGGATCTCGCGGGCCGCGCCCTGCGGATCCTGTGTGGCGACGAGGATCGCGCCGAGCAGACGCGGATCGCGCGCGAGCCAGCGCTCGCACAGCATGTCGTTGTATGCGGCGGCCAGCGCCGCCGCATCATCCGCGTCCGGAAGCGTGCTCATGGGTCGGAGCTCCTGGCCGAGCAGGATCGCGTACCGCACGTCGTGGGCGTCCAGGATCTGCTCCCTCATCAGGTCGTAGTCCGAGCCGACCATGGCGCCGTCCTTGTCGCTCGGCTTGCTCCATCCTGGTCTCGCGGCTCGCTCCATCCCGGCGCCGCTTCGACCCAGCTTCGCCTCCGCCGCTTCGCGGCTCCAGCTCGCGTCATCCCGACCCAGGCATCCGCCCGGTAGCCGCGGTCGCCGCCGTTCGGATACCCCGCCGACGGCATGTGCAGGCCGAACTGGCCCAGGTCGTCCTGGTAGGCCCGCGGCAGGTACGGCCGCAGGTCCTTCGGGCTCGCCAGGCGCTGGTGCACGTCGCAGTCGATGAGCGGAAGGCGCGGCTGCGGCACGGCGGCCCCTCCTCCCGTCTCACCCGTGTGCGCGCGGGATGACCCGCGCTTACCCTACGCGTGGACGATGACGGCGTCGCCCTCCACCGTGACCCGGAAGGTCTCCAGGACGACGTGGTCCTCCGCCGGCTCCCCCACGCTGACATCGTAGGCCTTGACCCGGGTGCGGTGGGGATTGAACACCGACCTGCCCGACGCGACGTCGAACTCCCAGCCGTGCCACGGGCACTGGAGGATCCTTCGACTGGGGTCGAAGGCGATCTCGAAGGGCCGCGCCGCCGTCGCCAGCGGCAGGATGCGGTCGAGGCAGAGGGGCCCCCCTGGTGGGGACAGGCGTTGCGCAGGGCGTGGAAAGTGCCGCCGACGTTCAGCACGCCGACCGAGCGCCCCTCGATGGTGACGATGCGGCGCGTGCCCGGCGGGATCTCGTCGACACGGGCCACGACATAGCGCCGGCTAGCGGGCATTACCAGAGGGTCTCGATCGGAAACTCGGCGAAGGCGGCGTCGGACGATAGGAGAGGCAAGCTTTCGTGAAGTGCCTGCGCCGCAAGCATCCGGTCGAAGGGGTCGCGGTGGCGGCCCGGGAATGTCCCGGCCGTCAACGCGTGCCGGGTTGAGATCGCAAGCTCGTCGGCCCGCAATCGTGCAAGCTGCAGGTCGAAGGCCGACAGCAGCACCTGAGCTTCAGGCAGGCGCCCCAGTCGGTACTTCGTTGCAATCTCCCATGCGGACACGCTCGACACGACCAGGGCGTTGCCAGGATCGGCGAGAAGGGAGCGAGCACGATCCGAAAGCGCGGCCGGATCGGCGACCGCCCAGAGCAGCGCGTGCGTGTCAAGGAGGAGGGTCACGATTCCCACCGCTTGAGCTCGTCTTCCGGCAGGGGCTCAAAGAATTCGGGCGGGATCTTCATCTTCAGGAAGCCAAGCTCCCGCGGGGGGACGGGTCCGATCGGAACAAGCTTCGCGCATGGCTTACCGCCCTTGGCGAGAATGATCTCCTGACCGGCCAGTACCTCTTCCAGCAACCGTGACAGGTGGGTCTTTGCCTCGTGCACGTTGACGACCTTCGGCATGGGTTCACCCCAGGACATTGTAGCGGACTAAGTCCAGTTAGGCTCAGGTGACGCCGCTGCGTGGCGTCACCACCCGATCGCGTACCCCTCCCGCCGCGGGTCGGCCGCGCCCTTCAGCAGGCCGCCGGGCTCGGCGCACACGGCCAGCACCGCGCCGGCCTCCCACTCCCAGTCCGGCCAGGTCTCGACCCGGTGGCCGAGGCCCGCCAACTCGTCCCGCACCCCGGCCGCCACGCGGCCCTCGACCCGCAGCACGCCCGGCTCGTAGGTGTGCGGGCAGAAGGAATTCGGGAAGGAGTACGTGGCAAAGCGCGGCGCCTCCACGGCGTCCTGGGGGTTCATGCCGAACTCGGCCATGTTGAGGAAGACCTGGGCCATGGCCTGCGGCTGCACATCCCCGCCCGGGGTGCCCATGCACGCCCACGGCCGCCCGCCGCGGTGGATGATGGCCGGCATCGGCGTGAGCCGCGGCCGCCGCCAGGGGCCCGCCACAGCCGGGTGGCCGGGCTCCAGGCGGTTCTGGCGCGCCCGCGCGGAGAGCGGCAGCCCCAGCCCCGGCACCACGGGCGAGTAGGCCGCCGGGTCAGACGGGGTGGCCGAGAAGCAGTTGCCGTCGCGGTCGATCACGCCCACATAGCTGGTGTCCTCGGCCGGCGCGTGCACGGCCGCGGGCGGCGGCAGGGTGACGGCGGCCGGCCCGGCACAGGGCGGCAGGCGGGGCGCGAGGTCGTGGCCGCGCCAGGCCGTGGCGTCGTAGCGCCAGGGGTCGCCCGGCGCCGGCAGCCCGTCGAACGCGCGGCGCGGGTCGATGCGGCGGCTCTGGTCGCGGGCGTACGCCCGCGCCATCATGCCGTCCAAAGGCACGGACACGAACTCCGGGTCGCCCACGTAGTGCTCGCGATCGGCCATGGCCAGTTTCACGGCCTCGGTCAGGGTGTGGATGTAGGCCGGGGTATTGTGGCCCAAGGCACGCACGTCGAAGCTCTCCATGACCTGCAGCAACTGCCCCAGCACCGGCCCCTGGCACCACGGCCCGCAGCCCCAGATCTCATAGTCCCTGTAGCGGGCGACCACGGGCGCCTCCTCCTGGACGTGGAACTCGGCCAGGTCCGCCTCGGTCAGCAGGCCGCCCTCCGCCTGCGCGAAGGCGGCCATGCGCTGCGCGACCTCGCCGTGGTAGAAGGCGTCGCGCGCGTTCGGCGCCGCGGCCAGGCGCCGCAGCAGGGCCGCCGCGTCGCGCTGTACGAAGATCTCCCCCACCTCGGGCACGCGCCCGCCCGGCAGGAAGATCGCCGCCGTCGAGGGCCAGCGCCGGTAGAGGTCGGCCTGGCGCGCGATGTTGTTGTGCATGAAGCCGTACACGGGGAAGCCGTGCTCGGCGATCTCGATGGCCGGGGCCAGGGCCTGGGCGGCCGTGAAGGTGCCGTACCGCGCC
>DAHVAF010000003.1 GCA_027314765.1 Clostridia bacterium | reverse complement strand
CGTGGCGCCGGCGGGCAGAAGGTCCGCGAACCGCGCGATTTGCGGGGCTTCGGGCAGATCCGCCGCCGCGCCGAGGGTGCAGCGGACGGTGCCGACCGGGAGGCCTCGGGCGCTGGCGACAAAGAGCAGGCCGCTCCGGTCCCACGCGTCGAGACCGGGGTTGAGCAGGTGGCCGTCATGATGCGCGGCCCGGAGGCGCAGGACCACGTCAAGATCCTCCGCCGTCACCGCACGGCGGACGGACACCCGGTCCGGGCCGGCATCGCTCAGGACGGCCAGGCCCATCCGGACGGTCGTGAACACCCCCGCCAGGTCGGCCACCCGGTCCTCCGGCGCGCCAGCATGCGAGCCGGCGACGGGTACCGGCGCTGCACGCTGACCACGGCCCGGATCCACGGCGTCCTCCCCTCCCGCTCACACGGCTCACAGCGCCGGACCGCGGAGACCCTCGGGAACGTCCCGCTCCGCCTGCAAGGCAAGCCATGGTCTATGCCTGCGCCGCCGGTCCGCCGCCGATGCGCGGCCGGTCCGCCGCTGATCCGCCGCCGATGCGCCGCCGGTCCGCCGCCGATGCGCGGCCGGTCCGCCGCCTACCCCAGCACTCCGGCCGCCCGCATGGCGGCGATCTCCGCCTCGCTGTAGCCGGCCTCGGCCAGCACCTGCGCCGTGTGCTCGCCCTTGCGCGCGCCGCGCCCCCGCACCGCCGGCGGCGTCCGGCTCATCTTCACGGGCGGCCCGACGACGCGCGCGTGCGTGCCGCCCGGGTAGACGACCTCCTGCACCATGCCGCGCGCCAGCACGTGCGGGTCGTGGAACACCTCGTCGTAGTCGTAGACGGGGCCGCAGGGGATGCCGGCGGCGGTGAACCGCTCCAGCCACTGCGCCCGCGTGCCCCCGGTCGTGACCTCCTCGATCATGGCGGCGAGCTGGTGCCGGTTGTCGACCCGCCCCCGCTGGTCCTTGAAGGCCTCCATGCCGAGCAGTTCCGGCCGGCCGATGGCCTCGGTGAACGCCGTCCACAGCCGCTGGTTGTTGGCGCCGATCGTGATGTAGCCATCGCTGCACCGGATGGCCTGGTAGGGCCCGTTCATGCGGTGCGCGGAGCCCATCGGCTTCGGCACCCCGCGCCCCGAGAAGTACTCCACCGACTCCCACACCGACAGGGCGATCCCGGCCTCCAGCAGCGAGGTGTCGATGCGCTGGCCCTCGCCGGTGCGCCCGCGGTGGATCAGCGCCGCCAGGACGGCCGTGCAGCAAAAGAGCCCCGCCCCGAGGTCGGTGACGGGCGGCCCGCACTTGACGGGCGCCTGCCCCTCCTCGCCCGTGATGGACATCAGGCCGGACATGCCCTGCGCGATGAGGTCGTAGCCGCCGCGCGGCGCGTACGGGCCCGTCTGGCCAAAGCCGCTGATCGACGCGTAGATGATGTCGGGCTTCACCGCCCGCACCTGCTCGTAGCCGACGCCGAGGCTCTCCATCACGCCGGGGCGGTTGTTCTCCACGACCACGTCGGCGCCGGCGCAGAGCCGCAGGAAGGCATCCCGCCCCGCCGCCTGCTTCAGGTCCAGCACGATCCCCCGCTTGCCGCGGTTGACGGCCAGAAAGCTGTAGCTCTCGCCCTCGATCTTGTCCGGCTGCTCGCGCACCTGGTCGCCCCGCGGCGGCTCCACCTTGATCACGTCCGCGCCGAGGTCGGCGAGCAGCATCGCGCAGAACGGCCCCGCCATCACCTGCGTCACGTCCAGCACGCGCACACCCACCAGGGGGCCAGCGGCTGGGCCCGGCCCGCGCCCCTCCAATGCGCTCATCTCGGCAGGACCGCCCTTCCGATGGAGAATTCCCTACCCAAGGACTTACGGCAACGAGGTGAAGCTTTCGATGGGTGCGGAGCAGGACCTGCTCTACAGCAAGGAGGGCCAGCTCGCCTGGCTCACGGTCAACCGCCCGGAGCAGCGCAACGCGTTCACGTTCGACATGTACGACCGCCTGGCGGCCCTCTGCGAGGAGGTCGACCAGGACCCCGACGTCCGGGTGATGATCCTGCGCGGCGCCGGCGGCCGCTCGTTCGCCTCCGGCACGGACATCCGCCAGTTCCTCGACTTCACCACGGAGGCCGACGCCCTGGGCTACGAGGAGATGATCTCCGGCCGCATCGGCCGCCTCGGCCGCGTGAGCAAGCCCACGGTCGCCATGATCCAGGGCTTCTGCGTCGGCGGCGGCTTCGGCCTGGCGATGGCCTGCGACCTGCGCTTCTGCACCCCCGACAGCCGCTTCGGCGCCCCGCCCGCCCGCCTGGGCAACATCTTCGCCCCCGCGAACACGGCGCGCCTGCTGCAGCAGATCGGGCCGTCCCGCACGCTGGACCTGCTCTTCACGGCCCGCCAGGTGCCGGCCCAGGAGGCCTACGACATGGGCCTGGTCACGGCCGTCGTGCCCGCCGACGCCCTGGAGGCCAAGGTGCGCGACGTGGCGGAGACGATCTGCGGCAACGCCCCCATCACCATCCGCGAGACGAAGAAGGTCGTGCAGCGGCTGATGGCGGAGGCCGGCCCGTCCTGGCGCGGCCAGGAGTACGTGCTCGCGTGCTACATGAGCGACGACTTCAAGGAGGGCGTGCGCGCGTTCCTGGAGAAACGCCCGCCGCGCTGGCAGGGCAAATAGCAGCGCGTTCGTGACGGCGGCCGCTTGCGCGTCCGCCGCCGATTGCGGTTCCCCTGCGCCGCCCCGGTGCTTGGCGGGGTGCGCCCGGGCATAGCCGTGGGAGGATGGCATCTCGCCGGTTCGCGCTCGCGGCGCTGGCGGCCCTCCTCCTGATCGCCGGCGGCTGCGGCGTCCACGCGGCCGGACGGATCCCGGCCGCCGCCGCCCCCAGCGCCCTGGCCCGCATCCGCGCCGCGGGCGTGCTGCGCGTCGCCATCCGCGAGGACGCCCCGCCCATGGGCTTCCGGCGGCCGGGGAGCCTCGTGCCCGAGGGCTTTGAGATCGACTTTGCCCGGGCCCTGGCCGCCGCCCTGCTCGGCGACCCCGACAAGGTCGCGTGGGTGCCGGCCGGGCCTGTCCGGCTGCTGGCCCTGGACGCCCACGCGGCGGACGTGGTAATCGCGGGCGTCGCGGCCACGGCCGGCACCGAGGGCGCCTACCGTTACTCCCCACCCTTTTACCGTTCGCCGGTCGTGCTGATCGCTCGCCGCGGCACACCGCTGACCGACCTGCGCAGCCTGGACGGGCGGGTGGTGGCCACGCTGCCGGAGGATGCGGGCGCCGGGGCCATGCTGGTGGCGGCCGCCAGGGCCAGGGACGTGACTGTCCTGGCGGCGCCCAAGCCCAGCGCCGAGGCCGCCGTGGCCGCCGTGCAGTCCGGCGAGGCCGCCGCCCTGGTGACGACCCGGGCGCTGGCCCCGGCCTGGCTGCGGTCCGACCCCCAGCTGCGCCTGTGGCAGCCGGGCATCGGCGATGTGGCGTACGTGGTGGCGGTGCGCGCCGACGAGCCGGACCTCGCCGCCGCTGTCGATACGGCCGTGCGCGACCTGGTGGGCGGGCCGACATGGCGCGCCATGCTGCGGAAGTGGGGGCTCCCGGCGCCGCCGTCGAAGTAGGAGACTGATAGTGGTGTGAAACGGACGGTCCTCAGTGTCCTGCACCGGGTGTACGAGCCGTTCAGGCCATCACGGCGGTCGCCCTGGCCGGCAGCGTGGCCCTCTCCTACGCCTTCCCCCTTGCGCCGGCCGTCGTGCGCGACCTCACGGACCTCGACCGGTTCGCGTACGCCGTCTTCGCCCTCGACTTCCTGGTCCGGCTCCACCTCGCGCAGGCGCGCAGCCGCTTTCTGCGCGAGCACTGGATCGACCTGGTGGCCCTGATTCCCCTGAGCCTCTTCATCAGCGGCTTCACCTGGTTCCGGGCGCTGCGCGGCTTCATCATGCTCCGCCGGTACTCCGAGTTCTTCCACGGCGTCTTTCTGCGCCACGGGTTCGTCTGCGTGGTGGCCGTGACGTTCGGGCTGGTGGTCGCCGGCGCCCACGCCATCCACCGGGTGGAGCCGGACATCGGCTCCTTCGGGGACGCCCTCTGGTGGAGCTTGGTCACCACCACGACGGTCGGCCACGGCGACATCGCGCCCAAGACCGCGGCGGGCCGGGCGGTCGCCGTGGTGCTCATGCTCTTCGGGACCGGCTTCATCGGCATCTTCACCGGCACCGTGGCGACCATCCTCGTCGAGCGCGGCACGCAGCGCCGCCAGCAGGGCCCCCTGCAGGACCTGAAGGCGCACCTGGACCGCCTGGAGGAGCTCAGCCCGCAGGAGTTCGCCGACCTGCAGGCCGCCCTGGCCGCCATCTACGCGGCGCGGACGTGCGGCCGGTGGCTCAGCCCACGACCGACCGGACGGGGCCGAGCTGCCGCAGCAGCCGGGCGATGACGTTGGCGAGGACGACGGCCAGCGTCCCCACCACGAGGAACTTGAGCAGCCCCGGCCACGCCGCGAAGCGAAACGCCAGGGCCAGCGGGACCAGCACCAGGGGCTGGATGATGTAGACGAGGTAGGAGCCGCTCGACCAGGCCTTCCACCCCGGTGACGGCCGGTTGAGCCGCCGCCGGCCCCAGTCCAGCAGCCAGATGCACATGCCGCAGATGACCAGGGGCTCCCACAGCGCGTAGTAGAGCGCGGCGACGTGCAGGCCCCCGGCCACGTCGGCGCTTGCCGCCTGGGCGCCCACCGCCGCGACCTGCGTGGCGAGCAGCACGACGCCGGCCACCAGGGTGACAAGCGCGATGACGACAAGGCGCTTGGCCAGCCGCACGGCGCGGCCGGGGATCAGCTCCAGCCACCCGCGGCGCTGCGCGTCCACACCGAGCACGAACAGCGCGACATAGCCGGGGAAGTACCCGAGCTGCAGGGCCGCGAAGGTCTGGCCCACCGGCATCGCGATGCGCACAAGGAAGCTGCTCAGGCCCAGAACGAGGGCGAAGGCCAGGATGCGGCCGTTGCCGGGGAACGGGGCGGGCAGCGCCGGCCGCTGGCCGCGCCAGCGCATCCAGCCCACAAACAGCACGTCGAAGACGAGCAGGGCCTCGATGAACCAGAGCGGGCCCGGGTCCACGATCTGCAGCGTCAGGTAGTGGTGGATCCAGTACGGGACGGCGGCGACCGCGGGGCCGTGCTGCATGGCGTTCATGACGTACTGGAGCAGGGGCTGAAGAAAGAAGATGTACGCGACGAGCGGGATGCCGAAGCGCCACAGCCGGTCGGCGAGGTAGCGGCCGGGACCCTTGCGGGCGTATGAGGTCGGCGACAGGTAGCCCGAGATGAAGAAGAGGAGGCCCATGAAGTAGGCCTGATTCCAGGCGACGAACATGGTGAGCAGGCCCTGCGCGGCCGGGCCGGCCGGGTGCGGGTCGGTGTAATACCAGGATCCGGGGGCACCGTACGTGATCGCCGTGTGGTGAAACAGCACCAGGGCGACGAGGCCCGCGCGGAGGTAGTCCAGGTAGTGCAGGCGCGTCATGGCGATCTGCCCCCTCGGGCGGGAGTCGGCTCGCTCCGAGCCGAAGTGTACCGCGATGGACATTCAGTGGGGCATCCTCGGCACCGCCAACATCGCCCGCGCCTCGTTCCTGCCCGGCCTGCGGGCCGCGGGCGGCGGCGCCGCCCTCGCCGTCGCATCGCGCTCGCAGGAGCGGGGCGCGGCCTACGCGGCCGCGAACGGCATCGAGCACGCCGTCGCCGGCTACCGGGCCCTCCTCGAAGACCCGCGGATTCAGGCCGTCTATGTGCCGCTGCCGAACAGCCTGCACGCCGAGTGGACCATCAGGGCCCTGAGGGCCGGCAAGGCCGTGCTTTGCGAGAAGCCGCTCTGCGTTGACCTGCCCGAGACCGAGCGGGTCCTGGGCGAACCCGGCCTGCTGTGGGAGGCCTTCGTGTTCCCCTTCCACGCCCAGATGGCGCGCGTGCGCGAGCTGCTGGCCGCCGGCGCCATCGGCGAGCTGCGTGAGATCCACTCCTCGTTCCACTTTCGGCTGCGCAGCCGGCAGAACATCCGCTTCGACCCCACCCTCGCGGGCGGCGCGCTGAACGATGTCGGCTGCTACTGCGTCCACTTCGGGACGCAGGCACTCGGCGCGGCCCCGGAGTCGGCCCGCGCCACGGCCACGCTCGCCCCCGAGGGCGTCGACGAGGAGATGCAGGGGATCCTCGGCTTCCCGGGCGGCCGCCGCCTGCTGATGAGCTGCGGGCTCGGCCGGGGCCGGGACTGCCTGTCGCGCCTGCTCGGCACCGAGGGCGAGATCCGCCTGAGCAACCCGTTCCACCCGGGTCCGGCCGACACGATCGAGGTGCGGGCCGGCGGGCGGGAGTGCGTGGAGCGGCCCACCGGCCCGGAGCCGCCCTTCACGGCCGCCATCCGCCACATCCACGCCGTGCTGGGCGGGGAAGCCGCGCCGCTCCACCTGGCGCGGGACGAGTCGCCGGCCACGGCGGCCGGCATGGCCCTGCTGCGCGCGGCGGCTGCCGCGTAAGCGGCACGAGCGCCCCGGCTATCGGTCCTGCAAGGGTCAGCGTGGCGCCAGCACGTCCAGCGCTCCGGGCAGCACGCGGCAGGCGACGGGCGTGCGTCCCCAGACGTCTCCGTCGACGTCCAGGGAGGAGGGTGGCGTGCACGCCACCTCCACGCTGCGGCAGATGCGGTAGTGGGACTCCGGGTCGTGGACGTGGCGCCCCAGCACGGCCAGCGCCGCCAGCCGCCCGAACGTGCCCAGGCTGAAGACCTCAAGCCGCCCGTCCTCGCCCGAGGCCCACGGCGTCGCCCGCAGCGGTCCGGCAAGGGAGCGACCGTTGGCCACGATGAGCTGGCGCGTCGTGAACGCATCGACGGTCCCGTCGGCGTAGCTGAGCCGCACGGTCACGCGCCGTGTCGAGCGCAGGGCGCGGCGGATGGCCAAGGGCCACGCCAGCCAGCCGAGGCGGCGCTTGACGCTCGGGGTGAGCAGCGTCGCCAGCCGCTGGCTGACGCCCAGCGTCACCGTGTTGAGGAAGGCCCGCGCGGCGCCCCCGGCGTCCTCCACCCACCCCACGTCGAAGGCGTGCACCCGCCCCTCCGCCAGCACGTCCAGCAGGTCCGGCAGGCGCCCCGGCAGCCCAAGCCCGCAGGCGAAGGTGTTGCCGCTGCCCCACGGCACCACGCCGAGCGCTGCGCCGGTCCCCTGCAGCCGCCCCGCCACGCACGAGAGGGTACCGTCGCCACCCGCCACGACCACGCGCCGCACGCCCCGCGCGAGCGCGTCGCCGACGGAGTCGATCAGCCGCTCCGGCGTGTTGGGCACGCCCGCCCCAACCAGGTTGAGCCGGCCCGCGAGCAGATCGCGCAGCGCCGGAAAGTCGGCCGCACCCCGCCGCGCCGCGGGGTTGACCAGCAGCACGGTCGGCTCCGCCGGGCTCACCCGCCTGCCCTGGTCCGTTCCCGCGCCCTCCCGCGCAGTCAACGTGCCCCCACGGAGGGGGCCGGCATGCCGGAGGCGCGTCAGCCTGCCCCGCCGGTTTGCGGTGCCGGGCCGGGCACCACGATGTCCATGCGGGCGATCCGCTCCACATCGCCGATCAGGTCGATCGCGGTGATCCTGCCGCCCGCGATGGTTAACGAGAACACCACAAGCGGCCGCCCGCGCACGATCCAGGCCGCTGCGGGGACGCCGTCCGCGATGACGGCCTGGGCGCCCCTTGCACGGCCGGCGAACCGCTCGACGGCCTCCCGCGCGCCGCGGAGCTCCGGGGCGGCTCCCAGGCGCGCAGCCGCCGCATCCGCGCGGATGAGGAGGTCCGGGTCGAGGATGGCGAGCAGGACCCCTAAGTCGCCCCCGTGCGCGGCAGTGATGAAGGCCTCCACGATCGCGCGCCGGCGGCCGGGATCGGCCTCGGGCACCGCAGCCTCGCCCTGGACCCGCCGGCGGGCGCGGCTCGCCATCTGCCGCGCGGCCACGGGGCTGCGCCCCACCACCAGGGCGATCTCTTCGAACGGCACCGCGAAGACGTCGTGCAGGACGAAGGCGACGCGCTCGGCCGGCGGCAGCCGGTCGAGCACGACCTGCAGCGCCAGGCCGACCGAGTCGGCCAGGACCGCCTGCTCCTCCGGGTCCTCGCCGCCCGGGCCGTCCATGTTCTCCCCGAGCGGCTCCTGCGGGCGCGCCCTGCGCGCGCGCAGCATGTCGAGGCTCACACGCGCCACCACCGTCGTCAGCCAGCCGCCAAGGTTGTCCACACCGCTGGTGTCGGAGCGGCTGAGGCGCAGCCAGGCCTCCTGGACGGCGTCGTCCGCATCGCCCTCCGAGCCCAGAAGCCGGTAGGCCACGGCACGCAGGTGCTTTCGGTTTTCCTCGAAGCGCTCGGCCAGCCACCCCGCATCGTCCATCCGTCACATTCCCCCGTCGCCGTGCGTCATCAGGGTGACGCGCCAAGCTTGGCCGATGTGACAACCAAGATCCAGGAGGCGATCAGAGATGGAGTCAAGGATCCAGAACCCCGCCGTGCTGCTGCCCGGCGCCGCCGAGGCCGTCCAGGGCCTCGCCGCGATCGTGTACAGAGGCGGCGTGCCGCGCACCACCCTCGGCCTCGTCCACCTGCGCGCCAGCCAGATCAACGGCTGCAGCTTCTGCGTCGACATGGGCGTGCGCCAGGCGAAGAAGGAGGGCGAGACGGACGAACGGCTCTGGGCCGTGGCCGCCTGGCGGGAGGCGCCCTACTTCACCGACGCCGAGCGCGCCGCCCTGGCCCTGGCCGAGAGCGTCACCCGCCTCAGCGACCGCGCCGACCCGGTGCCGGACGACGTGTGGGCCGAGGCCGCCCGCCACTACGACGAGAAGGGCCTCGCCACGCTGACGGCCTCGATCGCGCTCACCAACCTCGTCAACCGCTTCAACGTGGCGACCCGCCAGCCGGCCGGGGTCGCGAACTGGTAGGAGCTGCGGGTGCGGCCGCCGCGTGGCGGCCGCACCGCCCCTTCAGGCACGCACGGCGCCGTCGATGAGCATGGCCAGCCCTCGCTCGAAGCGAGCCTCCGCCTGGCCGTCGCTGAGCGCGGAGGCGGCCTCCGCGTGCTCGGCCAGGGACTGCAGGTTCGGGTAGCCGCCCGAGTTGACGAGCTCCTGCGCGAAGGCCGTCGCTGCACGAATCTCCTCGGCACTGGCGTGTGCCCGCACGCGCTCCTCGCCGGCCCGCAGCGCGTGCCCCATCACAAAGTCGTCCACCACCGTCAGGAGCTCAACCTTGCCGCGGGGGTCGAGCGGCGCGCCCGCAAGCGCCGCCAGCGACTGCTCGAAGTGCCGTATGGCGTTCGGGCTGATGGCGCCACCCCGGGCGGCCGCGTCTCCCTGCAGGGCCCGCAGTGCCCACGGGTGCCGCAGGAACACGTCGCGCGTGCGGCGGGCGATGGCCGTCAGGGCGCCCCGCCAGTCGGCCGGCAACCCGCCGGTCGGAAGCAGCGACTCCGCCAGGAGCGCGTCGTCCATCAGCGCGAGCAGCTCGTCCTTGCCGCGGATGTAGTGGTAGAGGCTCATCGGCGACGCGCCGATCTCAGCGGCGACCCGGCGCATGGTCACGGCCGCGAAGCCCTCCCGGTCGGCGATCGCCACGGCCGCCTCCGCAATGCGCTGGCGGCTGAATCGGGGTTGGCGCCCAGCCGGCTCCGGCCGTAACCAGATCGGCGCATCGGTATGCGGCACGCCTGGAGCAGCCTCCCCAGCCAAAATCTTCGGGGCACGGTCCGGCGCCACCTTGAAACGTACATAGTATGGAATAAGCGTACGTTGTACGTATAGGAGGGTCGGCGGTGAAGGCGGCAGTTCTTCATGCCCTGGGCGAGACGCCCCGCTGCGAGGAGCTTCCCGTCCCGGTCGCAGGGCCGGGTGAGGTCCTGGTGAGGGTGACCGCGGCTCCGATCAACGCCATTGACCGGGCACGCGCTGCCGGTACCCATTACTCCGTCAGCGCTGGGGCCGGCCTCCCCATGGTCCCCGGAGTGATCGGCGCCGGCTGCCTGCCGGATGGGCGTCGCGTGCTCTTCGGCTCCCGCTCCGGCACCATGGCAGACGTTGCGAGCACCCCGCCGGACATGTGCTTTCCCATCCCCGACAGCGTGGACGACGCGGTGGCGGCTGCCGCCTGGAACCCGGCCGTCTCAGCCTGGATGACCCTCACCTGGCGCGCCGGCCTCCAACCTGGCGAGACGGTGCTCATCCTCGGCGCCACGGGCGTCACCGGCCGGCTGGCGGTGCAGGCCGCCAGGCACCTGGGGGCTGGCCGCGTCGTGGCCGCAGGCCGCAATCCCCACTCGCTGGCGGCCGTGGCCGAGCTGGGCGCCGACGCCACGCTCCACGTCGACGCCGCCGATCCGGACCTCGCCGCCGCGTTCGTCCACGCGGCGGGCGGGGTGGGCTACGATGTCGTCCTCGACTATCTCTGGGGCCACCCGACGGAGGTGCTGCTCAGCACCCTCGTTCAGCACGACATGCTGCCGCACGGCCGCCGCATCCGCCTTGTGCAGTGCGGCGACATGGCCGGCAGCCACATTGCCCTGCCGGCGGAGGTCCTGCGCAGCAGCGGATTGGAGATCCTGGGCAGCGGCAGCGCCTCGATTCCGCCCGTGGAGCGGGTCACTGCGGCGCTGCGCGAGATCCTCGACCTGCTGGCCCGCGGCACGCTGCGCATCGAGGTCGAACGCGTGCCCCTGGAGCGCGTGGCGGAGGTTTGGGGGCGTGACCAGCAGGGCAGGCGGCCTGTTCTCATCCCGTGAGGGGTTCCGCAGCCAGGGATGTCCGCCCGCGCCCCGAATACATGGGGAGCGAGGTGATGGACGTGGCCGACGACGTGGCCCTGCAGCAGGAGAGCACAGAGACCGGCGTAGTCTCGCCGGAGCTGGTGCGCCGCCTGTCCGAGGGCTTCCGGACCGACCCCCACCGGCGGACCACGATGAACGCGATCCGCAAGAACGGCATCGCGGCGGTGGCCCTGGACCAGGACGTGCTGATCCGCCAGCAGTACACGTTCTCGCACGAGATCGACACCGGCGCGATCACCAACCAGAAGCAGAGCGGCCGCTGCTGGATGTTCGCCGGGCTGAACACGCTGCGGCTGGCCGTGATGCGGAACTGCGGCATGGGCGACTTCGAGCTGTCGCAGGCCTACACGCAGTTCTGGGACAAGTTCGAGCGCAGCAACTACTTTCTGGAGAGCATCCTGGAGACCCTGGACGAGCCCACCGACGGCCGCCTGGTCTCCTGGCTGCTGGAGGCCCCGCTCAATGACGGCGGCCAGTGGGACATGTTCGTCAGCCTGGTGGAGAAGTACGGCGTCGTGCCCAAGGCCGAGATGCCGGAGACCTTCCACAGCAGCCAGTCGCGGGGCATGAACGGCCTCCTGACGCGGAAGCTGCGGGAGGATGCCCGCAAGCTGCGCTCCGAGCGCGCCTCCCTCGCCACCCTGCGCGAGCGCAAGGAGGCCATGCTGGGCGAGGTCTACCGCATCCTGGTCCAGTTCCTGGGCGAGCCGCCGGCCCGCTTCGACTTCCAGTACCGCGACAAGGAGAAGGCCTTCCACCGCGACGCCGGCATCACGCCGCAGGACTTCTTGCGCCGCTACGTCGCCCTGGACCTCAACCAGTACGTGAGCGTGATCCACGCCCCGACGGACGACAAGCCCTTCGGCCGCACCTACACCGTGAAGTACCTGGGCAACGTGCGCGGCGGCCGGCCCGTGCTCTACCTGAACACCGAGGTCGAGACCCTGAAGTCCATCGCCCTCGCCCAACTGATGGACGGCGAGGCCGTCTGGTTCGGCTGCGACGTCGGCAAGATGTCCGACCGCGACTCCGGCGTGATGGACGCCGCCCTCTACGACTACGACGGCGTCCTCGGCGTCCCGTTCGACCTGGACAAGGCGGGGCGCCTGGACTACGGCGACAGCCGCATGACCCACGCCATGGTCTTCTCGGGCGTCAACGTGGTCGATGGCCGCGCAACGCGCTGGAAGGTCGAGAACTCCTGGGGCAAGGAGCCCGGGCGCGACGGCTTCTTCGTGATGAGCGACGCCTGGTTCGACGAGTACATGTACCAGGTGGTGGTGCAGAAGAAGTACCTGTCGCCGGCCCTGCGGGCAGCCCTGGCGCAGCCCCCGATCGAGCTGCAGCCCTGGGATCCGATGGGCGCGCTCGCGTAGCGAGCGCCCACCAGCCAACGCTCGACGCCACCCGCCGGTCAGAGGCGGGTGGCGTTGTCGCTCTGCCACCGAAAGATTGACGCCAGATCGCCATGGAATATACTGAATTTACCAATTGGTGGATCGAGGGCGGTGATCCGGCGTGGAGCCAGAGCTGAAGGCGGCCTTGGACGGGCTCGGCACAGCGATCGCTGGTGCGGAAGCGCGGCTCACGACGGAGCTCGAGCGCGTGGAGTCGAGCCTGAGGGCAGAGATCGGCCGCGTGGAGTCAAGTCTGACGGCAGAGATTGGCCGCGTGGAGTCGAGCCTGACGGAAGAGATCGGCCACGTGGAGTCGAGCCTGAGGGCAGAGATCGGCGGCGTGGAGTCGAGCCTGACGGCAGAGATTGGCGGCGTGGAGTCGAGCCTGAGGGCAGAGATTGGCCGCGTGGAGTCGAGCCTGACGATGCGCATCGACGGGGTCGACTGCAAGATCGATCGTGTGGAGACCGGTCTCCGCGCACTCATTGAGCAGGACGTCATCCCGAAGATCGAGCTGGTGGCGGAGGGTGTCGCGTCCGCCCGCGATCAGGCGGAGAGGCGCCTCCATGAGGAGCTGGGCGTCCTGGGCCCGCGAACCATCGTGACGGAGGCTGCCATCGCCGACATGCTGCGGCGTCTCGAGCGGCTGGAGGAGCGGACGCGCTGACGGCGATCGCGCAGCGAGCGCCCGGCCCCCGCTCAGTCCCGGCGAAAGGCCAGCCGCCGGACCCGCACGGTACTCACGTCGAAGCCTCCACCCCTCATCACCAGGTGCATCCGGCCGTCCGTGAACGCTCCGGCGGCCGTCGGCCGCAGCACGGCGTCCGGGAACTTGCGGCGGCGCACGACGAGCGCACCCCCTTCCGCGGCAAGCTCCCAGGTCACGCCCAGCTCGGCCGACGTGTACGCGCCCGTGTACGGCGCGACCGAGTCCGGCTTCCATGGCTCCGCGGGGGCGTAGACCGCGCGTCCCTCGCGCACCGCCCCATCGAAGGCGATATCGACCTCGGCGCCATAGTCGCCGTATACGTAGCGCCCGGCGCCAGCATCACGCAGCGTCCAGCGGTTGCCGAGCTCATCGGACAGCTCGCTGTCCTCGATGCGGCGGAGCAGGCCCGTCTCCGGGTTGCGGTACAGTCCAGCGGGCAGCGTGGCCGGCGGCAGCGCCGGCGGCGCCGCCAGCCCCAGCCACTCGTCCGCGATCTGGAGCGCCAGCACCCCGGGCTTGATGGTCGACAGATTGGCCAGAACGATCACGCCCAGATCCCGCTCGGGAAACCACAGCACATGCGAGCGGTAGCCCGCATCGGCGCCGCCATGGCCGATCGTCCGCAGGCCGCGGTGCGTGGCCACACGCAGCCCGAGGCCGTACTCCAGCATGGTGCCGTCGCTGAGGCGGCCTGGCTCTGCCAGGACCTCAGGAATGCGCACCACCCACCGCGCGAGGTCCTCGACCGTCGTGAATAGGCTGGTGGCCCCCACGGTGTCGAAGGCCGGGATGCTGATCCGCCACCCCGGCTCATGGCCGTACGCGCGCCCCGCGACCACCTCGCGATGGTCGTCGTGGAAGTGCGTGCGGCCCATGCCCAGGGGCCCGAAGATGCGCTCCTGAGCGAACTGGCGCAGCGTCATGCCGCTTGCCCGCCGCACCATGACGCCGGCCAGAGTGAACCCGGTGTTGCTGTACAGGTGCTCGGCGCCGGGGGCGAAGTTGAGTGCCTGCTGGCGCCCGACCAGGTCGAGCACGTCCTCGTCCGTCTTAAGGTCGTCGGACCGCCAGCCGGCAAGGCGCAGGAGGTCCCACTGATCACGCAGCCCACCGGTATGGGTGAGCAGCTGCCGCACGGTGATCGGTCCAAGGGCCGCCGGCACCTCGGGCAGCCAGCGCCGCACGTCGCCGTCAAGGTCGATGCCCAGCAGAGACACGCACTGGGCGGTGAACTGCTTGGACACCGAGGCGACATGGAACACCGAGTCAGGCGCGTTCGCGATTCCGTACTCGAGGTTGGCCATCCCATATCCGCTCGCGTACACGAGGCGCCCGCCCTCGACCACGCCCACGGCGCAGCCGGGCGAATCCGCGCGGTCCCACTCGGCAAAAAGCTCGTTCATGCTCCCGTGCCTTCGGGCCCGGGCCGGAAAATCCCCTTCCACGGCTCCGTGACCGCGCCGCGGGAGCCGTCCGGTCCATCTGCTATACTTGCCCCCGGCGGAAGAGAGCAGGGGGGATGGCTGATGGCGATCCGTCGCCAGAAGATCACAATCGTAGGGGCAGGCGTGACCGGAGCCACCACGGCGCACTGGTGCGCGAGCAAGGAGCTCGGCGACGTCGTGCTCGTGGACATCCTGGAAGGCATACCCCAGGGCAAGGCCCTCGACCTCTTCGAGGCCGGTCCCATCGAGGGCTTCGACAGCCGCGTCTTCGGCACGCAGAACTATAGCGACACCAAGGGCTCGGACGTCGTGGTCGTGACCTCCGGCGTCGCCAGAAAGCCGGGCATGAGCCGCGCCGACCTGCTCGGCACCAACGCCGGCATCGTGCGCGATGTCTGCCAAAAGGCCATGGCCGCCTCGCCCGACGCTGTGCTCGTCGTGCTCACCAACCCCCTCGACGTCATGGCCTACGTCGCCCTGAAGGCCACGGGGCTGCCCAAGCAGCGCATCGTCGGCCAGGCCGGCATCCTCGACGCCGCCCGCTTCCGCACGTTCATCGCCGAGGCGGTGGGCGTCTCCGTCGAGGACGTGAGCGCCCTGGTCCTGGGCGGCCACGGCGACTCCATGGTGCCGCTCGTCCGCTACGCGCACATCGGCGGCATCCCCCTCAGCCACTTCCTCTCCGAGGCCAAAATCGCCGAGCTCGTGCAGCGCACCCGCGTCGGCGGCGCAGAGGTCATCAACCTGCTGAAGATCAGTGCGTACTACGCCCCCGGCGCGGCCCTCACCCAGATGGTCGAGGCCATCCTGCGCGACAAGCGGCGCGTGGCGGCCTGCTCGGCCTACCTGGAGGGCGAGTACGGCCAAAAGGGCATCTTCAGCGGCGTGCCCGTCATTCTGGGCGGCGGGGGCATCGAGAAGGTCATCGAGCTGGAGCTGAACGCCGAGGAGAAGGCGGCCTTCCGGCACTCGGCGGACGATGTCCGCGCCCAGATGGCGGAGCTGCCTCCCGACCTAAGGTGAGCGGGGGTCGTCCCGCGCGAACGCGGGTCAGACGGTGAGCGCGGGTGGTCCCGCGCGAACCCGGTCGAGTCGGTAGGAATCGGGCCGCCCGCCGGGAAAGTGGAGGGGCAAGGTCCGCGCCGGCCCTCCGGCGCGGACGCCGACCTCGTCCAGCACCAGGAAGAGGGTCCGAGCATTGGCACTGACCGAGCACCAGGTCGCGGAGCTCCGGCGCAGGGCCCTGGCCCTGCACCGTGACCACCGCGGCAAGATCGAGGTCGTGAGCAAGGTCCCCGTGCGCGGGGCCGACGACCTCTCCCTCGCCTACACCCCTGGCGTCGCCCAGCCCTGCCTGGAGATCGCCCGCGACCCGGCCCTCGCTTACGAGTACACGGCCAAGGCGAACCTGGTGGCCGTCGTCACGGACGGCACGGCGGTCCTCGGCCTCGGCGACATCGGCCCCGCCGCCGCCATGCCCGTCATGGAGGGCAAGTGCGTGCTCTTCAAGACCTTCGCGGGCGTGGACGCGGTCCCCATCTGCCTGGCCACCAAGAACGTGGACGAGATCGTCGGCATCGTGGCCGCCATGACCCCGACCTTCGGCGGCATCAACCTCGAGGACATCTCGGCCCCGCGCTGCTTCGAGATCGAGACGCGCCTGCGCCGCGAGACGTCCATCCCCGTCTTCCACGACGACCAGCACGGCACCGCCATCGTGACGGCCGCCGCCTTCATCAACGCGCTGAAGATCGTGGGTAAGGGCGCGGCCGCCGTGAAGGTCGTGATCAACGGCGCCGGCGCCGCCGGTATGGCCGTCACCAAGCTGCTGATGCAGCTGGGCGTGGCGCGCGTCGTGCTCTGCGACACGGCCGGGGCCATCCACGCCGCCCGCCGCGAGAACATGAACCCCTACAAGCTGGAGATCGCGGCCACGACGAACCCCGACCACGAGCACGGGGACCTGGCGACCGTGATCCGCGGGGCGGACGTCTTCATCGGCCTGTCGGTCGGCGGCGCGCTCAGCCCGGCGATGGTGCGCAGCATGGCGCCCGGCGCCGTCGTCATGGCCATGGCCAACCCCGAGCCGGAGATCCACCCGGCCGAGGCCGCCGCCGCCGGCGCGCGCGTGATCTGCACGGGCCGCATGGACTACCCGAACCAGATCAACAACGTCCAGGCCTTCCCCGGCGTCTTCCGCGGCGCCCTGGATGCCCGCGCCCGCGAGATCAACGATGCGATGAAGATGGCGGCGGCGCACGCGATCGCCGCGCTCGTGGCGGACGCGGACCTGAGCCCGGAGATGGTGATGCCCGACACGTCCTACCCGCGGGTGGCCCCGGCCGTGGCCGCCGCCGTGGCCCAGGCGGCCGTGGAGAGCGGCGTGGCCGCCCTGGCGGTGGACCCGGCGGGCGAGGCGGAGCGGACCCGGAATCTGGTGGCGGAGGTCGCGCGGCACGCGGTGGCGTCGTAAGAAGGCGCATTGTGAAGGCCGGCGCGCACGCGCCGGCCACCGATCAAGGCTGCGAAGGCGGGTTGCACGGTGAAGCTTTATGAGTACATGGCCAAGGGCGTCCTCGCCGAGTCCGGGGTGCCGATCCCGCGCGGGCGGCTCTGCCGCACCCCGGAGGAGGCCGCCGCCGCGTGCCGCGACCTCGGGCCGGTGGCCGTCAAGGCGCAGGTCCTCGTCGGCGGGCGCGGCAAGGCCGGCGGCATCAAGGTGGCGGACACGCCCCAGGCGGCCGAGGCGGCCGCCCGCCAGATCCTCGGCATGGACCTGAAGGGCTATACTGTCGGGTCCGTCTACTGCGAGCAGAAGCTGTCCATCAGCCAGGAGATCTACCTGTCGCTCACGTTCGACCCGAGCGCCAAGCGGCCCATGCTGATCGCCTCCGCCTCCGGCGGCATGGCGATCGAGGAGGTCCCCGAAAAGGCGATCATCAAGCGCGGGATCCCGGTGGCCTGGGGCCTGCAGCCCTACATGGCCTACCAGGTCGCGCGCCGCATCGGGCTCGGCGCCACCCTGGCCCGCGAGTTCTCAGACATCGCCACCAAGCTCTACCGCGCGTTCGTGCGCCTTGACGCGGAACTGGTCGAGATCAACCCCCTCGCGGTGGTGGACGGGCACATCATGGCCGCCGACGCGCGCCTCAACGTGGACGACGACGCCATGGCGCGCCACGGCGACCTGCCCAAGACCGACGAGGCGACGCCGCTGGAGGCGAAGGTGCGGGCGCTCGGGCTGGCCTTCGTCCAGTTGGACGGCGACATCGCCGTTATGGCCAACGGCGCCGGCATCACGATGGCGACGCTGGACGTCATGCAGCATTACGGCGGCAAGCCGATGAACTTCCTCGACGCCGGCGGCGGCAGCGCGACGGGCCCCACGGCCGAGGCGCTGGCCATCCTGGTCTCCACGCGGCCCAAGGCCGTGCTGGTCAACATCTTCGGCGGCATCACCCGCTGCGACGACGTGGCCAGGGCCATCGTGCAGGTGCGACAGAACCAGCCGGCGGCCAAGGACGTGCCGCTGGTCGTGCGCCTGGTCGGCACCAACGAGGCCGAGGGGCACGCGATCCTGCGCGGCGCGGGGATCGATGCCTTCCGCTCCATGCAGCAGGCGGCGGAGCGCGTGGTGGCGCTGGCGGGCGAGGGCCTGGCGGGCGCCGAGGCCGCGCGCGGCGACACCGAGGGGGACTTGGCGGGATGAGCGTGCTGGGCGACGAGAAGACGCGGGTCGTCGTGACCGGGGCGACCGGGCGCCAGGGCAGCTTTCACCTGGGCCAGATGCTGGAGTTCGGGACGCGGGTCGTGGCGGGCGTCACGCCCGGGCGGCAGGGCCAGGAGGTCTCCGGCGTGCCCGTCTACGACACGGTGGAGACGGCCGTCGAGAAGCACGGGGCCAACGCGGCCGTGGTGTTCGTGCCGGGGACCCTCGCCAAGGACTCGGTCATGGAGTGCATCGACGCCGGCGTGCCGCTCGTCGTGGTCATCTCCGAGCACGTGCCCCTGCATGACGCCATGGTGATCAACGCCTTCGCGGCCGAGCGCGGCACGACCATCGTCGGGCCCAACACCTACGGCCTGTGCGCCCCGTCGGCGCGCTGCAAGATCGGCATCCCGCCGAACTCCATCTTCCAGTCCGGCCCGGTGGGCGTCGTGGCCCGCTCCGGCACGCTTTCGTACGAGCTGGTGGGCTCGCTGACGGATGCCGGGCTCGGCCAGACCACCGTCGTCGGCATGGGCGGCGACCGGGTCGCCGGCCTGAACTTCATCGACATGCTGAAGCGCTTCGAGCGGGACCCGGAGACCGAGGTCGTCGTGCTCATCGGCGAGATCGGCGGCACGGCCGAGGAGGAGGCCGCCGAGTACATCAAGGGCATGAGCAAGCCCGTCATCGCCTACCTGGCGGGCAAGAGCGCGCCTCCCGGCAAGCGCATGGGCCACGCCGGCGCCATCATCGAGCGCGGCCGCGGCACCTTTGAGAGCAAGGTCTCCGCCCTCACGGCCGGCGGGGCCAAGGTGGCGCAGCTGCCGTGGGAGGTCGCGCCGCTCGTCAAAGGGGCGCTGAAGGCGTAGGGGGCACCGCCCCGGCCGCCACGGGCGCCGCGCGGCTTTGGCCAGGGTCGTCCGGAGCACACGTGTAGTACCATCGGGCGATTGGTGCGCGTCTGCGGGTTGACTTATAATGAGGCGCGCGAGTGATCCGCGCGCGGATGAGGTCAGTGGGGCGCGCGGTCGGGCCGCGCGGGCCGGCGTCGGAGGTGCGCGCGCTCGGTCGCGCGCCGGCAGGAAAGCGGGGACGGCTCGTGCGCAGGTGGGGCGGCAAGCGCTGGCAGATCGGCGTCGCGGTGCTTGGCGTGCTGGCCGCCATCGGGGTGCTCACGGCCATGAGCCTTGGCCCGAGCTCCACAACGTACTACTACACCGTCGACCAGTTCACGGCGCTGGGCGCCAAGGCCGACGGGCAGTTCGTGCAGGTCAACGGCATGCTGCAGCCGGGGTTCAGGTGGTCGCCGAGCGACCTGCAGCTCACGTTCACGCTCGCAGGCCAGAGCACGGCCAATCAGGTCCACGTCGTCTACAACGGGCCTGAGCCGAACCCCTTCGAGCCCGGCATAACCAACGTCGTGGTTGCGGGCCGGCTCGGCGCGGACGGAGTCTTCCACGCGTCCCAGCTCATGGTCAAGTGCCCGAGCCGCTACACCGCCGCACCGTCCACGAGCTGACCGTCCATGAAGCGCGAACCGCGCGGGTCGGGCCGCGCGGTTGCCAGGTCAGACGGCCGCGCGGGTCGGGCCGCGCGGCTGCCACGTCAGAGGACCGCGCGGGTCCGGCCGCGCGGCTGCCAAATCAGAGGAGTGGCACAGTACGAAGGTGCCCTTGGCGGCACTGCTGGCATTCGGATGCGCCCTGCTGGGGTCGGCGCTGCCGGTCGCGGCCGCCTCGGCGCCCGTCGCCACCATGTCCGGCCCGGCCCTGGACAGCGAGCAGATCGCCATCACCTATGCGCCGGGCAGCCTCAGCCTGTTTGATGTGGTGCGGGTCGCCAACCCCCAGACCCAGGCGCTGCGGCAGATCCAGCTCCCGCTCATCCCCGGGGCGACGAACGTGCAGGTGCAGTCGGGCGGGAGTGTGGCGGCCGCCAAGGTGGTCGGCAGCCACCTCGTGCTGCCCCTGACCCTGCCGCCGCAGGGCCACGCCACCGTGGCCTTCAGCTACGTCGTGCCGGCCCCGCAGCTGCCGGTGAACCTCGTGCGGACGGTCGACTTCCCGACGGCCCAGCTCGCCATCATCATGCGGGCGGACCAGCTGTCGCTGCGCACCAGCTCGCTGGCGGCCATGGGCACCACCCAGATCAACGGGCTGACCGTCCGGCAGTTCGGGGCCGCGGCCATTCCACCGGGGACTCTGCTGGCCTTCACGGCCATACCGGCCCCCGGCTGGATCGCGCAGGCGGCCGCGGCCTTCACCCCGACCGTGTGGATCATCATCGCTTCCTGCGCCCTGGCGGGGCTGCTCTACGTGGGCGTCCGGCGCGACGCGGCGGGGCGCAGCGCGTGAGCACGGTGCGCCTGGAGACCGGCGGCGAGCCGCGGCCCCTGGCGCTGCAGGTCGCCGGCGCGCGGGTGCGCCTGGGCAAGACCCTGGCCCTGGCCGGCGTCGACCTGGAGGTGGCGCCCGGCGAAGTCGTGGCCCTGTTCGGGCCGAACGGCGCCGGCAAGAGCACGCTGCTGCGGGTGGCGGCTGGCGTGCTGCGGCCCCAGGCCGGCGGGGTGCGGTGGCCGGCGGCCGGGGGCGACCCGCGGGCGGCCATCGGGTACGTGGGGCACCGCACCTTCTTCAGCGACGCTCTGTCCGCCCGCGAGAACCTGGTCTTCTTCGGGCGGCTCTACGGGATGGCGCGCCAGGCCGCCGCCGCGCGGGCCGAGGCGCTGCTGCGCGAGGAGGGGCTCATCCTCTTCGCCGACGACCCGGCCGGCGGCTTCTCCCGCGGCATGCAGCAGCGCCTGGCGATCTGCCGGGCTCTGATGCACGAGCCGGACCTGCTGCTGCTGGATGAGCCCTGGAGCGGGCTGGACGCGGAGGCTGGAGACCGGCTCAGCGCGCGCGTGCTGGCGCGGCGGGCGGCCGGCGGCGCGGCCCTGGTCTCCAGCCACGACTTCGAGGCCGCCCTGGCGGTCGCCGACCGCTACGTGCTGCTGGCGGGCGGGCGCGTGCGCGAGGTGGGCGCCGCATCCCCGTTCCGCGGCCGCGGTCAGGCCTTCGAAGAGCGCTACCGCGACATGGTGCGGGCGCGCCGGCCGGTGGCCGCGATGGTGAGGCCCAACGTAGTTACTGCCGCCGCCAGGACGGGTGGGGGGCCGAGCTGGGGCGCCACGTGCCTGGCCGTGGCCGGCCGCGACCTGCTGCTCGAGCTGCGGGGGCGCGAGAACCTGGCCGCCATGGGCGTCTTCGGGCTGCTGGTGGCGACGATGTTCGGGTTCGCCTTCGACCCCCTGGGGCAGGACCTGCGGCCGGTCTTCACCGGCGTGCTGCTGATCGCGCTGCTCTTCGCGGGTCTGCTCGGCATGGGCCGCTCCTTCGCGCGCGAGCTCGGCAACGATGCCCTGGCCGGCATGGCGGCCGCCCCCTGCGCCCCGAGCGCCATCTTCTACGGCAAGTGCCTGGCCAACGCCGCGTTCCTGGCCGTGGCGGAGGCGGTGCTGGTCCCCATCTTCTTCATGCTGCTGCTGGTGCACTTCCCGGCCCACCCCGGCGCGTTTCTGCTGGCCCTTGGCCTGGGCAGCATCGGGCTGGTCGCCGTGGCCAGCCTCACGGGCGCCATCGCCGCCCACACGCGGGCGGGGGAGGTGCTGCAGCCGCTGCTGGCCCTGCCCCTGCTCTCGCCCCTGCTGGTGGCCTCCGTGCGGCTCGCGGGCGGCGCCGTGGCCGGCTCCGGCCTGGCCGCGGGGGCAGCCACGCCCTGGGCGGGCCTGCTGATCGCCTTCGACCTGGTGTACCTGGCCCTGCCGGCGTTCCTCTTCGACTTCGTGCTGGAGGTCTCGGGATGACGCTGTTGCGCTGGTCCGAGCGGGTGCCCGGCGCCGTGGTGTATGGCGCCCTGCTGGTCGGGCTGTTCTTCGCCTTCGTCTACGCCCCGCCCGAGGCGTACATGGGCCAGGTCTACCGCATCATGTACTTCCACATCAGCGCCGCCTGGACGTGCCTTGTGGCGTACACGGTCGTCTTCGTGGCCAGCCTGGCCTACCTGCTGGGCAAAGGCGACCACTGGGACCTGCTGGCCCGCTGCGCCGGCGAGATCGGCCTCTTCTTCACCAGCATCACCCTGATCTCCGGCTCCATCTGGGGCCGGGCCGTCTGGCTGGTCTGGTGGACCTGGGAGCCCCTGCTGACGGCGACCCTGATCCTCTGGCTGCTGTATGCGGGCTACCTGCTGATCCGCTCCGCGGCGCAGGGCGATCCGGCCCGCATGCGCCTCTCGGCCGTCTGGGCCGTCCTGAGCTACGTGGACGTGCCGATCATCGTCCTCTCGGTCAGCATGATGCAGGGCCTGCACCCGCACACGATCGAGGGCTTCAACATCAACATGGACCCGCGCATGACCCTGAGCCTGTTCATCAACTACGCGGCCTTTCTGCTGCTCGCCCTGTACCTGCTGGGCCGGCGCGTCCAGCTGGAGAAGACGGCCGAGGCGGTCGCGCGCCTGAAGGAGCGGTTCCGGTTCTGAGCACGTGGGGGGTGCCGTCGCGGTGGGTTATCTCTTCGCCGCCTACGCGGTGATCTGGACCGCCCTGTTCCTGTACATCACCGGGCTGCGCGGCCGCCAGGCGCGGCTGGCGCGCGAGGTGGAGCGCCTGAGCCAGGCCCTTGCCCAGGAGGGCGAGCCCGAAAGCTGAGCGCCAGGTGGCCACGCGGACTGGGCCGCGTGGCCGTAGAGCCTCCCCCCGGCGGTGCGCTAGCGTGACAGCAAGGGGAGGTCGCTCAGGTGTACCGGAGCCTGGCGCGCCTCTGGGTCGGCGTGGTGCTGCTGGCGGTGGCTCTGACCCCGATGGCCGACCACGCCGCCGTCCACTCGACGGCCGCCGACGTGGCCGACCTCCTGCTGGTGGTGGGCGGAGGCCTCCTGCTGGGCTACGGCGCCCGCTCGGCGTTCGGCCTGCCGGGGCACGGGCGGGCGCGCGGACGCGCCCCGCTGCTGGGCCTTGCCGCCGTCATGGTCCTGGTCGCGCTGCTCCTCCCGCTCACGTTCGCCCAGCAGGCCGTCGCGCTGGTGGGCGCCGGGCTCGGCGGCTATGTCATCTGCGCCCGCGGGGTGGCGTAAGGCGCGGAGGGCCAGGGCGTCCGGCGGGCGCGTGCCAACCTTTATCATGCCATAACAATACTTACATCCGTAATTATGGGGGCGGCCGGCGGCCGCCCCCTGCACTTCACCTGCGCGCCGGCGTTCCTGCCGGCTCCATCGCCGCCACGTCGTCGTTCAGGCGGGCGCGCAGCTGCGCCCGGTCCGTGGCCGGCAGCACCGCGCTCGCCCTGCGGAAGGCGTCCAGCGCGGCGCGCACGACCTGCATCTGCCACGTGTGGGTGGCCATCGCGCTCCGGCCCGGCTCGCGCGCGGCCAGCATGGAGCCGGCGGCCTCCCGCATCGCGTCGAAGGCGCCGCCCACGTGGGCCGGCAGCCTCAGGTCCGCCGGACGGGCCGCCTCCAGCTCGCGCAGCGCCGGGATCATCCGCTCGGGCTCGCCGCCGCCGGCGGCCGTCCGGCGCACCGTGCGCACGGCCTCCCAGGCGCGGGCGTCGATGCGCTCGCCGAGCTCCTCTTCGCGCAGCAGGGCCCGCTCGACCGCCTCGGCCGTCCAGTCGACCACGGCCGGCGCGGCGTCGGCGGTCCACACGCACTGCCAGCGGGTGCCGGCCGTGCGGCCGCCGCGCTCCACCAGCTCGCCGGTGAGGCGGACGCGGCAGACCGTGAGCCCGTCAGCCGCCTCGAGGGCACCGACCATGTCGGCGTATGCCGCCGGCGCGTCCGCGAAAGGTGTGCGGGCCGGGTCGACGTCCAGGGTCAGGTCGGCCGCCGCGAGCAGGTGCTCCGCGTGGGGCAGAAAGCCGGTCGCGGGGATCAGGAGCCAGCCGAGCCACTCGGCCGGGCGGCTGCTCAGCGTATCGTCGGCCGCCAGCAGGCGGACCAGGTCCATCTGGCTGACGATGCCGACGACGGCGTCCCAGATCACGACCGGGACGCGCTTGATGCGGCGGCGGGCCAGGACCTCGGCCACGCGCTCCACGGTGTCGGCCGGGTGGACGCTGACCACCTCGCGGGTCATGGCCTGGCTGACGCTCAGCTGGCCCACCACGTCGAGGTAGTCGGTGCTCGCCGACCAGAGGATGCGCGAGCCCAGGGGATGGACGGCCGCGGACTGCGGCAGCTCGCGCTCGATGCAGCGGACGATGTCCGTCTCCGTGACCACGCCGACCAGGCGCCCGCCCTCCACCACCGGCAGGCAGCCCATGCGGCGGTCGGCCATCCGGGCGGCCGCTTCGCCCAGGGTCGCGTCCGCGGCGATCGTCAGGACGTCGCGGGTCATGATGTCTCGGGCTTGCATGGCCGGATCCCCGCTTTCCCCCGCCCCGTCCGCGCGCGCGGCCCGCTGCGGGCTCGGCTTCCGACTCACCGGGTCGCCGAGCCCCTCATGGCGTGCGCCGGCGGGGGCGCCCACGGCCGGAGGTGCTTGGAGCGGCGCCCATTCGGACCGCGCGCGGGGGAGGCGGTGCGTCCGCGCGAAGGGACAGGCCTCCGGGCGGCGCCCGGGGCTCGGCCGCCGGCTCCCTCAGCCGGCGAGCCCGAGGTGTCGCAGCGCGTCCGCCACGGCGCCGGCGTTGTGGTCGGCCACGACCCGCCGGGCCGCCGCCCGGGCCGCATCCGTCGCGCTGCGCGGCGCCGCCGAGTCGCCCGCCCAGCGCAGCAGGTCGAGGTCGTTCGTGTCATCGCCGAGCGCCAGCACGTCGGCGGCGGGCGCCAGGCGGCTGATGGCGGCGGCCTTGCCCGCCAGGGCCGACTGCACCTCCACGAGCCCGGCGCGGTTGCAGGTGGCCTGCAGCGCGCCCGGCAGGGCGGCGGCGAACCGCGCCCACTCGGTGGGATCGCTGACGCGAAAGAGCAGCTTGTGGGCCCGGCGGCCGGCCGCCAGCGTCTCGACGGGGCCTTCGCCGTCCGGTGGCGAGGTGAACCCGGAGTCGGGACGCCGCGCCACGATCCGGTCGGTCCACCAGTGGTCCATGGCCTCGACGGACAGGACGGCCGCCGGCACGCAGGCCCGCGCCAGGTCGATCGCCTCCGCCAGGAGCGCGGGCGCGATGGGCGCCTCCCAGGATGCGGCCCCGGCCGCCATGTCCCAGATCACGGCGCCGTTGTACGCCACGACGGGCTCGGTCAGCCCGAGCTCGCGCCAGTATACCCCCGCCGCCCGTGGCGGCCGGCCGGTGCAGATCACAAAGCGCAGCCCCCGCGCCCGCGCGGCGGCGATGGCGGCCCGGTTGGCCGCGGGGATCCGCCGCGCGTCGTCGAGCAGGGTGCCGTCGAGATCGCAGGCGACGAGTGTCGTCACAGCCGCAGGGGTTCGCGACGCGGGTCCGCGGGCCCTTGTGCGGGGCCGGGCAGACGACTGGCGCGGACCCAAGGCTTCGCGCCGGCTCGGCGGGGTCCGGCCCGACCTCGCGTCTCTCTCCCACGCCGTACGTGGTCCCTACCGTCGCGGGCGCCATGGCCGCCTGCGCGGCGGCAGGTTCGCGGCCTCCCCGCGTCATATCTCTGTCAGCGCATGGAACGCGTGTGCAGCCGCTGTGGGGAGCCCGTGAGCGCCGACGACCGCTTCTGCCCGCAGTGCGGCGCCCATCTGCCGGAAGTGGCGCTGGGCGACCCCGCCCGCCGGGGCTGGCGGCCCATCCTCTGGACCTGGGTGCCGCTGGCCATCGTCGCGGCCGCGCTCATCGTCACCAACCCCTCGACGCAGGCCTACGCAGGGTGGCTCGCCAGCCAGGTGGCGGCCGGCGCGCTCGGCCCGCGGGCGGAGGGCCCCCAGCCCAACCTCGCCGCCGCCATCGCCCGCGGCACCATCGCAAAGGACGACCTGTTCTTCACGATCTTCGATACGAGGGTGCGCGGCGTGCGCGTGGACACGCTCGGCATCCTGGACCGGTTCATCCCGCTCGGGACCAGCCCCGTCCGCTGAGCGCGGCCGGCCACAGCCGCGTATCCTGGATCCACGGCGCCCCGTTGGCCAGGCGAGGGAGGCATGGTGGTGGACTGCCCGGCGTGCGGCGCCCCGGCCCAGGCGGGCGACCGCTTCTGCCGCCGCTGTGGCCGCCCCCTGCCGGCCGGCGGCTTCCCACCGCCGTCCGAGGTCCCGCCCGCCGCCCCGCCTTCCGCCAGCCGCCTCCGCGGGTCCGCGCTGCCCCTGCTGATCATCGCCCTCATCCTGCTGCTGGCCGCCACCAACCCCTCGCCCGCCGCCTACATCGCGTGGGCGGCGCCGCGGCTTGTCCCCGCCGCCAGCTTCGTCCCCGTGCGCGAGGCCGCCTACGTGGCCGTCGAGCGCGCCACCGTCGCCGAGAGCTACGGCGTCTGCACCGTGTTCCAGACGCGGCTACGCTCCGGCACGATGATGGTCATCGGCATCATGGGGCTGTTTGTGCCCATCGACGGGGGCTACGCGCCCGCGCCGAGCGTCCCGCCCGCCACCACGCCCCGGCGCCAGCGCCGCGGCCGGGGCACCGAGACCGTCCAGATCTGATTGCGGACCCCCGCGCGCGGAATACTCTCCCGCGGGAGGTCTCCGCCGCCCGTGCCAACCCGGCGCCGCTTCCTGCTCTGGATGGCGGCCGGCATCTGGGCCGTGATGCTCGCCGGCTACGCGGCGGTCGCCTCGCTGTTTCTCACGCCGCGGCCATCCGCCGCCGAGCCGCTGCAGGACGTCGGCGCCGTCACGGACTTCCCGTCCGGCTCGCCACCGAAGCTGGTCACGTACACGGGCGGCGGCGTGGAGGACGGCGTGTACATCGCCCCGCTGCCCACGGGCCTTGTCGCCTTCGACTTCCACTGCACGCACCTGCAGTGCCCGATCCAGTGGGCCGGCACGGAGTTCGCCTGCCCCTGCCACGGTTCCACCTTCGCCGAGGACGGCCGCGTGCTGGGCGGCCCGGCCCCGCGCCCGCTGCACCGCCACCGCCTGGTCATCCAGAACGGCCGCGTGCGGATCGGCGGCATCGTCTCGTGAGCAAGGACGGAATGAGCGATCGTGGGGCGCGCGGCTCGCGCGCGCCCTCGGAGCGGCCAGGTAGCGGCGCGACGGCCGGGAGGGACGGCCACGCCCGGCCACCCGCCCGCGGCGCCGCCAACGGTTCCACCTCGATCGCCGTCCCCGAGCGCCCGCTGCCCCTGCGCGCCCCAGGCGGAGATGGCGTCCACGGCGGAAGGCCCCCGGCGCGGCCGCGCGTCGGCTACCTCGCCGAGCGCCTCGGCCTCGGAGACGACGCGCGCGAGTTCCTCCACCACCCGGTCCCGATGCGCACGAGCCCCCTCGACTACCTGGGCTTTCTCACGGCCTTCGTCTTCGCCAGCCAGATTGTAACGGGCATGCTGCTCGCCACCGCCTACAGCCCGACCGTGACCCAGGCGTACCCCAGTGTGCGGGCCATCATGGCCTCACCCTCGGGGGCCCTGCTGCGCGGCCTGCATGCCTGGGGCGCCGACGCCCTGATCATCCTGGCCGTCCTGCACCTGCTGCGCGTGTTCTTCATCGGCGCCTATAAGGCGCCGCGCGAATTCACGTGGGTGACCGGCACGCTGCTGCTCAGCGTCACCATCGGCTTCGCGTTCACGGGCTACCTGCTGCCGTGGGACCAGCAGGCGTACTGGGCGACGGTCGTCGGCACGGCCATGGCCGCCTACGCACCGGTCGTGGGCGGGGGAATCCTGCACCTGCTGCGCGGCGGCACCGACATCACCGGCGCCACCCTGACGCGCTTTTACGCCCTGCACGTGCTGGTGCTGCCCGGCCTGCTGCTGCTGATCTTCGCCGCCCACTTCGCCCTGGTGCTGACCCACGGCCAGACCGAGGTCGAGACCCGCCTGCCCAAGGGCTACCGCGCGGCCCACCGCAAGGGCGACACGGCCGACTTCCCGCACGGCCCCTACCGCCCGTTCTGGCCCTACACCCCGGCCCAGATGACGGTGGCCGTCGCCGTGGTCGTGGCGATCCTCGGGGCCTTGGCCATCTTCGTGCGCGTGCCGCTGCTGGCCGCCGCCGACCCCCTGAACCGCGCCCACTACCGCCCCGTGCCCGCCTGGTACTTCTACGGCGTGTACCAGTTCCTGAAGTTCCTGCCCGGGCGGCTGGATGGCCTCGGCATGGTCGGGCTGCCGCTGCTCGCCGCCGTGGTGCTGATCGGGCTGCCGTTCGCCGACCGCGGCCCCGCCCGCGCGGCGCGGCGCCGGCCCTTCGCCATCGGCGCGGCGACCCTGGTGGTGATCGCCGCGGTCGGCCTGACCTACATGGGCTGGCGCGGCAGCCGGGGCGTGTCCGGCACCGCGACCGTGGTCAAAAACCCCACGTTCGCCGCCGACATCGCGCCGATCTTCAGCGCCAACTGCACCACCTGCCACGGGGCGGCGGCGCCGAGCGGCGGCCTCAGCCTGACCAGCTACGCGGGGGTCATGAAGGGCGGTCGGAGCGGGGCCGTCATCAAGCCCGGCGACCCGGCCGGCAGCCTGCTGGTGCAGGCCCTGGAGGGCCGCGCGCCGAACGGCGTCCCGCCCATGCCCCTGGGCCAGCAGCCGCTTCCCGCCACCGACATCCAGACGGTCAAGAACTGGATCCAGGGCGGGGCCAAGCCCTAACCGAGCCTTCACCGTTCCTTCACCGCCCGCTGGAGGATCGCCCCACCCCCCGTCGAAACTGTTGCGCAACCGTATGCAGCCCGCGTGGGGGGCGTTTCATGGCGCCGGTCCGCCTCGCCGGAATCTTCAAGGCCTTCGGCGCCGTGCAGGCCCTGCACGACGTTTCCCTCGACATCGCCGACGGCCAGCTGATGGTGCTCCTCGGACCCTCCGGCTGCGGCAAGACCACGCTGCTGCGGGCCATTGCGGGCCTGGAGACCACGGACGCGGGCGACATCTTCATCGCCGGGCGCCGCGTCAACGACGTCCCCGCCCACCGCCGCAACGTGGCGATGGTGTTTCAGAGCTATGCCCTCTACCCGAACCTGACCGTCTTCGAGAACATCGCCTTCCCGCTGCGAGCCCGGCGCGTGCCCGAGTCTGACCTCACCGAGCGCGTGCGTGCGGCCGCCGAGCGGGTGGGGGTGCGGGAGCTGCTGGAGCGGCGGCCCGGCCAGCTGTCGGGCGGCCAGCGCCAGCGGGTGGCCATCGCCCGCGCCATCGTGCGCGAGCCGGAGGTCTTCCTGCTGGACGAGCCGCTCAGCAACCTCGACGCCCAACTGCGCGCGCACATGCGCGCGGAGATCACGCGGCTGCAGCGGCGCCTGGGCACGACGACGGTCCTGGTGACCCACGACCAGGTCGAGGCCATGACCATGGGCGACCGCATCACGGTCATGCACCAGGGCCGCATCCAGCAGACCGGCAGCCCCGTCGACATCTACCTGCACCCCGCCAACACCTTCGTGGCGGGCTTCGTCGGCTCGCCGCCCATGAATCCGGTGGCGGCCCGTGTGGCGGCGCGGGCGGGGCAGAGCGGCCTTTCGCTGGGCGGGCAGGGGGAGGGATGGATCGACCTGCCGGCGGCCGCGCGTCCGGCGCTGGCCCAGGCCGAGGCCGTCACGGTGGGCGTGCGTCCGGAGGACCTCGCCCTCACCGCGGACGGCACGGGCCTGGTGGCCGGCCGCGTGGACCTGGTCGAGTACCTTGGCTCGGACACGCTGGTCACCGTCGTCGGGGGCGGCCTGGAGTGGCTCATCAAGCTCGGTGGCGGGCCGCGGGTGGCGCCGCAGCAGCAGGTCGCGCTCACCGCGCCGCCGGATCGCGTCTACCTCTTCGGGGACGGTGGCGATCTGATCGGGACTCTCGGCGAGCTGGGCTCCGCCGCCCATGCGGCGGGCTGAAACGGATCATCAGGGGAGGGGATCGGCCTTGCGGCCCATTGGGATGCGCTCCGTACTGGCCGCCGTCGGCGCGCTGGCGCTCCTGGTCGCCGGCTGCGGCGGTGCCGCGGCGCCCGCGTCGACGGGCAGCGCGAGCTCCAGCGCCGGCAGCGGCTCCGGTTCCGGCACCAGCAGCAGCGCGCAGCCGTCGTCGCAGCCCGTGGCCTTCGACTTCGACTATCCGGTCGGTGTCTCGGGCCCCCTGGCGACGATCATGACGAACCTCGTCAACCAGTTCAACAGCACCCACCCCGGCATCAAGGTCACACCGGTGTTCGCCGGCAGCTACCAGCAGACGCTGGCCAAGGTCGAGACGGGCATCCAGGCCGGCAACCCGCCGCCGGTGGCGGTGCTCAACCACACCGCCGTGTTCGACCTGCTCCATCTGCAGGCGATCCAGCCGCTCGACAGCATCGTGCAGGCGGGCAACTTCTACCCGGCGATGCTGAAGCCCGAGGTGCAGGGCCACTACTGGAGCGCGCCCTTCCAGCGCTCCACCGTCGTCCTCTATTACAACAAGGACCTGTTCCAGAAGGCGGGGCTGGACCCGAGCCACGGGCCGGCGACCCTCAGCCAGCTGGTCTCCGACGCCCAGGCCATCCAGCAGAAGACGGGCGTGACCGGCATCGAGATCCCCTCGGACGGAACCGTCTACTGGGAGTTCCAGCCCTTCGCGATTGACCAGGGCAGCAACCTTGCCGGCAGCAACGGCACCACCACCTACTTCAACTCGCCGGCCGTCCAGGCGGGCCTGCAGTTCTGGATGGACCTCTCGCACAAGTACAAGGTGGAGCCGGTCGGCATCCTGCCCTGGAACACGGTCCCGAACGACTTCGAGGCCGGCAAGACGGCCATGATCGTCCACAGCAGCGGCAGCCTCGCCTCGATCCTGCAGAACTCGAAGTTCCAGGTCGGGGTCGCCTTCATGCCCAAGGGCACGGCCACGGACGTCACCAACCTGGGCGGCGGCGACTTCTACCTCATGAAGGGCATCTCCCCCGCCGTGCAGCAGGCGGCCATCACCTTCATCAAGTGGATGACGGCCCCGGACCAGGCGGCCAGCTGGAGCATGCAGACCGGCTACGTCGCCGTCTCGCCCGCGGACTACCAGGTGCCGGCCATGGTCGCCTACACGAAGAAGTACCCGCAGGCGCTGGTGGCGCCGGCGCAGCTGCAGTACGCGGAGCCGGAGCTCTCGACCTATCAGCTGAACCAGATCCAGGACACCTTCGACAGCGCGGTGCAGTCGGTGCTGGACGGGCAGTCGACGATCAAGGCCGCCCTCGACAAGGCCCAGCAGCAGGCGCAGTCGATCCTGGCCCCGTACAAGACGCAGTAGCCGATGTCCAGGACCGCCGCGGCGCCAGAGCGGAAGTCCCTGCCCGGGGAGCCGGCCGTGCCGGCCCCCCGGGCTCCGCGGCGCCTGGCCAGCGTCGGCCCGTACGCCGTGATGGCGCTGCCGGCCGCGCTCGTCATCGCCTTTGTGGCCATCCCCATCGTGGAGACGGCCGTGAAGAGCTTCGATCAGCTCGGCCCCCGCGGCCAGGTCACGGGGTTCGCGGGCCTTCTGAATTACCGGTCGCTCTTCGCCCAGCCGGTCTTCATCATCTCGCTGCAGAATACGCTCACCTACGCGGTCGCCGCGGTCGTGCTCTGCGTCGCGGTGGCATTCGTGCTGGCCCAGCTGCTGTCGTCACGGGCGGGCGCCTCCCGCCCGCTGCTGGTCTCCATCTTCTCGCCCACGGTCATGCCGATGATCGCCGCCGCCAACATCTGGCTCTACTTCCTGGCCCCGCGCATCGGCCTCTTCGGCCAGCTGCTCAGCGCGCTCGGCCTGCACGGCACGAACCTGCTGGGCGAGCCCGGCAGCGCCCTCGGCGTGCTGGTCGCCCTCTTTGTCTGGAAGTTCGCGCCGTATTTCGCCCTGTTCATCATGGCCGGGCTGCAGGCCATTCCCCAGAGCGTGCGCGAGGCGCTCCGCACGGAGGACCCCACGGGCTGGTACGCGTTCCGGCGCGTCGTGCTGCCCATGCTGGCCCCCATGATGGCCTTTGTGACGACGATGGCCCTGCTCTATTCGGTGGAGACGATCGACCCGGTGTACGTGATGACCCAGGGCGGGCCGAACAACGGCACGACCCTCGTGATGTTCTACCTCTACCAGCTGGGCTTCAACTACTTCTCCTGGGGGCCGGCGGCCGCCCTCTCGGCGTTGCTGATGGGGAGCCTGTCCACCCTCTCGGGCCTCTCCCTGATCGGGCTTGAGCGGAGGGCCTTCCATTGGCAGTGAGTCGCCGCAATCCCCTGGCCACCGTCGCGCTCGGCCTGGTGGCCGTGATCTGGGGCTTTCCGACCCTCTGGGTGCTGTATGCGACCTTCATATCGCCGAGGACCGGCGGCCTCACCCTCGGCAACCTGGCCGGGGCGCTGCAATCCGCGCCGTTTGGCCAGTACGCGATCAACACCGTGCTGATCGTCGGCGGGCTGCTGATCGTGCAGACGGTCTTCGGCGCCGTGGTCGGCTTCGTGCTCGCCCGCTACGAGTTCCCCGGCAAGGCCCTGATCACGGGCCTCTTCCTGCTGCAGATCGTGGTGCCGGTGTACGCGATCCTGATCCAGGAGTACGAAATCGTCCAGGGCCTGCACCTGCTGAACACCAAGCTCGGGATCATGGTGCCGTATCTGGTGTCGGGGATCGCCGTCCTCTCCTTCCGCCAGGCCTTCCGCTCCGTGCCGCGGGAGCTGGAGGAGGCGGCCCGCCTGGACGGTTACGACACGGTGGGCGTGTTCCTGCGCGTGTACCTGCCGCGCGCCGTGCCCGCCGCCCTGGCCTTCGCCGTGATCTCCGTCACCTACCACTGGACGGACTTCCTCTGGCCCCTGATCGTCACGAACACGGCCTCGGCCCGGCCCATCGTGGTTGGCCTGGCCACCGTCGCCGAGGCGAGCGAGTCGGGCCTGCAGTGGAACCTGCTGGCGGCCGCCACGGCCATCGTCATCGTCCCCGTGCTGCTGGTCTTCGTCTCGGGCACGCGGCGCATCCTGTCCGCGTTCGCCTCGACCTTCGACTGGTAGCCGTCAGTTGATTCCGGCGGCGATGCCGCGCACGAACCAGCGCTGCATGGCGACGACCACGAGGACGGGCGGCAGCAGGGCCAGGATGGCGGCGGCCATGACCAGGTTCCACTGCGGGACGCCGAAGCTGCTGGCGATGGAGATCATGCCCTGCATCCCCATGACCACCGTCTGGTAGTGCGTGTCGGTGGTCGTCAGCAGGGGCCACAGGTACTGGTTCCACCCGTACACGAACTCGATGACGAACAGGGCCGCCAGGTTGGGCCGCGACAGCGGCAGCACGATGCGCAGCAGGAACTGCAGGGGGCGCACGCCGTCGATGCGGGCGGCATCCGCCAGCTCCTTGGGCAGGGTGAGGAAGTACTGGCGGAACAGGAAGGTGGCCGTGGCCGAGGCCATCAGGGGCAGGATCAGCCCGCCGTAGCTGTTGAGCAGGCCGAGCTGCGCCGTGATCTGGTAGGTGGGGAAGAAGCGGACCTCGACCGGCAGCAGCAGGGTGATGAAGATGAGCCAGAAGACCAGCATCCGCCCGCGGAAGTTGAAGAAGACGACGGCGAAGGCGGCCGGGACCGAGATGAGCAGCTTGCCGAGCGAGATGCCGAGCGCCATCACCAGGCTGTTGGCCAGCATGCGGTCCACGGGCGCGGCGTTCGGGAAGCCGGCGATCAGCACGCGGCCGAGGTTACGGAGGAGCAGGCCGCCCGGGGCGTAGGGGAAGGCCGCCAGCAGATCGCCCGCGCTGTGGCTGGCGGCGACCACGGCCACATAGATCGGCACGAGAAAGATCAGGGCCAGCCCGATCAGCAGGACGTGCCGCCCGGCCTCGCGCCGCCGGCGCGCCCTCACTGGTAGTAGCCCCGCCGGCCGAGGAAGCGGAACTGCACGGCCGTGAGCGCCGACACCAAGAGGATGAGCAGGATGGTTTCGGCGCCCGCCACCGATGTGTTGGCGTTCTGGAAGGCGTCCTGGTAGATCCGGTACACCAGCGTGGCCGTGCCGTTGTCGGGGCCGCCCTGGGTCAGGATGTCGATCGTGGCGAAGGTGGAGAAGAAGACGAAGATGATGTTGACCACCGACAGGTAGAACGTGGTCGGCGCCAGCATGGGGAAGGTGATGCGCCAAAAGCGCTTGGACGGCCCTGCCCCGTCCAGGGCGCCGGCCTCCAGCACGTCCTCCGGCAGCGACTGCAGCCCGGCGGTGAAGAAGAGGTAGTTGTAGGCCGTCAGCTGCCAGACCGTCATGCTGATCACCACGGCCAGGGCCTGGCTGCTGCTGAGCAGGAAGTTCCAGCGCACGCCGAGGGCGGCCAGGATCTCGCCGCCCATCCCCACCTGGGGGTTGAAGATGAACAGCCAGAGACTGCCCGCCACGGCGGCCGGCACCGCGTACGTCCAGGCGAACAGGGTGCGGTAGATGGCCCGCCCGCGCCCGACCTGCTGGACCTGCTCGGCCAGCAGCAGCCCCAGCGCCATGCGGGCCGCGGTGGCGATGAGCCCGAACTCGGCCGTCACCCCCAGGGCGTGCAGGTAGGAGCCGGTGGTCAGCACGTAGGCGAAGTTGGCCAGGCCGACGAAGCGGCCGCCGAGCCCGAACGCGTTGACGTTGATAAACGCCTCGCGCAGGGCCAGGTAGGTCGGCCACAAGAAGAACAGGGCCACGACCAGCAGCTGGGGCAGGGCCAGGGCCAGCGGCAGCGCCCTTTGCGGGAAGACCGCGCGGGTGGCGGGCGCCGCCGCCGGTCGGGCCCGGGTCCGGGCGGGGCTAGTAGCTTGAAGCAAACTTGGCCAGGACCGCGTTGCCCTGCTGCTCGGCCTTGTCCAGGGCCTGCTGCGCGCTCTCCTTGTTGGCGAACACCGCCGTGATGGCCGCGTTCTCGATGTCGCGGATCTGGGAGAGGTCACCGAGGCGGATGCCCCGGGTCGTGGGCAGCGCCGGCTTGTCCGTCAGCTCCTTGACGGCCACCATCGCGTACGGGTTCTTGGCGTAAAAGCCCTGGTTGGTCAGCGCGGTGACGCCGGCCGTGCTGATCGGCACATACCCCGTGTTGGCGGCCCAGTAGGCCTGGGAGGGGCCCGACATCAGAAACTGCAGGAACCTGGCCACGCCGGGGTAGACGTCGGCCGGCTCGCCGGCCATCACCCAGAGCGAGTTGCCGCCGACCACCGTGTTCTGGGGCGCGTTGGCATCCCCGTTCTGATAGGGCAGCGGCGCCTCACCGAAGGCGAACTTCGCGCCCTTGGCGATGGCCGCGTAGGAGGCAGAGCTGTCGATGTACATGCCGACCTTGCCGCTGAGGAACAGGGGCTCCGGGGTGCTCTCGCGGCCGCCGTAGATGAAGACGCCTGACTTTTGCCACTGGGCCAGCTGGTTGATGTGGTCGACGAACGGCTTGGTGTTGATCAGCAGCTGCACGCCCTTGACGGCCGTGTAGCCGTTGTCGTCGGTGGCGTACGGGTAGGCGTTCCACACGGCGTACTGCTCGAACTGGGTCCAGTCCGGCCAGCCGATGGTGAAGCCGTTTTTGACGCCGCTCTTGACCAGCGCGGCGCCGACGCTGCCCATCTGGCTCCAGGTGGCCGGCGGCTGGGCGTTGATCTTGGCGAGCATGGCCTTGTTGTAGTAAAGCACCGGCGTCGAGCTGGCGAACGGCAGCGAATCCAGGTGATCGGCCGCGGTCTCGTAGTAGCTGGCGGCGGCGCCGACGAAGTCGGAGGTGGCAAACGGGATGTTGTTCTGCGCCATCAGCTTGTACACGGGCTCGTAGACGCCCTGGCTGTCCATCATGGTGGCCGTCCCGACATCGAAGATCATGGTGATGTCCGGCGCCTGGTGGCTGCGGTAGGCGGCGATGGTGTCGGCCAGGACCTGCGGGTAGGTGCCCTTGTAGACCGCCTTGACCTGGTACTGGGTCTGCGAGCTGTTGAACTCATCGACCAGGTGCTGCAGGTCGGCGCCGAGGGGACCGGTGTACGCATCCCAGAACGTGATGGGGATCGCGCTCGACGAGCCGGTCGTCGTGGCCGCCGCGGCACCGGAAGCCGTCGTCCCGCCGCTGGCCGGGGCCGCCGCCCCGCCGCAGCCGGCCAGGAGCGCCATCACGGCGAAGCCGGCGGCGATCGCCTGGGCCCTCCTCATGGGCTCACTCCTCCTCACCCGGCCCCGGGCCGCGCGCCAAAGCCCGCGCGACCGCTGACGACCTTTCGGTCGCCGCCGGCCGCGCGGGCTCTCTGATGTCCGCCCGCATGGCGCCGGGGCCTTCCATTGCGCGACGCTTTCGCGCGAAGCCCGCCGAACTCCTGCCGCCGCCTCAATCCGCCGCGGCCATGGCCCAGAGCGCCTCGCGGCTCGTGGAGACGGCCTGCGCGCCGGCCCCCAGGGCCGCGGACACGTCCCCGGCGTCCTGCACGAGGCCGCCCGCGATCACGGGTTGGCTGAGGGCGGCCACCAGCTGCGTGATGGCACGCGGCACGATCCCGGGCAGCACCTCGATCGCCGACGGCTGGTTCTGGCGGGCCAGCTGAATGCCGGTCTGCAGCGCCAGGCTGTCCAGGGCGAAGATGCGCTGGATCGTGGTCACCCCGAGCCGCGAGGCCGCCGCGATGACCTGGGGCCGGGTGGTGATGATCCCGTCCGCACGCCAGCGGCGCGTCACGAAGGCGACGGCGTCGGCATCCGCGGAGAGGCCGTGCAGCAGGTCGAAGTGCAGCAGCACCACCTTGCCGAAGTCGTGGCAGCGCGCCACCAGCTCGCCGCCCGTGTTGATGGTGCCAAAGAGCAGAAAGACGGTGCCGACGGCCGGGTGGCGGGCCAGGGCCTCAATGTCCTCGGGGCGGCGCAGCGCGGGGATGACCGGCCCGTGCAGCCGGCTCGCCCCCTCAGACCCGCGAAGCCGTGCCCCCTGTGCGCGCGTGACCTGCAGCCTCCCGCCCCGAGCTTCGGCATTCCGGGGCCAAGGGGGGGATCCCCTGCTACTGCGGCTCCACCCAGCCTCCGACCCGGGCCAGAGCCCGCCGCCAGCCTCGATAGAGACGCTCGCGCTCCGCCTCGCCCATGCCGGGCGTAAACCGCCGCTGCATCCGCCACTGCCCCGCCAGGGCGGCGGGGCCGGCCCAGACCCCCACCGCCAGCCCCGCCAGGTAGGCGGCGCCGAGGGCCGTGGTCTCCGTCACCTCGGGCCGCTCCACGGGGACGCCGAGGATATCCGCCTGAAACTGCATCAGGAAGTCGTTCACGGTCGCGCCGCCGTCCACGCGCAGGCACTGCAGTGGCTGGCCCGCGTCCTGCGCCATCGCGTCGAGCACCTCACGGCTCTGGTAGCAGATGGCCTCCAGGGCCGCGCGGACGACGTGGGCGCGGCCCGTCCCGCGAGTGAGCCCGAGGATGGCGCCCCGCGCGTACGGGTCCCAGTGGGGGGCGCCAAGGCCGGCGAATGCCGGCACCAGATACACCCCGTCCGTGTCCGGGACCGAGCGGGCCAGGGCCTCCGTCTCGTCGGCGCGGGTGATGAGACCCAGCTCGTCCCGCAGCCACTGCACCGCCGCCCCGGTCACGAAGATGCTGCCCTCGAGCGCGTACTGGACGGTGTCGCCCAGGCCCCAGGCGATGGTCGTCAGAAGGCCGCTGCCGGAGGCGACAGGGCGATCGCCCGTGTTCATCAGCAGGAACGAGCCCGTGCCGTACGTGTTCTTCGCGGTGCCGGGCACCAGGCAGGCCTGCCCGAAGAGCGCTGCCTGCTGGTCGCCGGCGACGCCGGCGATCGGCACCGCCGCGCCCATCACGGCTGGGTCGGTCTCGGCGTACAGGCCGCTGCTCGGCCGCACCTCCGGCAGCACCGCCGCCGGGATCCCGAGCTCGCCCAGCAGGTCCGCGTCCCAGCATAGCCGGCGGATGTCGAAGAGCATCGTGCGGGCGGCATTGCTCAGGTCTGTGGCGTGCAGCCGGCCGCCGGTCAGCTTGTGCAGCAGCCAGGCGTCGACCGTGCCGAATGCGATATCGCCCGTCTCGGCCAGCGCCTGTGCGCCGGCGACGTGCTCGAGGATCCAGGCGATCTTCGTCGCCGAGAAGTAGGGGTCGATGACGAGGCCCGTCTTTTCGCGGACGGCGGGGGACAGGCCCCGCGCCCGCAGCTCGTCGCAGCGCCCGGCCGTGCGGCGGTCCTGCCACACGATGGCGTGGCCGAGCGGCCGGCCGGTGCTCCGGCGCCAGAGCAGCGTGGTCTCCCTCTGATTGGTGATGCCCACCGCGGCCAGGTGCGCGGCGCGGATGCCGGCCGCGGCCAGCGCCGCATCGATGCTCTGGCGGACGCCCAGCCAGATCTCCTCGGGATCGTGCTCGACCCAGCCCGGCCGGGGATAGATCTGGCGGAGCGGCTGGGCTCCCATGCCGCGCACCCGCCCCCGCTCATCGAACACGATCGCGCGCGAACTGGTGGTGCCCTGGTCCAGGGCCAGCACATACTGGGGCATCTAAGCCGGGTCCCCGATCACGGCGTCGACGCCCAGGGCCGCCAGCCGCTCGCACTCGGCCGGGTCGCGCCCCGTCCAGGTGGCGACCCAGAGGCCCGCGGCCCGCATCTCGGCCACGTCCTCGGCGCGCAGCAGCGCCTTCTCCGGGTGCAGGCCGGTGGCGCCACAGCGGCGGGCGACCCCCACGGGGTCGAGCACGCGTCCCGTGTAGAGCACGGCGGTCGCGATCCCCGCCTCGATCTCGCGCACGCGCAGCAGGGCCCGCTGGTCGAACGAGGAGATGATGGTCGCCTCCGGCCAGCCGAAGCGTCCGACCGCCGCCAGCACCTCCGCCTCGATGCCGGGGTAGAAATCGCTGCCGGCCTTGATCTCGACGTTCGCGCGCAGCCCGGCGTCGCGCAGCAGCCGCAGGGCCTCGCCCAGCTCCGGCAGCCACGGCGCGGCCGCGTGCAGCTCCGCCCATGCCGTCGCGCCGATGGCGCGTCCCTGGACGACCGGGTCGTGGACGACGGCCAGGTGCCCGTCCGCCGTGCGGTGGGCATCCAGCTCCACCCCATCCCACCCCCCGGCAGCGGCGGCGAAGGCAGCCAGGGTGTTCTCACGGGGACCCCCCGGCGCCCGCGACCACGCGCCGCGGTGGGCGTAGCGGAGGACCCTCATCGCGCCCCCGCCCCCCGGACCGGCAGCGCCGCATCGGCGGCGGCGAACGCGCGGGCCGCCACCGCCAAGGGGTCCTGCCCCCAGAGGACAGGATCGAACAGCTCCACCGACGCCGGCCCGTCGTAGCCCGCCGCCGCGAGCCGGGCCAGGGTGGCCGCGATGCCGAGGCTCCCCTCGCCGGGCAGGCAGCGGTCGGCGTCGGTGGCCCGCCCGCGCTGGACCCCGGCCCGGAGGTCGGCCAGGTGCACGATGGCCAGCCGGCCGGCGGGCGCCCCGGGAAGGGGGCCGCCCTGAAGGCCGAGGTGGAACGTGTCGAGCACGAGGTCGGCCAGGGGGCTGGCCGCCGCCACCTGCGCCGCCTCCGCCAGGCTGCGGACCGTGCTGTCGGCAAAGCCCAGAAACTCGACGGCCATCCGCACGCCCGCCGCCCGGGCGACGGGCTCCAGGCGCGCCACCGCCTCCGCGGCCCGCTGCAGGCGGTCGGTGCGCTCCGCCGCGGCCGCCGCGCGCACGGGAACCACCAGGACCTGGGCGCCGCCCAGAGCCGCCGCCCACTGTGCCTGCCGGCGGAATTCCTCCTCCGCCCCGGACCCCGGCGCATCAAACCCCTCCACGGCGTTGACGCTGAGGGCCTGGAGCCCGGCTCCCGCCATCCGGGCCGCGACCTCGGCCGGCTGGAGCCCAGCCAGGGCCGGCGCCCGCAGCTCGACGAGCGCGAAGCCCGCCGCCCTTGCCGCCTCCAGGGCCGCCGGCAGGGGCGTCGTCATGATGGTGGCGAGGTTCAGGCCAAGACGCACGCGCGCTACCTCCCCGCTCCCGGACTGCCGCTGCGGATCGTCCGTGGGGCGCGCATGCGCGCGCCCAGAATGCCGGCTGCCGTTGCTGCAACCGTTTGCAGCGCACCGTTCGATGCCTGGGCCGGACTTCCTGCACCGGGTCGTCCGCGTTAAAGTTGCATGCCAGGGGAAGGTGCTGGCGTGGGGGAGGGCGGCGCCCGGCGGCGGGCCCTGGCGGCGCTGGCCGGTGAAGTTCACGACCTGCTTGTGATCGGCGCGGGATCGGTGGGGGCCGGCATCGCCCTCCAGGCCGCCGCGGCGGGGCTGCGGGTGGCCCTGGTCGACCGCGCCGACTTCGCGGCCGGCAGCTCCAGCCGCTCGACCAAGCTGATCCACGGGGGCGTGCGCTACCTCGAGCGCGCCGTCACGCACCTGGACCGCGCCGAGTACGCGCTGGTGCGTGAGGCCCTGGCCGAACGGGCCGCCTTCTTCCGCGTGGCGCCCTACCTCTGCCGGCGGATCGCCCTCCTCACCCCCGCTTACGGGCGCTGGGACCGCCTGTATTTCGGCGCGGGCCTCGTCCTCTACGACCTGCTGTCCGGCTCGGCCAGCCTCGGGCGCACCCGCCACCTGGGCGCGGCGGCCGCGCGGGCGGCGTTCGCCGGCCTCGCCCCGGAGGGGCTGCGCGGCGGCGTCCTTTACTACGACGGCCAGTTCGACGACGCGCGCATGAACGTGATGCTTGCCGTGACGGCGGCGGCGCGGGGGGCGGCGGTGCTGAACCACGCGGCGGCCATCCGGCTGCTGCACGTGGGCGGCCGGGTGGCGGGGGCGGTGGTGCGCGACGTCCTCGGCGGCGAGGAGGTCGAGGTGCGGGCCCGCGCCCTGGTGAACGCTGCCGGGCCTTTCGCGGACCAGGTCCGGGCCATGGACGCGCCGGCCGCGCCGCCCCTGGTCACCGCCAGCAGCGGGGTGCACCTGGTCCTGCGCGATGGCCTCTGCCCGCCCGATACGGGGCTCCTGGTCCCGCGCACGGCCGACGGCCGCGTCGTGTTCATCCTGCCGTGGGAGGGCAGGACCCTCGTCGGGACCACCGACCGGCCCGCGCCCCTGGCGGCGCGCCCAGCCGTGGCGGAAGAGGACATCGCCTACCTCCTGGGCGTCGCCGGCCGCTACCTCGCCGCCCCCATTCGGCGGGAGGACGTCCTGGCGGCGTGGTCCGGGCTGCGGCCGCTTGTGCGTGACGAGCGCCGGTCAAGCACCGCCGAGCTCGCCCGCAGCCACGTCGTGCATGAGGATCCGACCGGCCTGGTCTCCGTGGTCGGCGGGAAGTGGACCACGTTCCGGCGCATCGCCATCGACGCGCTGGTCCACCTGGCGCGCCGGGAGCGGTGGCGGCTGGGCGCCGGGGCGCTCGCGGCCGAGGTGCCTGTCCTGGGCAGTGAGCCGGGGGCGCCGGGTCCCGAGGACCTCCCGCCCGCCCTGGCCCTGCACCTGCGCCGGTCCTACGGCGCCCGCGCGGCCGACGTCGCCGCCTTGGCGCGGCAGGGGCACGGCAACCTGCTGGCCCCTGGCTACCCCTACCTGGAGGCGGAGGTCGTCTGGGCCGTCCGGGCGGAGATGGCCGCGACGGTGATGGACGTGCTGGCGCGGCGGCTGCGGCTTGCCTTCGTCGACCAGGCGGCGGCGCGGGCGGCGGTGGGCCGCGTGGCCGAGATCATGGGCCGGGAGCTGGGGTGGACGGCGGATCGGGTGGCGGCGGAGGTGGCCGAGGCGCACTCCCAGCTGGCGACGGCGATCTAGGGCTGGGCGCCGGCCAGGCCCTGGCGCAGGATCGCGCACGCCGCCGGGGCGCCGGCCAGCATGGGGCCGCCGCCGAAGAGGTCATACGCCTGCGTGCCGCGCCAGCCGGTCACCTCGCCCCCGGCCTCCTCGACGAGCAGGCAGCCGGCGGCGACATCCCACGCGTGGGGGCCCACGTGGACCACGGCGTCGGCGCGGCCGGCCGCGACCTCCGCCGTGGCGAGGGCGCCGGAGCCCAGCACCCGCACCGTCGCGCCCTGGCGGTCGGCGAAGGCCGCAAGCGCCGGGAGGCCCGGCCAGGGGTGGCCGCCGGCCAGCTCACAGAGCACGAGGCCGCCGGCGATGCCGTCTCCGCGCCGCTTGACGTGCGCGGGGATGCCGTTCAGGGTGGTGCCACCGCCGCGGACCGCCATAAAGCGCTCGCCGCGGAAGGGGTCGACGACGGCCGCGGCGACCGGGCGGCCGTCATGGAGCACCGCCATCGACGAGCAGGCGACCGGCAGGCCGTTCGCGTAGTTCGTGGTGCCGTCCACCGGGTCGACCACCCACTGCCAGGGCCCGGCGCCCGTGGTCCCGGCCTCCTCCCCCAGGAAGCCGTGGTCCGGGAAGCGGGCCGCGACCATGCGCCGCATCTCGGCCTCGATCTCGCGGTCGACGTGCGTGACGAGGTCGTGGGGGCTCTCCTTGGCGTCGGCGGCCAGGGGCTGCGCCAGCCCGGCCCGCATCCGGGCCTCGGCCAGTGTGGCCATGGCCTGCAGCAGCTCCACGACGGCCGCCATCGGCGTTGCCAAGGACGTCCCCCTCCGAAACCGGTTTCATGGCGTGGCTTCGCCGCAAAGAGCACGGCTCCTGTCGGTCGCGTGCCCGACCCGGCCCGGCAGGAGCGACCGCCGGATCTGGCGTATGTGGCACTGTTGCAGAGAGCGATTGCGGTGGGGGTGCGTGGACCTGAGCGATTCCCTGGGGATCGCGGTGCTCGGACTCGGACGGATGGGCCGCTTTCATGCCGCCAACCTGGCGGCGGGCGTGCCCGGGGCACGGCTCGCCGCCGTGGCGGAGGCCGATGCCGCCCTGCTGGCGGAGGCAGCCGCGCGCTGGGGCGCGGCCCGCAGCCATGGCAGCGTCGACGAGGCGCTTGCGGATCCCGATGTCGACGCCGTCATCGTGGCCACGCCGACGCCGACCCATGCCGACATCGTCGCGGCGGCCGCGCGGGCGGGCAAGCACATCTTCTGCGAGAAGCCCATCGCCCAGGACCCGAAGGTCGTGGCGGCGGCCTGCCGGGCGGCAGCCTCCGTCACCCTGCAGGTCGGCTACCAGCGGCGGTTCGATCCGTCCTTCGAGCGAGCGCACGACCTGATCGGCGCGGGCGCCGTCGGGGCGCCCTACCTGATCAAGCTGACCGGCCACGACCTCCAGCCGCCGCCCCTGGAATACCTGCGCGCCTCCGGCGGGATCTTTCGCGACATGGCCATCCACGACTTCGACATGGCGCGCTGGCTGGCCGGCGACGAGGTGGCCGAGGTCTTCGCCGCCGGCGCGGCGCGGATCCAGCCGGAGGTCGCTTCGCTGGGGGACGTCGATGTGGCCGCCACCGTGCTGCGCTTCCGGGGCGGGTGCCTGGCCGTCGTGGACAACTCGCGGCAGAGCCCGCCGGGCTATGACGTGCGGGTCGAGGTGTATGGGCCGGACGGGCACGTGGTGGTGGGGGAGCAGACCCTCACCTCCGTGACGGTCTGGCGGCAGGGCGGCGGCCAGCGCGACCCCGTCCACCCCTGGTTCACGGAGCGCTTCGCCGACGCCTACCGCCGGGAGATCGAGGACTTCGCCGCGTGCGTGCGGCGGGGCAGCCCGCCGCGGGTGCGCGGGGAGGACGACCTGGCCGCCATCTCCATCGCTGGCGCCGCGACACGCTCGCTGCGCTCCGGGCGGGCGGAGGCGGTCTGAGCATGCCTGCGCGCACGGCCCCCCCGAGCGGCGGCGTCTCGATCCGCGACGTCGCGGCGGCGGCGGGGGTGTCGGCCGCGACGGTGTCGCGGGTGGTCAACGGCAACCCCCAGGTGGCCGCCGGCACGCGGGCGCGTGTCCTGGAGGCCATGGAGCGGCTGGGTTACCAGCCCAACCTCGCGGCGAAGGCCCTGGCGGGGGGCACCACCGGCGCCGTCGGGCTGCTCGTGCCCAGCATCGCGAACCCGTTCTACGGCGCCCTGGCCGAGGGCGTCGACGACATGGCGGGGGAGCTCGGCTACCACGTGTTCATCACGCACGTCGCCGGGCCGCGCGCGGAGCGCGATGCCCTGGCCCTGCTGGTCGGCCGCCGCGTGGACGGGGTGCTGATGGCCGCGGCCGAGGCATCCGACGACGTCCTCGGCCCCATCGCGGCGGCCGGCATGCCCGTGGTCCTGCTGGCCCGGGAGGTCCCGGGCCTGGATGTGTCCTGCATCGTCAATGACGACTTCGCCGGGGCGCGGGAGGTGACGCGGCACCTGCTGGGCCTTGGCCACGAGCGCGTGGGCCTGGTCAGCGAGCCGCTGTCCCTGTTCAGCGCCCAGGAGCGGCGCCGCGGCTTCCGGGCCGCCCTGCGGGCGGCGGGGCTGGAGCCAGACGTCGAGGTCGAGGCGGCGGCGGGGACGATCGAGGCGGCGCACGCCGCCGCGGGCCGGATCCTCGACCGGCGGGACCGGCCGACAGCGCTGTTTTGTCAGAACGACCTGATGGCGATCGGCGTGCTGCAGGCCTGCCGCGAGCGGGGCACCGCCGTGCCGGACGAGCTGTCGCTGGCCGGCTACGACGGGACCCTGCTGGCCGAGGTCGTGCACCCGCGCCTGACCACCGTGGTGCAGCCGGTGCGCGACATCGGCCGCCTGGCCGTCGAGCTGCTGCATCAGCTGCGCACGAGCCGCATCAAGAGCGCGCGAAAGCTTGTGCTGCAGCCGGCTCTGCGGATCGGGGAGAGCACAGCGCCTCCGAAGGGGTGAAGCGGGATGCGCCTCACGGGCGCGGAGATCGTCCTCGACGAGTTGATCGCCGCCGGCATGCCCTACGTCTTCGGCATCCCCGGGCACGGGGACGTGGCGCTGTTCGACGCCGCCCTGCAGCGCCGGGGCCGCATCGGCACCGTCATGACCATCCACGAGCAGGGCGCCGCGCACATGGCGGACGGGTTCTATCGCGCGAGCGGCCGGCCGTGCGCGGTGTTCACGTCCGTGGGACCGGGGGCCTGCAACACCCTCACCGGCGTGGCCCAGGCCTACGTCGACTCCACGGCCCTGCTGGCCGTGACCGGCAGCCCCCACACCTACATGCGGGGCCGCTCGGTGCTTCAGGAGGTCGACCGCCAGCAGTGGGCGGACTTCCCCAGCGTGCTGCGGCCCGTGACCAAGCAGAGCTGGCAGGTCGGCTCCGTCGAGCAGCTCCCCTTCGTCATGCACCGGGCCCTCAACCGGATGCTGTCGGGCCGTCCGGGGCCCGTGCACCTCGACCTGCCCATGGACGTCCAGGCTGAGGCGGCCGATGTCGCGCCGTCCGACCTCGCCCGGCGGCTGGCGCGCTCGCGGCCGCGGCCGGATGCGGCGGCGACCGAGCGCGCGGCCCGCCTGCTGGCGACGGCCGCGCGTCCCGTGGTCATCGATGGCGGCGGCGTCGTCACGGCCGGGGCCGGCGCGACCCTGCAGCAGGTGGCCGAGCATGTCGGGGCCGCCATCCTGACGACCTGGATGGGCAAGGGAGCGGTCCCCGAGGACCACCCGCTCTATGGGCTGCACCCCGGCTCGCCCGGCAGCTCGGTGGGGAATGCCCTGCTGCACGCGGCGGACGTCGTCCTGGCCGTCGGCTGCCGCTTCACCGACTGGTCGTTCTCGTCCTTCCATGCGGACTACTTTCTGCGGCCCGACGCGGCCCTGATCCAGGTCGACCTCGACCCGGCCGAGATCGGCAAGAACGCGCCCGTGGCCGTCGACCTGGTGGCGGATGCGGGCGCCGCGGCCGTCGACCTGCTGGAGGCGCTGCGGGCGGCAGCCCCACCCCGCGCCTGGCGGGGCAGCCCCTACCACGCCGAGATCGCCCGCCTGCGCGACGCCTGGGATGGGGAGCTGCGGCCCGCGCGCGAGCAGCAGGGCAGCCCGACCACGATCTCGCGGGCCCTGGCCGAGATCCGCCGCGCCCTGCCGCGGGACGGCATCGTCGCCGCGGGGGCCGGGCTGCCGCAGAACCAGCTATATCAGGAGTTCCCGGTCTATGAGCCCCGCACGCACATCTCCTCCGGGGGCTTTTCCACCATGGGCTTCACGGTGCCGGGCGCCATCGGCGCCAAGCTGGCGGCGCCGGAGCGCGCGGTGGTCGGGATCGCCGGGGACGGCGACTTTCTCAACACGGCCCAGGAGCTGGCGGTGGCGGCGCAGCTGGACCTGGGGGTCGTCTACGTCGTGCTGAACAACCAGGGGTTCACCTCCATCCGCAGCCTGCAGGAGGGCCTCTATGGCCCGGGGCGGGCCATCGCCACGGAGTTTCGCCGCCGCGGCGCCGACTACAGCCCCGATTTCGCGGCCCTGGCCCGCGACTTCGGCCTCGCGGGCACGCGGGTGGACGACCCGGCGGAGATCGGCCCCGCCCTGGCCCGCGCCCTGGCCGAGGGCGGGCCGGCCGTGATCGAGGTGCCCGTCGGCAAGCAGGGCCTGACCAAGGCCGGCTGGTGGGACGTGCCCGTGCCGGCCTATCTCCCCGCCCACGCCGAGTGGCTGGCCGGCCGCGCGCGGGAGGTGCGGTAAATGCCCTTCGGGCAGGTTCGCATCGGGGTCGGGCCCATCGGCTGGGTCAACGACGACCTGCGCGAGTGGGGCGCCGACACCCCGACGTCCCAGGTGCTGGCGGAGATGGCGGCGGCGGGCTTTGCCGGCACGGAGATGAGCTACCGCTTCCCCGCCGACCCCCAGGCCGCGCGTGGGGAGCTGGCCGCCTGCGGCCTGGTGCTGGCGGGCGCCTACCGCTGGTGCAACCTGGCCAGCCCGGACCCCGCGCTCCGGGCCGCCGAGATCGCGGCCACCCGCAGCCACATCGCCTTCTGCGCCGCCGCCGGCGCCACCGCCGCCGTGGTGGCCGAGGGCACGGGCTCGCTGCATTGGGACCGCGGCGGGCCGCGCGCCGCCGTCGTGCCCCTGGACGGCCCCGGCTGGCGGCGGCTCGCCGAGGGACTCGCGGAGCTGACCGCGGCGGCCGCCGCCCAGGGGGTCCGCCTCTGCTTCCACCCCCACGGCGGCACGCCCGTCGAGACCGAGGACGACATCGACCGGCTGTGCCGCGAGAGCGACGTGGCGCTCTGCCCGGACACCGGGCACATCCGTTACGGGGGCGGCGACCCGGCGCGGGTGATGCGGCGTCATGCCGGCCGCGTGGCGTACGTCCACGCCAAGGACGTGCGCGGGGCGGTGCTGGCGCAGGCCAGGCGCCAGGGGCTGACCTTCTTCGAGGCCGTGCGGCGCAACGTCTTCTGCACGCCGGGCGCCGGCGACATCGACTTTGCCGCCGTCCTGGCCCCGCTCGCCGCGGCGGCCTACACGGGCTGGGTCATCGTCGAGGCCGAGCAGGACCCGGCCCTGCACCCGGCGCTTCCGGCGTCGCGCGAGGCGCGCGCCTACCTGGGGAAGGTGGTGGGCGGATGACGCTGCCGCTGCGGCGGGCCGGCGCCTCCGGGGTGCGGCGCGACGAGCCCGGCTGGGCCCACATCGACTTCCGGGTCCACCGGCTGGCGGCGGGCGCGGAGCTGGCCGGCGGGTGCGCGGATGCCGAGACGGCCCTGCTCCTGCTGGGCGGCCACGCGCGGGCCGAGGCGGCCGGCCGGGACTGGGGCCTGCTCGGCAGCCGCGCGGACCCATGGGGCGGCGGGCCGCCGGATGGCCTGCTGCTTCCGCCCGGCAGCCCCTACCGGCTGCGCGCGGAGGACGCCGTGGAGCTGGCCGTGTGCGCCGCGCCGGCCACGGCGGGCGTGCCTGCGCGCCGGCTGGATCCGGCCTCGGCGCGCCACGAGCGGCGGGGGAGCGGCCAGACGGAGCGCCACATCCACCACATCCTGCCGGAGGAGGCGCCGGCCGAGCGCCTGCTGCTGGTCGAGGTGTTCACGCCGGCCGGGAACTGGTCCAGCTACCCACCGCACAAGCATGACCGGGACGACCCGCCCCGGGAGCGGGACCTCGCCGAGGTGTACTACCACCGGGTGCGGCCGGGCCAGGGCTTCGCCCTGCAGCGGGTCTACTCGGCGGAGGGCGACCTCGATGCCACCTGCGCCGTCGGCGACGGCGACCTGATCCTCGTGCCGCGCGGCTACCACGTCGTGGCGGCGGCGCCCGGGTACGATGACTACTACCTGAACGTCATGGCGGGGCCGGTGCGGGAGTGGCGCTTCACCCCCGACCCGGACCACGCCTGGCTGATGAACTGGGGACCGGGACGGTGAGCGCGCTGACTCTCGGCCGGGTCATCGTCGACCTCTATGCCGCCGAGCTGCACACCCCCCTGGCGGAGGTCAGCTCCTTCCGCAAGTACCTCGGCGGCTCGGCCGGCAACACGGCCGTGGGGCTGGCCCGCCTCGGCGCCGCCGCCGGCCTGATCAGCCGCGTCGGCGCCGACGAGTTCGGGCGCTTCCTCCGCGCCGAGCTGGAGCGCGAGGGCGTGGCCACCGACATGCTCGCCACCGACCCCACCTACCCGACGGGCCTCGCCTTCGCCGCCATCTTCCCGCCGGACGACTCGCGGGTGCTCTTTTACAGAAAGCCCTGCGCCGACGCCCACCTGGCGCCGGAGGACATCGACCCGCGGCGCCTTGGCGCGGCGCGGCTCCTCTGCGTGGCCGGCACGGCCCTGGCCGTGTCCCCGGGCCGCGAGGCAGCCCTGCTGGCCCTGCAGATGCACCGGGCGGGGGGCGGCATCAACGTCCTGGATGTGGACTGGCGTCCCCAGTTCTGGGAGGGCGAGCAGGTCGCCCGCCTGTACTACCGGCTGGCCGTGAGCCTCTGCGACGTCGTGCTGGCGAACGAGCCGGAGCTGGCCTTCGCCGGCGGCAGCGCGGAGCCGGATGCCGCCGCCGCCCGGTTGCTGGCCCTCGGGCCGACCCAGGTGGTGGCCAAGCGCGGCGGGGCCGGGGCATGGCTTTACACGCGCCAGGGCCAGGCGCGCGCACAGGGCCACCGGGTCGACGTGGTCAATACCCTGGGCGCGGGCGACGGCTTCGGGGCCGGGTACTGCTTCGGGCTCCTCTCCGACTGGTCGCCCGAGCGCTGCCTCGCCTTTGCCAACGCGGCCGGCGCCATCGTCGTCACCCGTCACAGCTGCTCCCAGGCCATGCCGACGCGGCAGGAGGTCGAGGCGCTGCTGGCCGGGCAGGGCGGCGGTGGTGGCTGAGGGGCGCCGGTGACGGCGCCGGGGGCGGCGGCCGCCCTGATCGCCCTGGTGGTGCTCTTCGGCGTGCTGGGGGCCGCCAACGACGGCGGCAACCTGGTGGCGGCGCTGGTGGCCTCCGGCGCGCTGACGCAGCTCGGCGGCTCACTGGTCGTGCTGGCGGCCGTGGCGGCCGGTCCGTGGCTGATCGGCACGGCCGTGGCCCGGACCGTCGCCCTGCAGATCGTGGACCTCGCCCGCCTGGGGCCGCCGGTCCTGGTGGCGGGGGTGCTGGGCGCCGTGGCCAGCGTCGCCGTCAGCTACTACCGGCGGCTGCCGACCAGCACCTCGCTGGCCCTGGTCGGAGGCCTCATCGGCGCGGGGTGGGTGGCTGGGGGGGCCGGTGCCGTCCGCTGGGCGGGCGTGGCGCGCGTCCTCGGCGGGATGCTGCTGGCGGTGGTCGCGGGCTTTGTCCTGGGCTGGATCTGCAAGCGGCTGTACGACCGGGCGCTGCGCCCGAGCCACCTGCGCCGCGGTGGCTGGCTGCGGGCCCTGCAGGCCGCCGGCTCGGTCCTGCAGGGCGTCGGCTACGGCGGCAACGACGCGGAGAAGGTGACCGGCCTGCTGGCGTTGGTCGGCCTCTGGTCCCGGGCGCCCGGCGCGGCCTTCACGGTCCCGGCGTGGGCCGTGGTGGGCAGCACGCTGGTCTTCGGCGCCGGGATGCTGGCTGGCGGCCGCCGCGTCATGCGGACGGTCGGGTTTCGGATCTTCCGGGTCCGCGTGCCCGACGCGCTGGCCGCGCAGACCGGCAGCGCCGTGGCCGTGATCGGCGCCGCCCTGGGGGGATATCCGGTCAGCACCACGTCGGCGGCCACCACGGCCCTGCTGGGCGTCGGCGCCGCGCACCGCCTGACCCTGCCGCGCTGGCAGGTGGTCCTGGACATCGCGCTGGTCTGGGCTGTGACGCTGCCGCTGGCAGGGGTCATCGCCGCGGGCCTGATGCTGGCCGAGCGCGGGGCCGGCCTGGCGGGCCCCCCGCCC
>DAHVAF010000002.1 GCA_027314765.1 Clostridia bacterium | reverse complement strand
CTCGCCGGTGCCACCCGGTCTCCGCCGCGGTTGGGGGAGGACTGAGCCTGCTGTCCAGCGCCGCCTCGATCTTCGCGGGATCGAAGCCCTGGACGCGCTGGTCGCCGATGATCGTCACCGGTGTGCCCTGGAGTCCCATGTCGAGCAGCTCGGTCAGGCACGCGCTGCTCTTGGTCACGCGTCGCGCTCCTCGAACGCGATGCCCTCTTGGTCAAGCAGCTGCTTGACCCCGCGGCACCCGGCTCACCCCTCCGCGCTGCAGACGATGGCCCGGGCGTCCGCCGTCCGGATTCCTCCTGCGCCGCTGCGGTGGCCACGCGGCTCGGACGCGCATGGAGGCGCGTCCCACCATGGCGCCCGCTCGCCGCGGGGGCCGGTGCGCCCCGCCGGGAACCCGCGGTCGGGTGCCGCGCAGCGGCGCCCGATGCGCCGTGAAGCGAGACCGGCGGCACGCCGGGCTCGTAGGCGCAAGTGGGTGGCGGACAGCCGGGGCGGGAGGCCCCGGCGCTGGCGCCCAGAGGGACCCGGGGTGCCCCCATGCAGGGAATCGGCCGGCGGGAGCGCAATCCTTGCGCAGCAAGGCCCCGCAGGGCCAGCCACTCAAGGAGGCGACCCACCGCGCCATGACCTCCGACGAAGTCATCCGTAAGCAGAAGCAGTACCTGCTGCCGTCCGTCGGCACCTATTACGAGAAGCCGCTGGTGCTGGCGAGCGGCGAGGGGCGCTACCTCTACGACCTCGACGGCAACCGCTACCTCGACTTCTTCGTCGGCATCCTGACGGTCGGCGTCGGCCACTGCCACCCCAAGGTGACGGCCGCGGTCCAGCAGCAGCAGGCGACGCTCGTCCATACGTCCACCCTCTACGCCACCGAGCGGCAGGTGGAGCTGGCCGAGCGGCTGGCGAACCTGGCGCCGGGCGATGTGAGCAAGTCCTTCTTCTCCAACAGCGGCACGGAGGCCAACGAGACGGCCATCATGCTGGCGCAGGCGGCGACGGGCCTGGATGAGGTCATCGCCCTCCGCTACGGCTACAGCGGGCGCAGCCAGCTCGCGCTCTCGCTGACGGGCAACGGCGCCTACCGCCGCGGCCTGGGCGGGGCGGGCCTCGGCGGGGTCCACCACGCGCCGGCGCCGTACTGCTACCGCTGCCCCTTCCACCTCACCTACCCCTCGTGCGACCTGGCCTGCGCGCGCGATGTGGAGGAGCTGATCCAGACCACCACGGGCGGGCGCGTGGCGGCCTTCCTCGCGGAGCCGATCATGGGCGTCGGCGGCTTCATCACCCCGCCCAAGGAGTACTTCCAGGTGGTCGTCGACATCGTGCGCAAGTACGGCGGCGTGTACATCGCCGACGAGGTGCAGACGGCCTGGGGCCGCACGGGCGGCAAGTGGTGGGGCGTGCAGCAGTACGGGGTGCAGCCCGATATCATGACGTCGGCCAAGTCGCTCGGCAACGGCCAGCCCATCGGCTGGACGGCGGCCACGCCGAAGGTGGCGGACGCATTCACGGGTCCGCAGATCGCCACGTTCGGCGGCAACCCGGTGTCGTGCGCGGCGGCGCTGGCCACGCTGCAGGTGATCGAGGACGAGGGCCTCGTCGAGAATGCGGCGTTGGTCGGCGCGCACTTGCGCGCCGGCCTTGAGGACCTGCAGAAGCGGTTTCCGGAGATGGGCGACGTGCGCGGGATGGGGCTCATGCAGGCCGTGGAGCTGGTGGCCGACCCTGCGAGCAAGGAGCCCGCGCCCGGGCTGGCGGTGGCGGTGCTGGAGGCCTGCCGGCGCGAGGGCCTGCTCATTGGCAAGGGCGGGCTGCACGGGCACGTGCTGCGCATCGCGCCGGCCCTGAACATCGGCCGCGGCGACGTCGACGATGCGCTGCGGATGATGGGGCGGGCGCTGGCGGCGGCGACGGGGAGAAGCTGAGCATGCGGCCACCGGTGGGGGCGGATGGCGTTCGATATCTGGTGGGGTATCACTACTGGGCCATGCGCCGCCTGCTGGATGGGTGCGAGGGATTGACGGCGGAGCAGTTCAACCGTGAGGTCGGCGGGGGCTTCCCGTCCATTCAGCGGACGATGAACCACCTGATCGACTGCGAGGGGTTCTTCCTCCACATTCTGGGGCAGGAGAGCCCGGCGCGGCTGGGGGATGAGGAGCCGGCCGACGGGGCGGCGGCGCGGCGGCTGTGGGCGGAGCGCGAGCGGCTGATGACGGCCTGCGCCGCGGGGCTGGACGACCCGGCGGCGGCGCGGGCGTTCAAGGACCCGCGCGGGTTCGAGACCTCGGCGGCGCTTGTGCTGGTGCAAATGGTCAACCACGGCACCCACCACCGCGGGCAGATCACCACCATGCTGCGGCTGGTGGGGGCCGTGCCGCCGGGGACGGACCTGCTGATGTACGCGGTGGGATGATGCGGGCGCGGCGGCTCGGGCCGAGGTTGGTGCAGCTGACCCGCTACGGCGCCGTGAACTGCTTCTTGGTGACAGAAGACGATGGGCTGACCCTGGTGGACTGCGCGATGGCGGGCTGCGGCCGCGACATCGTGCGGGCGGCCGGCGGCGTGCCGATTCGGCGCATCGCGTTGACGCACGGGCATTCCGACCACGTCGGCGCGCTGGACGAGGTCGCCGCGGCAGGGGTCGAGGTGGCGAAGGCGGGCGCGGCTGCGGGGACCGTGGCCGAGGTCGCCGTGTCGGCGCGGGAGGCGCGCCTCATGGCGGGCGACCGCTCGCTCGACGCCGGGGAAGCCCCGTCGCCGGTGCGGGGGTCGTACCGCGCGGTGCGCACGCGGCCGACGCGACTGCTGCAGCCGGGCGATCGCGTGGGGTCGCTGCGGGTGGTGGCCTCGCCGGGCCACACGCCGGGGCATGTGGCGTTTCTCGATACGCGTGACGGCGCCCTGATCGCCGGCGACGCGTTCGCCACGCTGGGCGGGATCGCGGTCGGCGGAACCGTGCGGTGGATGTTCCCGCTGCCCGCCATGGCCACCTGGGACCGGGCCACCGCTCTGGCCAGCGCGCGGGTGCTGCTGGGGCAGAATCCGTCGCTGCTGGCGGTCGGGCACGGGGCGGCGCTGCGGATTCCCGGGGTGGCCATGGACCGGGCCATCGCGGAGGCGGAGCGGGGGCTGCGCCGTGGCTGACTCCACCGGATCGTGCTACCTATGGTATGGTGTCGCCAGAGGTGGGCGGATGGCGGGGTCTACGCGCAAGAAGATGTTCTACTTCACAGAGGACCAGGATCGCCTCCTGAAGGCCATCGCCGCGGAGGAACGCGTATCCGAGGCCGAAGTGATGCGCCGGGCGCTTGACCTTTATGCACGCGACCGCCTGAAGGATCCCCTCGCCGAGCTCATCGGCGCCTTCACCGGCCCGCGCGACGGCGCGGAGCGTCATGACCGGTACATCTACGGCAACGGGTAGCGTGCTCGTCGACACCGGGGCCTTCATTGCCTTGGCAGATGCCCGGGACCGGTTGCATGCGGCGGCGACGGCGGCCCGCGCGCGCATGGGGTCGGCCCGGCGGGTGACGACCCAGGCGATCGTCGGCGAAACGTATGCCTTCCTTCGCTACCACGTGAGTCTGTTCGCCGCCCGAACCTGGCTCGATGGGGTCCGCCGGGCGCGGGACAGCCGTCAACTCACCCTGATCTGCACGGACTTGGCGGACGGCGATCAAGCGGAGGCGATCCTGCTGCGGTTCGCCGACCAAGCGCTCTCCTATGTGGACGGCCTGACGCTTGCGGTGGCGGATCGCTATGACGTGCGCGCCGTCTTCGCGTTCGACCGCCAGCTTGCGCTCACCGGCCACCTGCTCGTGCCTGGCCCCATCCTCTGAGTCGCGTCCTCAGGCCGGATCCAGCACCACGACCGGGATCACCCGGTCGGTCTTGCTCTCGTACTCCGCGAAGTTGGGGAAGTCCCGCTTCTGCTTGTCGCTCGGCTTGCTCCATCCTGGCGCCTCGCGACCCAGCTTCGCCTCGCCGCTCACGCGGCTGCGGCTCGCGTCATCCAGACCCAGATGCCGTCGCGCTCGTCGCCCTCGGCCACGCGGGCGCGCAAGCGGCGGCTGCCGGTGCCGATCTCGGCGGTGATGTCGGGGTGGGCCACAAGGTTGCGGTACCAGTCGGGGTGTGTGGGTGCGCCGCCCTTGGAGGCGAACACGGCCACGGCGCCACCGCCAAGGTCCTGGTACATCATCGGGGTGACGCGCTCCTGGCCCGTGCGGGCGCCCGTGGTGTGAAGGAGCAGCAGCGGCGCGCCGGCGAAGTGGCCGCCGACTTTGCCCGCGTTGGCGCGGAACTCCTGAATGACCGTGCGGTTGAAGTCGTTCTGGCGGCCCATGGGTGAGCTCACCGCGGGTCCCCCCTCCTGTCCGGGACTGCACCCCGAACGTGGTCGTTGCCATCCACTATACCGATCAGGCAGGTGCGACGGCGCGGTGGCAGCGCGCAGACCCAGCCCCGCCCCACGCGTGCATCAGCCCCGCGCTCGCGGATCGAGAAGGTCGCTCAACCCGTCGCCCAGCAGGTTGAACCCGAGCACCGCGATGGTGATGGCCAGGCCCGGGAACAGCGCCAGCCACGGCGATGTGAGGAAGAAGGTCTGGGCGTCGTTCAGCATGCCGCCCCAGGAGGGCTGCGGCGGCTGGACGCCGAGGCCGAGGTAGGAGAGGGCGGCCTCGACGAGGATCGCACCGCCCATGTTGGCGCTGGCCTGAACGGCCAGCGCGCCGTACGCGCCCGGCAGCAGGTGGCGGGTCAGCACCTGCCACGGCCCCAGACCGGAGGCGCGGGCGGCCTCCACGTACTCCAGGGGGCGCAGCTCCAACAGGCGGGCGCGGGCCAGACGCGCGAAGGGCGGGGCGCTGACGATCCCCAGGGCCAGGGCGGTGTGCAGCAGGCCCGGCCCCAGGGCCGTCACCACCATCAGGGCCAGCAGCAGGGCCGGGAAGGCGAACATGCCGTCCGCCAAGCGCATCAGCACCTCGTCCCAGCGGCGGCCGCCCGTCGCGGCGGCCGCGCCGAGCGGCACCCCCGCCAGCAGGCCGACGGCCGTCGCCACCACGGCCACCTCCAGCGAGGCCAGCGCGCCGACCAGGATGCGCGTGAGCTGGTCGCGGCCGAACTGGTCGGTGCCGAAGGGGTGGCCGGGCCCCGGAGGCTGCAGCCGGTGGCCGATGTTCATGGCCAGGGCCGACCCCGGTGGTAGCGTCATCCCCACCACGGCGGCCGTGACGACGGCGGCGGCCAGCACGCCGCCGATCCAGAGCGGAGCGGTCGTGCGGCGCAGGCGGCGCCCCCGGACGGCGGGAGCGGCCTCCGTGGCCGCTGGTGGCGTCACGCGTCCCTCCGCAGGCACGGAGCGAGCGGCCGGCCCAGGGGTCGGGCCGTCTGCGGCGAGCGCACCACGCCAGCGGGCAGGACGCCTGCCGCGAACCTTGCGCGGGTCATGCGGCGCTCCGGAGGCGCGGGTCGAGCACCGCGTAGAGCAGGTCGACCGCGAAGTTCGCGAGCATCACCAGGGTGGCGATCAGCAGGACGCACCCTTCCAGCGTGGGCAGGTCCCGGGTCGAGATCGCGTAGAGCACGAGCCGGCCAAGGCCTGGCAGGGAGAACACGTTCTCGATCACGATGCTGCCGGCGAGCAGTTCGCCCACCTGCAGCCCAAACACTGTGAGGGGGGCGATCGCGGCCGCGCGAAGCGCGTGCCGCCACAAAATGCGCCCCGGGGGCACGCCCTTCGCGCGGGCCGTGCGCACGAAGTCCTGATGCAGGGCCTCGGAGACGCTCTGGCGCAGCAGCCGCGTCAGCACGGCGGCCCGGGCCACGCCCAGGGCCACGGCCGGCAGCAGCAGGGCGAGCAGCGCCGCGCCGGGGTGGTTCCAGCCCGGGAAGCTCCCGGCGGGAAACCAGTGCCGGCGCACGGCGAACGCCATCAGCACGATGATGCCGAGCCAGAAGGCCGGCACGGCCGCCCCGACCTGCGCCAGCGCGTCGGCCAGCAGGTCGAGCAGTCCGCCGCGGCGCACGGCCGCCACCATGCCCAGGGGCAGGGCGATCAGCAGGGCAAAGCCGGCGGCCATGGCGGTCAACGACAGGGTCAGCGGAAGGCGCTGCAGCAGCAGGGTCGTGACGGGCTGGCTGAACTGGAGCGAGGTGCCGAGGCTGCCGTGCAGGGCGCCCCAGAGCCAGAGGCCGTAGCGGACGGGCGGGGGCTGGTTCAGGCCGAGGGCGGCGTTGACGCGCGCCACGGCGGCCGGGTCGGCGTCCATGCCGAGGATGAGCAGGGCGGGGTTGCCCGGCAGCACCTGCAGGACGATGAAGGTGACGGCCGTCATCACCAGCAGGGTCAGCGCCGCGCTCCCCGCGCGCACGGCGGCGAAGCGGGCCATCCTACTTCATCTGCACCTGGGCGAGCTGCTCGACGGCCAGGGGCAGCCACCGCCAGCCGCTGACCGAGGGCAGCATGGCGGCGATGTTGTCCGACACGTCCAGGAAGACGGCGGGGACGTCCGTGGCCAGGATCTGCTGCGCCTGGGCGTAGATCTGCCTGCGCTTGGCCACATCCTGGGTGGCGCGGCCCTGCGCGATCAGGGTGTCGTAGGCCGGGTTTCTATAGTTCTCGTAGTTGTACGGGTAGGTGGATGTGAAGCGCACGAGCAGCGTGTCGGGATCCAGGCGCCCCGTGTGGCTGATGATCGTCAGGTCGTACTGGCGCTTTGCGTAGTCCTGGCTGAGCCAGGTGGCCCACTCGACCTGGTTCAGCTTCAGCTGGACGCCGATCTGGGCCAGCTGCGCCGCGATGACCTGGCCGGTCTGCACGTGCACCGGATAGAGCGAGGGCAGGTCGAGGACGCTGCTGAAGCCGTTCGGGTAGCCGGCCTGCGCCAGCAGCTGCTTGGCCTTGGCCGGGTCGTAGGGCGTGGGTTGCGGCGAGTAGTACGGGCTATTGGGCGGCAGGAACGTGCCGACGGGCGTCGCGTAGCCGAACCACGCGCCCTGGACGACCGCGTCGCGGTTGACCGCGAGGCTGAGCGCCTGGCGCACGCGCACGTCGTTGAAGGGCTTGCGCGCGTTGTTGATGGCCATGATCTGGATGTTGCCGGAGGGTGCCGAGGTGAGCGTGACGCCGCTATTGCCCTTGAGCTGGCTGGCCTGCTGGCCGGAGAGGCCCGGCAGGAGGTCGATGCTGCCGGCCAGCAGGTCGGCGATCTGGGTGGCGGGGTCGGGCACGATCTTCAGGTCGACCGTGGGGATGTGGGGCAGGCCGGGCTGCCAGTAGTGGGGGTTCGCCTTCAGCACGACGTCCTGGCCCGGGGTCCAGCTGGAGAGCTCGTACGGGCCCGTGCCGTCGGGCTTGGTCTTCAGCGTCGCGAGATCGACTCCGGCCGGCTCGATGGCCGCGAAGGGCAGGGCCAGGTCCGACAGCAGCGCCGCGTCGTAGCTGCTCAGGTGCATCACCACGGTGCTGGGGTCGGGGGTGTCGATCGAGGCGATCACCCTGTAGTCGGAGGCGTCCGGGTCCTTGGTCGCGGGGTCGAGCATGCGCTGAAAGCTCGACTTGACGTCGGCGGACGTCAGGGTGTGGCCGTCGTCAAAGCGCACGCCGGACCGCAGGTGGAAGGTGAGGGTCCTGCCGTCGGCGGAATACGACCAGCTTGTCGCGAGGTCCGGCTGCAGGTTGCCCTTGGCGTCCACCGTGACCAGCTGGTCGTAAAGGTTCCACGTGAGGGCGACGGTGTTGGCGTCGGCCGTGAGGTAGGGGTCAAAGCCGATGGGGTCGCCGGGGATCGCGACCGTCAGGGTCTTCGCGCCGGCCGCGGGCACGGTGGCCGTGGTCGTGGCCGTGGTGCTCGCGCCCGATCCCGAGCCCGGGCTGCCGGCGGGTGCCGTCGCGCCGCCGCAGGCCGTGACGGTCAGCGCCGCCGCGGCGAGCATCATGGCAACCCCGCCCCGAAGTCCCCGCCGCTGCGCCGTCATAAACGTCCTCCTCGCGCTGCGAAGGAATTCGACGCCGCGCGCCGCTCTCATGCCGCGTCAATACGGGCTTTCATGTGAAGATATCGGGATTGGCGGGTGAAAGTTCAGCGAAGCGGGCCTGGGGGGTGGGGGGCCGAGCGTGGTGGCCAGGGGCTTCAGGCCGGGGGGACCGGCGCAGGCGAGTCATCGCGGGGGGAACGAACCCGCATTCACGCCGTGGCTGCCGGCGCCTGGCCCGCGATCCGGCCGCAGGCCGGCGGAGGCGGCGCGCGTGGTTGGCGGGCCCGCAGCAGCGAACCGGTGGCCCGCGGCGGATGGCGGTGGGGGCGCCGGTGGGCCATCTGACCGCACGCCAGCGGAAGCGGCCCGCAGGGTTTGCGGGCGCCAGATCTGCCAGTTGCGGCCCGGCCACTTCGCGCGGCAGGTGCCGAGGCCACAGCGCGCGGCCATCTCCGAGGCCGCCACGCGCGCATCCGCCACCAGCCCCTCTGGATCAGGCCGGGCGACAACGCGCGGCCATACCCCGATGGTCGCGCTCCCTTCGGGTGAGCGCCCGCGCCGCCCCGCCCCCAGCCGCGCCCGTCGCGCATTGACACCGATTTGGCACGGATGCTATCGTCTAAGTCGAATTAGCACTCGACGGCGGAGAGTGCTAACAAGCGGGAGCAGACGGGAATGGATCCCAGAAAGCAGAAGGTTTTGCAGGCGATCATCGACGACTACATCCGCACCGCGGAGCCCGTGGGCTCGCGGACGCTGGCGCGCGCCCATGGCCTTGGCGTCAGCCCGGCCACCATCCGCAACGAGATGGCCGACCTCGAGGGCATGGGCTACCTCGAGCAGCCCCATACGTCCGCCGGCCGCGTGCCCTCGGACAAGGGCTACCGCTACTACGTCGACAGCCTGATGACCTCGGCCGCCGATGCCGAGCTCAGCCGCGAGGCGGTCCGCCGCGTGCTCGCCCTCAAGGCGCGCATGATGGAGGACGTGATGCGCCAGGCCGCCCGCCTGCTGGCCGAGATGACGGACTGCCTGGCGATCGCCAGCCGCGCCGAAGGCCCCGTGGTCCACATCCGGGCCGTGCGCGCCGTGCTGCTTGACCACGAGCGGGCCCTGCTGATCGTGGTCGGCGAGGACGGCAGCCTGCGCAGCAAGGCGGTGGCCCTCGGACCCGACCTGCCCGCCGCCGAGCTCGAGCACATCGCGGGCACGCTGAGCCGCCGCCTCGAAGGCGCCGCGCTCGGCGGGGCCAGCCTGGTGCGGCTGCGTGGCCTGCAGGGCGAGCTGGGCCAGTTCCGCCAGCTCATCGAGCAGGTCCTGGCCTGGCTCGGCGAGCCGGAGCCGGCGGCGCCCGACCGCCTGTGGGTCGACGGCGCGAGAAACCTCCTGAAGCAGCCCGAGTTCCACGACGTGCCCAAGGCGCAGGCCGTGCTCGGGGCCCTGGAGCGCGAGCAGATCGTCGAGCAGCTGCTCGGGATGCCGGCGCTCGCCGATGCGGGTCCCGTGGGCGTGGCCATCGGCCGCGAGCTGCAGGTCGAGGAGATGGAGGACTGCAGCCTCGTCACGGCGCTCTACGTGGCGCCGGGGCGCGTGATCGGCCGCATCGGCGTTCTGGGTCCCAAGCGCATGAACTATCGTACGGTGATGAAGGTGGTCGAGCTGGTGGCCAACGGCATGACGAGCGTCCTCGCGGGTTCCGACAGCCCGGGCGCCGCCCCCGCCGAGCCGGGGGAGGATGGCCAAGATGACGGAGGAGCATGACGCGGCGCCGCCCGCGTCCAGTGACGCGGTCCGGGGTGACGCGGTCCGGGGCGACGCGGTCCGGGGTGACGCGGTCCAGGGCCGGACGGAGGCCGAGGTCGAGGAGGTTCTGGGCGAGACGGGCGCCCTGCCCGAGGAGAGCGCGGAGGAGGATCCGTCCGCTGACCCCGCAATCGCACGGGAGGACCCCGTGGGATCCGCCCTTCGCGCCCAGATCGCCGAGCTCCGGACGGCAGGCGAGCGCCTCCGCGGCGAGCTGGCCGTGGCCAAAGCGCGCGCCGACGAAGAGCGTGCGGCCCGCGCCCGGATCCAGGCCGACTTCGAGAACCTCCGCCGGCGCATGCAGGCCGACCAGGCCCGCTGGCAGGACGACGCCAGGAAGGGTCTGATCGATCAGCTCCTGGAGTCCGACGACGACTTCGAGCGGGCGCTCCTGGCCTCCGGGGATGTCGACGCCCTCAAGCGCGGCGTCGAGTTGGCCCGCCGCCGCCAGCAGGAGGTCTACCGCCGCAGCGGCCTGGAGGAGATCGAGGTGGGCGCCGGCACGCCCTTTGACCCCAATCTGCACGAGGCGGTCGCCTCCGTGCCGTCCGCGGAGTACGGCGACGGCCAGGTCGTCAAGGTCGAGCGCCGGGGCTACACTTTCAGGGGGATTCTGCTGCGCCCCGCGCTGGTGACGGTGGCGGAGGGCCTCGTCCGGGAGGGATTCTGACACATGAGCAAGATCATCGGCATCGACCTCGGCACGACGAACTCGGTGGTGGCCGTCATGGAGGGCGGCGAGCCCACCGTGATCCCGAGCGCGGAGGGCAGCCGCCTCACCCCGTCCGTCGTCGGCTTCAGCAAGGACGGCGAGCGCCTGGTCGGCCAGGTCGCCAAGCGCCAGGCCATCACCAACCCCGAGAACACGGTGTCCTCCATCAAGCGCTTCATGGGCCGCCGCTTCGACGAGGTCACGGCCGAGTCCAAGCGCGTGCCCTACAAGACCCGCGCGGGCCGCGACGGTACGGTCCTGGTCAGCATCCGCGACAAGGAGTACACGCCGCAGGAGATCTCGGCCATGATCCTGCAGAAGCTGAAGTCGGACGCCGAGGCCTACCTGGGCGGCACCGTCGACAAGGCGGTCATCACCGTCCCCGCCTACTTCAACGATTCGCAGCGCCAGGCCACCCGCGACGCTGGCCGCATCGCCGGCCTCGAGGTCGTGCGCATCATCAACGAGCCCACCGCCTCCGCCCTCGCCTACGGCATGGACAAGGGCAAGAGCGAGGACCACACGATCCTGGTCTTCGACCTGGGCGGCGGCACCTTCGACGTCTCGATCCTGGACCTCGGCGAGGGCGTCTTCGAGGTCAAGGCCACCTCGGGCAACAACCACCTCGGCGGCGACGACTTCGACCAGCGGATCGTCGACCACGTGGCCGACCAGTTCCAGCGCGACCAGGCCATCGATTTGCGCAAGGACCGCATGGCCCTGCAGCGGCTGCGCGAGGCGGCCGAGAAGGCCAAGATCGAGCTGTCGAGCGTGCTGCAGAGCAACATCAACCTGCCGTTCATCACGGCGGATGCCTCCGGCCCCAAGCACCTGGACAGCACGCTCACGCGCGCCAAGTTCAACGAGCTGACGGCCGACCTGGTCCAGGCCACCGTCGGCCCGTGCCAGCAGGCCCTGGCGGATGCCGGCCTGAAGCCGTCCGACATCCACCGCGTGCTGCTGGTCGGCGGCAGCACCCGCACCCCGGCCGTGCAGGAGGCCGTGAAGCAGCTCTTCGGCAAGGAGCCCTACAAGGGCATCAATCCGGACGAGGTCGTCGCCCTGGGCGCCGCCGTGCAGGCCGGCGTCATCGGCGGCGAGGTGGACGCCAAGGACGTGCTGCTGCTCGATGTCACGCCGCTGTCCCTGGGCATCGAGACCCTGGGCGGCGTCTTCACCAAGATGATCGACCGCAACACCACGATCCCGACCTCGCGCAGCCAGGTCTACTCCACGGCCGCCGACGGCCAGACGCAGGTCGAGATCCACGTCCTGCAGGGCGAGCGGCCCATGGCGGCCGACAACAAGTCCCTCGGCCGCTTCATGCTGGAGGGCATCCCGCCCGCCCCGCGCGGCGTGCCGAAGATCGAGGTCACCTTCGACATCGACGTCAACGGCGTCGTCAACGTGACGGCCAAGGACATGGCCACGGGCAAGGCCAAGCAGGTCTCCGTCCAGGGCGGCGGCAAGCTCGCGGAGGAAGAGTTGCAGCGGATGATGCGCGAGGCCGAGGCCCACGCCGAGGAGGATAAAAAGCGCCAGGAGTCCGTCGAGGCGCGGAATGCCGCCGATGGCCTGGTGTATAATGCCGAGAAGACGCTGAAGGACCTTGGGGAGAAGGCCGCCCCCGAGCCGCGCAGCAAGGTGGAGGCCGCCGTCGCCGAGCTGAAGAAGGCCCTGGCCGGCGATGACACCGAGGCCCTGAAGCGCGACAGCGAGGCCCTGTCCCAGGCGCTTTACGAGCTGTCCGCGGCCGCGTACGCGGCGAGCGGGCAGAGCCAGGGGTCGAGCGGCAGCAGCGGGCAGGGCCCCACCGCGGACGCCGAAGCCGAACAAAAACCTTAAAAGGCGCGGCGGACACCCGCGGACCGTTTGTGCCGCCAGCGCCATCGCGCTGGCGGTTCAGCATGTTCGAAGCGATGACTTGACCTGAGGGGAGGTGCCGGGCCGTGGCGAGCAAGCGCGACTACTACGAGGTCCTGGGCGTGAGCCGCGGCGCCGGCCCGGACGACCTCAAGAAGGCCTACCGCCAGCTGGCGCGGCGCTACCACCCGGACGCCAACCCGGACGACGCCTCGGCGGCCGAGAAGTTCAAGGAGGTCAGCGAGGCCTACGCCATTCTCAGCGACCCACAGAAGCGCGCCCAGTACGACCAGCTCGGGCACTCCGGCGTGGGCGCGGCCGCCGGCGATGCGGCGGGGGGCGCGGGCCCGGTCGGTTTTGGCGATCTCGGCGGCCTCGGCTTCGAGGACATCTTCGAGCAGTTCTTCGGCGGCGGCATCGGGACGCGCCAGCGGCGGCGCGGGCCGGCCAAGGGCGGCGACCTGCGGGCCGACATGGAGCTCTCCTTCGAGGAGGCGGCCCTGGGCTGCGACAAGGAGATCGACGTCGGCCGCGAGGAGGCATGCGCGACCTGCGGCGGCAGCGGCGCGGAAGCGGGCAGCCCCCCGCGGGCCTGCCCGACGTGCAACGGGGTCGGCCAGGTGCGCATGGGGCGCAACACCCCCTTCGGCCAGTTCGTCACCGTGCAGACCGGCCCCGACTGCGGCGGCCGCGGCCAGTTCATCGACCAGCCCTGCCACGCCTGCCGCGGCAGCGGGCGGCTGCGCCGGCGGCGCACGCTGCGGGTGCATGTGCCCGCAGGGGTCGACGACGGCGCGCGGCTGCGCCTGGCGGGTGAGGGCGAGGCGGGCGGCGCCGGGGGGCCGGCGGGCGACGTCTATGTGATGGTCCATGTGCGCCCGCACGCGCGCTTCCGGCGCGAGGGCGAGGACGTGGTCAGCGGGCTGAAGCTCAGCGTGACGCAGGCGGCCCTCGGCTGCACGCTCGAGGCCGACACCCTGGACGGGCCGGTCGAGGTGGCGGTGCCGGAGGGCACGCAGCCCGGGACCGTCCTGCGGCTGCGGGGCCATGGCATCCCGCACCTGCACGGCCGCGGGCGCGGTGACCACCGCCTGGTGGTCGAGGTGGAGATCCCGCGCGGGCTGCGGGCCCAGGAGCGCGAGCTGCTGCAGCGCCTCGCTGAGCTGCGTGGGGAGGCGGCGGGCTCCGCCCGCCGGCCATTCCGCAAGATCCTCGGCCATTGAGCTACGTCGAGCTCTCGATCCAGGTCCCGCCGGAGACCCTCGACGCGACCTGCAGCTTCCTCCATGAGCTCGGTGCGGGCGGCCTCGCCGTGGACGACGAGGCTGTGGCCCTCGTCCGCGTCTGGCTGCCGCAGGACGCGCGCCTGGCCGCGCGCGTGGAGGACTTGCGGGCGGGCCTGGAAAGCGTCGCGCCGGGCACCTGGGACATCGGCACGCGCGTGGTCGACACCCAGGACTGGGCCAACGCCTGGAAGCGGTTCTGGCATGTGACGCGGGTGGGACGCGTGGTGATCGCGCCGTCGTGGGAGCCGTACGCGCCGCAGCCCGACGACGCGGTCATCCGCCTCGACCCCGGCATGGCCTTCGGTACAGGAACGCACGCGACCACGGTGATGTGTCTGCGCCAACTGGAGGAGCGGGTGCGAGCCGGCTGCACCGTCGCGGACCTGGGCACCGGGTCCGGGATCCTGGCCATCGCCGCGGCGCGGCTGGGCGCGGTGCGGGTGTGGGCCGTCGACATCGATCCGGTGGCTGTGCGGGCCGCGCGGGAGAATGTGGACCGCAACGGCGTGGCGGATCACGTAACTGTATGGGAGGGCGGGCCCGAGCGGATTGCCCAGCCCTGTGAGATCGTGGTCGCAAACCTCACGGCGGACCTCCACATGGCTCTGGCGGCGCAGGAAGCGGGGCTTGTGGCGCCGGGCGGCGTCCTCATCGCGTCGGGGATCGTGGCGGGCGAGGCCGAGCGGGTGGCGGCCGCCCTGCGGGGGCTGGGAATGGCAGCTTCGCCGCCCGATACCCTGGATGGGTGGGCCTGCATCTCGGCTTGCCGCCCGCACCCGGCATAGAATGACACCAACCGGCTCCGTCGGCGGAGTCGCGTGTGGCGGGAGGTTGCGTCGTTGCGCCGCGTTCGCGTCGGCATCATCTTTGGCGGCCGCTCGGGCGAGCATGAGGTCTCGCTCGCCTCGGCCCGCTCCATCCTGGCCGCCCTGGATCCGGCTCGCTACGAGCCTGTCCTGATCGGCATCACGCGCGGCGGGCGCTGGCTGCGTCCGGCGGACGCGTCAGCCGCGCTCACCCCCGGGACCGATGGCGTGGCGGATTCGGCTGCCCTGATGGCCGCACCGCCGTCCTCGGTGTCGATCGCCGAGGGCCTGGACGGGACCGGCGTCGATGTCGTCTTTCCGGTCCTTCACGGGCCCAATGGCGAGGATGGCACCATCCAGGGCTTTCTCGAGCTCGCGGGCGTGCCGTACGTCGGCGCGGGCGTGCTGGGCTCGGCCCTGGCCATGGACAAGGGCGCCATGAAGGACGCCTTCCGCAGCCACGGCCTGCCGACGGCGCGGTATGAGATCGTGCGCCGCGGCCAGTGGGAGGCGGAGCGCGAGGGCGTGCTCAGCCGCCTGGAGGCCGCCTTCGGCCTGCCCTGCTTCGTGAAGCCATGCAACCTCGGCAGCAGCGTCGGCATCAGCAAGGCGCGCGACCGCGGCGAGCTGGCGGTGGCCATGGACCTGGCCGCCTCCTACGACCGGCGGATCCTGGTGGAGGCCTTCGTTCCGGGCGCCCGCGAGGTCGAGTGCAGCGTGCTCGGAAACGACGAGCCGGTTGCCTCCCTGCCCGGCGAGGCCATCCCGCCCGGCGACTGGTACGATTACACGGCGAAGTACGAGGACCAGCGGCTGCGGCTGGAGGTGCCCGCTCGTCTGCCATCCGGCGTCGCCGCCCAGGTCCAGGCCCTGGCGGTGCGGGTCTTCGAGGTCCTCGACCTGGCGGGCATGGCCCGTGTGGACTTCTTCCTGCGCCGCGACACGGGCGAGCTGTTGGTGAACGAGGCGAACACGATCCCGGGCTTCACGCCCACCAGCATGTACCCCAAGATGTGGGAAGCCTCCGGCCTGCCCTACCGCGAGCTGGTCAGCCGCCTGATCGACCTGGCCCTGGAGAGGTCCGAGGACCGTGCCCGCCGCCGCTTCGACCGCTGAGCCCATCCCGCGGGCGGCCTTCGCCATCCGCGGCTGCCCTTGGCGGCCTCGGGCATCCACCATGCATCGCGCATGGCCTCCGCCATCGGTGGCTGCCGGGTGCCCTCGGACCGGCCGGTCCCATTGTGGGGAACTCGTGAAGGGATCCCGGTCTCAGCCGCGAATGTGAACTCGTGGACTGCTTGTTCTGCCGAATCGTCAACGGCGAGATCCCCAGCCGGCGGGTCTTCGAGGACGACACGATCGTGGCGTTCGCGGACGTGGCGCCGCAGGCGCCGACGCACGTGCTGGTGGTGCCCCGCCGTCACGTGGCCTCGCTGGACGATCTGCATGACCCAGCCCTGGCGGGACGGCTGCTGACGGTCGCCGCGGGCCTGGCGTCCACGCTGGGCTTGGGCGGCGGCTACCGGGTGGTCGTCAACACCGGCCCCGACGGCGGCCAGACCGTCAGTCATCTCCACCTGCACATCCTGGGCGGCCGGCAGATGAACTGGCCGCCCGGATGACCGGCCCGCGCAGCGAGACCCAAGCGGAGGGAGGGATTGCGGATGTCAGAAGTCAAGGTTGGCGAGAACGAGTCCCTGGACGCCGCCCTCCGCCGCTTCAAGCGCCAGATCGCCAAGAGCGGGGTGCTCAAGGAAGCCCGGAAGCACGAGTTCTACGATAAGCCGAGCGTCGCGAAGAAGAAGAAGTCGGCCAACGCGCGCAAGCGCAAGTCGCGCAGCCGGTGACGGGGCGCTTGGCGGCTCCGGGCGGGGCTGAACCCATCCACTAGCGAGGCGGCATCCCGCAAAGGAGGCCGCCTCGGTTCTTTGCGCATTACTTTCCCCGCCCCGCCCCGCATAGAGCCTCCTCATGAAGCCTCGGCCGGGCATGACGCGCGGCGCCCTCGCCCTGGCGCTTGCCGGCGGCCTGACCAAGGTCCTCGGCGCGATTCAGCGGCTGCTGGTGGCGCGCTGGCTGGGCGCCGAGACGATGGGCCTCTATGAGCTGGCTCTGCCGCTGGTGGGCGCCGGCATGAACTTCCTCGGCCTCGGCGTGCCCACGGGCCTCACGTTCTGGGCGCCCGGCGCGCTGGCCCGCGGCGACGGCGCCGAGGCTCTCCGCTTCCGGCGCGCCACGGAGCGGCTGCTGGCCGTGGCGGCCCTGCTGGGCGGCGCCGCCCTCGCCCTGTTCGCATCGCCTGTCGCCCGCTTCCTGGGTGAGCCCAGCTCCGCGCCCATCGTGCGCGTGCTCGCGCTGGCCATGGCCGCGGGTGTGGTCCTGGGCGGCCGCCGCGCCTGGTACACGGCCATCGGCGAGCTCGACCGCGTCGCCGCCAGCAACACGCTGGAGCAGCTGGTGCGCGTGGTGGTCGCCATCGCCCTGGCCTGGCTGCTGCTCGACGCCCCCAGCCCGCGGGTGGCGGCCGCCCTGGCGTGGGGGCCGGCGGCCGGCGCGATCCTGGCCCTGGCCGTCCTGCGCCGTCCACGCGGCGGCGCCGCCTCGCCGAACCGCACCCACTACGCCCGCCTGCTGGGCACGGGCATCCCCACGTGGGCCGCGACCACGTTTGTCGGCGTCACGGCCGCCATCGACCCGGCCCTGATCCTGTGGCGGCTGGGTGCCACGGGGCATGGCCTGGACGCGGCGACGGCGCTGCTTGGCGAGCTCCTGGGCATGGCGATGCCGCTGGCCACTGCCGCCCTGGTGCTCTACGGGGCCATCGCCGCCACGCTGCTGCCCGCCGTCTCGGCCGCCATGGCCGAGGGCCGGCCCGACCGCGTCCGCGCCCACATCGCCCAGGCCTACCTCTGGGCCGCCGCCGTCAGCCTGCCGTCGGCCGCCGCCCTCTCGCTGCTCGCCCACCCGCTCTGCGCCCTGCTCTACCATGACGCCGCCGCCGGCACGCCCCTGGTCGTGGCCGCCTGGGTAGCCGTGCCCCTCGGCTTCTCGACGGTCGCCGCCGCGGCCATGACGGGCGCAGGCACGCCCCAGGCCCAGCTGCCGCCCCTGCTGGCGGGCACCTGCGTGCGCATCGGCCTGATCGTCGCGCTGACGGTGCCCCTCGGCACGACGGGCGTCGCCTGGGCCGCCGTGACGGGCTGGCTCGTCACGGCCGCCGGCAACGTCGCCGCCGTGGCCCGGCGCACGGGTGCCACTCCCGACCTGAAGGCCCTGCTGCTGGGTCCCGTGGTTGCGGCCGCCGTGCTGGCCGTGGTGGCCCGCTGGGTGCAGCACCTTGCGCTGGCGCGCGGGGCCTCGCCCTCGCTGGCGGCGGCCGCCGCGCTCGGCGCCGGGGCGCTGGCCGCTGCCATCTGGCTGCTGCCGCGGCTGCGCGAGATGCGCATCGGCGGTTGACAGTCTTCGCCACTTTGATACACACTTCAAGGGTGCACGGAGGTGTGTAGGTGGAGCGCGTGAACATCACCCTTGAGCCGGAGGATCTCACGCTCCTGGAGGAGCTCGGCGCGCGCACGGGCCTCTCGCGAAGTGCCGTCATCCGTGAGGCCATCCATCGTTTTGCCCGATCCGCCGTCCGGCATGTCCCGACCGGCAAGGCGGACATCGAAGCGTGGCTGCAGGAAGGTCGCGCGCTGGCCGCGCTCAATGGTCCGATGGATGTGGTGGCTGAGATCCGCCACTGGCGGGACAGCCGGTGAGCGGCCTGTGGCGCCTCCGCGAAGCGGGGGTGCCGTACACGCCGGCGTTCGTCATCGACGCAAGCGTCGCCGTCGCCGGCGCGTTTGACGAGCCGTGGTCGAGCGCGGCGCGCGATTTGTTCGCGCAGGCCGAGCGGGACGAGCTGAGCCTTATCGTCCCTGACCTGTTCTGGTATGAGGTGGCCCACGCGCTCCGGCACGGCCTCGCTGCCGACGGCGAGCGACTGTCACGGACCATCCGGTGGATGGGCGCCGCACCGGTTGCCACGATCTCGCTCGATCCGGCGGACCTCGCAGGCGTTGTCGCGATGGCGGTCGATGAGGGCCTGACGGTCTATGACGCGGCCTACCTTTTTCTCGCCCGTCAGGTCGGTTGCAGCCTCATCACCCAGGACAGAAAGCTCCTCACCGCGGCCGGCGGCCGCTTCTCGCGCTCGCTGCGGGAGATCGGCCTCTGAATGCTCCCCCGCCCACGCCGCGACGAAACCGAAGGCGTCGCCGTCTGTGGCGCCGCCCAACCCAGGCCGCTGCTGCTAGCGCATGCAAACGCGGCGCGCGAAAGCGCGCCGCGCCCGACCCAAGTTGACACCTCCGCCGCCCAGTCGTAGCATGAACGACGAAAGCACAGCGCCGCAGTAGGATTTCGCCGATAAGGGGACGACCCAGTTATGGCAGAAACCAAGACCCCGCTCCAGATGGAGGATTACAAGTACGGGTTCCACGACCCGGAAAACTACACGTTCAAGTCCGGCAAGGGCTTGAACCCCGAGATCGTGCGCGAGCTCTCGGCCATGAAGGGCGAGCCGGAGTGGATGACCGACTTCCGCCTGCGCGCCCTGGAGGTCTTCTATCAAAAGCCCATGCCGCTGAAGTCGGCCTGGGGCTCCGAGGAGTTGTCCGAGCTCGACTTCGACAACATCCGCTACTACGTGCGCCCGACGGAGAAGAACGCCAGGTCGTGGGACGACGTCCCCGACACCATCAAGAATACCTTCGACCGTCTGGGCATCCCTCAGGCCGAGCGGAAGTTTCTGGCCGGCGTCTCGGCCCAGTACGAGTCTGAGGTCGTCTACCACAGCATCCGCAAGGACCTGGAGAAGCAGGGCGTCCTCTTTTTGGACACGGACACGGCACTGCGTGAGCAGCCCGAGATCTTCCGAGAGTACTTCGGCACGATGATCCCGCCGGAGGACAACAAGTTCGCCGCGCTCAACTCGGCCGTGTGGTCAGGCGGCAGCTTCATCTGGGTGCCGGAGGGCGTGAAGGTCGACATCCCGCTCCAGGCCTACTTCCGCATCAACACGGAGAACATGGGCCAGTTCGAGCGCACGCTGATCATCTGTGAGCCCGGCTCGTTCGTGCACTACGTCGAAGGCTGCACGGCGCCGACCTACTCCTCCGACTCCCTGCACTCCGCCGTCGTCGAGATCCTGGTCAAAAAGGGCGCCCGCTGCCGCTACACCACGATCCAGAACTGGTCCGTCAACGTCTACAACCTGGTGACCAAGCGCGCCGTGGTCGAAGAGAACGGCACGATGGAGTGGGTCGACGGCAACATCGGCAGCAAGCTGACGCTGAAGTACCCCTCCGTCTACCTGATGGGCCGTGGCGCCCGCGGCGACATCCTCTCCGTGGCCTACGCCGGCAAGGGCATGCACCAGCACGCCGGCGGCAAGGCCGTGCACGCCGCGCCGGAGACGACCTCGACGATCATCAACAAGTCGATCAGCGCCCATGGCGGCAAGACGACGTACGTCGGCCTGGTGAGCATCGCCGACAACTGCCCGCGCAGCCGCAACAACACGAAGTGCGACGCCCTGATCATGGACGCCGAGAGCGCCTCCGACACGATCCCGTTCATCGAGATCGAGGAGGACGACGTCGCCCTGGAACACGAGGCCTCCGTGAGCAAGATCAGCGAGGAGCAGCTGTTCTACCTGCGCTCGCGCGGCCTTGACGAGCAGACGGCCACGACGATGATCGTGATGGGCTTCATCGAGCCCTTCGCGAAGTCGCTGCCGATGGAGTACGCCGTCGAGTTGAACCGCCTGATCGAGCTGGAGATCGAGGGCGGGCTCGGCTGAGGGGACTGTTTCGCGCGCGGCCGCGCATGCGCGCGGCCGCCTTATTTTCGTTCCGGGGGAGGGGGACGGCCCTGAAGGTCGATCTGGTGAGCCCCGTGGCCACGCCGGCGGTGGCCCTGCTCGACGCGCAGATCGCGGACGCGTTCGCCCGGCTGGGGCGACTTGCCGGCGACATGACGCAGAGTGAGCTCGAGTACGCCGGCCCCAGGGGCGACCGCAACACGACCGCCAGTCTGCTGGCGCACCTCGCCCACGTGGACATGACCTGGCTCGCCCACCTGCAGGGGCGGGAAGCGCCGGCCGGTCTCGGGCCGGCGCGCGACGCCAGCGGCCGCATCCCCGCGGTGAAGGGCGAGACGGCGCAGGCGCTGCTGGCGCGGTATGCGCGCGTCCAGGACGAGATCCACGCCCACACCGCGGCGCTCGGCGATGGCGACCTTGCGCAGGCCCTGCCGGCCTGGCATGGGTACGAGGTGACCCCGCGCTGGGCGCTGCAGTGCATCACGCACGGCCTTCGCCGTCCTTGGCTACGGACGAGCACTCCATCCTGCACCAGGGGCACATCGGCTGGCTGAAGGCGTGGGTGCGCGGCTAGACCGCCGCTTCTGGCTGCTCTTTACCGGCCTCACCGTCAGCCGCTTCGGCGACGGCTTCCTCACCATCGGCGTGCTCTGGCAGATCTACGCGCAGACGGGCAGCGTGGCGGCGCTCGCCGCCACCTACGCCGTCTACTGGGCAGCGCTCAGCGCGGCGCGGACACTGACAGGGCCGCTCGCGGACCGCTATGACCGCCGCAGGCTGATGGTGACCCTCGACCTGGCGCGGGCGGCGCTGACCGCCGTGCCGCTGGGGCTGGCCATGGTGCACGACCTGCCGGCCTGGGTGCTGGCCGCCGTGTACGTGGCGACCGGCGGGCTGAGCACGGCGTACGGTCCCGCCAGCTCGGCGTCGCTGCCGCGCCTGGTGGAGCCGCGGGCGCTGCCGCGGGCGAACAGCTTGCTCTATGGCGCCTCGGAGGCCGCCCACCTGATCGGTCCCGGCATCGGCGGGCTGGTGATCGCCGCGCTCGGCGCCCCGCAGGCCATGGCCCTGGACGGGCTCTCGTTCGCTCTCTGTGCGGCCTGCATCGCGGCCCTGCCGCTCCGGGCCGGCGGTGGCGGGTCACGGTGCCGCCGCCACCTCCCTGGCGGCCGGCTGGCGCGAGATCCGGCGCCGACCTGCGCTCAGCGTCATCGCCGCGCTGCTGGCGGCCCTCTGGGCGACGGACACGGTCTTCCTGGTGCTGTTCGTGCCCCTCGTGATCGATCGCCTCCACGGCGGGTCTGCCGGCGTGGGCCTCCTCGAGTCGTCGGTGTCGGCTGGCGCGATCGTTGCCGCGTGGCTCGCGCAGCGCGCGCGCCCCGCCCTGATCTGGGCGAGCGTTCCGCTGTTCTGCCTGTCGACGGCGGCCATGGCGGTCGCACCCACCATGGGCTGGGCGTACCTTCTGCAGGCGCTGGCCGGCTTCTTCACGGGCCTGTTCCTCATTCGCGCAAACACCACGTATCAGGTGACGGTCCCCGACGGCCTCCTCGGGCGGACGATGGCCGCCCGCCAGGCCGCCGTCTCCGCCGCGCGCTCCGGCGGGGCGCTGCTGGCCGGGGGCCTGGCGCTTGGCCTCGGCATCGCCGCCACCTTCGGCGCGGTCGGACTCGCGGGCGCCGCCGTCAGCGGCGCGCTGGCGTGGAGGTCGCGGCGCCGGTCCCCGTCGCCATGGACGGCGCAGGCCCTGCCGGATGCATCGGCGTGAGCCGTGCGTTGGCGAGGTGGAGGCCGAAGTGGGGGTGCAAGGCCACGGTCCCCACGGCGACCACCGAGCCCATCACGGGCGGCCTCCGGCGTCCGTGCCTACGGAAGGCCGCGCCAGGTGGCCCGATCCCGCAGGCCGCTGCGATTCTGGCTCGCATCCTCGATGACGGCGTGGGCCGGCGCGCCTGGGTCGTGGAACTCGGCCACCTGGCCGACGACGCGAACGCGCCGGCCTTCCCACGGGCCCTGGCTGTCGACGACGGCCGCCAGGGTCCCGCCGATCGCAGCCCGCTGCGGTGCCACGTTCACCGCGACGGCCAGACCGAGAGGAAGCGGGGCCGCGAGGCCGATGACCATGCGGCGCTCCTCCACAACCCCACCATGCGCCAGCTTGCGCGGGTTGGTCCGAACGGACGTAGGCGGCCTGCGACCGCCGCGGTACGCTGAACCCGGGAAGCGAAGGATCGCGGAGGGTGGGATGCAGAGCGGTGACGGAGAGCGAAGCTCCGCCGGACATCGCCGAGGTGTCAGCCGGCCCGGTCCGGCGCGGGACCCGGCGCCCCGATGAAGGTGCGGCAACCGGAACCGAATAGGGCCCGAGGATCCGCACTCAGACTCAGCGGCCGGTATTCCCACGGCCGCAGGCCAATCGGCCAAACCAGCTCAGAGAGGCCCGGGCTACGCCCGGGCCTCCACCACGTCACCCTGGCACGCGACCCACGACGGTCTCCACAGCGATCGGCATGCGGCGCTGCGCCGCCGACAGGCGGGGGAAGATCGCGCGGGCGCGCTCCGTCACATTCCCGATCAGCGCGCGGGCAGCCCCCCAGGGCAGCGCGCCCAGGGCGTCCTGCACGACCGGGTCCGCCTGGAGGATGAGGAGGGAGGCCGTCACCGGCTCGTCGCAGGCGTGCCCCGTGCCCATGGGATGCTGCTCCGTCCGCACCGTTCCTCAGAACGTAACCTTGGGTGGGCATAGGCTCACCTTCAGATTACGACGCCGGGCGAACAGTGTTCCCGACCATTTGCGCCGGGGGATCGCACCCCGGGACCGCAGCCAGACCATCGCAGGGCGGGCCTTGCGGCGCAGAAGCCACCGCAGGTGCCGCCGAGGATAGGGGTATCCCCCTGCCGCAGCCTCCCTCGGAGGGACGCCGACCGCGCGCCCGCTCGGCACGCAGCCTCTGGGCCACACGGCGCCAGTCGCTCCAGACGTGCTTGCCCCGATTCCGCACGGGTAGGGGAAAGGCGGACCTGGACCGGAGCCGCTCCCCAAATCTCAGGCCCCGGCGGGCGATCGCCACTGCCGCGGCAGCGTGCGGCGACAGACCATAGCCGGAGCTGAACTTCGTCAAGCCGATCACCGACGTGTACGCCGGGTTGACCTCGATGACCCCGACCCCTGCGCGGGCCGCCCGCGACCGCAGCAGGCTGTGAAATCGCCGGTAGGCGAACGAAGAGAGCATACGCGCC
>DAHVAF010000001.1 GCA_027314765.1 Clostridia bacterium | reverse complement strand
GGTGGCGCGAAGCGCCACCGCCCTGGGACTATTCGGCGCGGGCCGCGACGCTCGCGGAGGCCGCGACGAGCCTCCTCGACCTCGGCACCGGTGGCGGCGAGATGCTGGCATCGCTTGGCGATGCCCTGCCCAAGGACACATGGGCCGTCGAGGCGTACACGCCCAATGTCTCGGTGGCCCAGGCCCGGTTGTCCTCCCTCGGCGTGCGCGTCGTCCCCATCGACCCGTCCGACCTGCGCCCCGTGCCCGGCCAGGATATGGCGTACGCCCTCCCCTTTCCGGCTGCCCGCTTCGACCTGGTGCTCAGCCGGCACGAGGCCTACGACCCGGCGGAGGTCGGCCGTGTGCTGCGTCCCGGCGGCCACTTCCTCACCCAGCAGGTGGGCGGCCGCAGTCACGAGGAGATCAATGCGGCCCTTGGCGTGCCGCCGTACTTTCTGCACGACTGGAGCCTGCAGGTCGCCGCCGAGCAGCTGCGCGAGCCCGGACTGCGGGTGGTTCTTGGCGAAGAGGCGGTCGTGCGCACGGAGTTCTTGGATGCGGGCGCGCTGGCGTACTACCTGAAGGCCGTGCCGTGGCAGGTCCCCGGCTTCACCATCGCGGGCTACCGGGCGGCGCTGCGGGCTGTGCCCATGCCGCTCGTGGCCAGCAGCCGCCCGTTTCTGCTGGAGGCGGTGAAGCCCCGTGCCTGACCGCGACGTCGCCGCGTTCGACCGGCGCGCTGGCCGCTACGATCGCAGCTGGCCGGAGCGCGCCTGGCATGCGAGCGTCCACGCCGCGCTGCTGCGGGCGGTGGCCGGTTCCGCACCGGCCGCGATCCTGGAGGTCGGCTGCGGGACGGCGGCCCTGCTGCGACGGGCAGGCGCCCGTTGGCCCGGGGCGCGCCTCGCCGGAATCGACCCGGCGCCGGCAATGGTGGCGGAGGCCGCCCGCCGCTGTCCGGGCTGCGACATCCGTCACGGGTGGGCCGAGGAGCTGCCGTGGGCGGACGGCAGCTTCGACCTCGTCCTGACCAGCCTCTCCCTGCACCATTGGCGCGACCCCGCCGCTGGCCTGCGCCAGGCGGCCCGGGTGCTGCATGCCGGCGGCGCAGTCGGGATCCTTGACATGGTGTCCGACGGTCCGGCCGGCGCCGTCCTCCACGCCCTGGTGCGGGAGCCGTTCCTGAGCTCGCGGGCGCTGTCCGGCCTGCTGCAGGCCGCGGGCCTGGGCGATGTCCGCGTGCGCCGCCTGGGGCCCGGGCTCGGGCAGGCGATCGGCATCCTCACGGGCCGCAAGGGAAGCTGACGGTGTCGCGCACGGGGATCGAGGCCAAGCCGGCCTGGCGCACCCTGCCGCCCGAGGTGCGCGCAGCCGCCGAGGCGGCCCTGGGCAGCCCCGTGGCCCGTGCCATGCGCATCTGGGGCGGCTACGGCCCGACGCCGACGTTCCGCCTGCGCCTGCGGGATGGCCGCCGCGCCTTCCTCAAGGCCGTTGGCCCGGACGGCAACGAGTTCATGCAGAAGGCAATCGTCCGCGAGATGCGGGTGTATCGCGAGCTGGGCCCTGTCCTCGGCGCCTGGGCCCCCGCCTGTCTGGGCTTTCTCACGCTCCCAGGCTGGCACGCCATCCTGCTGGAGGACCTGGGTCCCAAGACCGCGCCGCCCTGGACGCGGCCCCTGTCGCGCCAGATCATGCACGCGTACGCGGACTTCCACAAAGGCACGGCGGGCGCCAGCCCGCCCGACTGGCTGCACCGGCCCCAGTGGCGTGGCTGGCCCTCCGACGCGGGCGCGGGCTTCGAGGACGAGGAGGCCGCGCGTTGGCTTTCGGCTGCCGGTCCCGCGCTGGCCGAGGCCGGCGCCGCGGCCGGCAGCCAGCGCGTGATCCTGCACAACGACACCCGCTCCGACAACCTGCGCTGGGTTCGCGGACGCCTGTGCCTGCTGGATTGGCCCGCCGCTGGCGCCGGCGAGCCGGAGCTGGATCTGGCGCCCTTCGCGCAGAGCATCACCGTCGACGGCGGCCCGCCCCCAGAGCAGCTCGTCGCCTGGTACGCGGAGCGGGCGCCCGTGGATCCGGTGGCCCTGACCGCGGCGGTCGTGGGGGTGGCTGGCTTCTTCCTCCGCAACGCCTTCGAGGCCGAGATCCCCGGCCTGCCGCGCCTGCGGACCTTTCAGCGGGCGCAGCTGGCCGTCACGCTGGCGTGGGCCGCAAAGCGCCTGGACCTGCCGCCACCTGCGTGGCTCGGGTCCCATTCGTAGCCCCGCCGCCAGCGACCGGATGGCCGGGACTCTGGGCGCGGCACCACAGCGACGCCCCGCGTCGGCGCCGCCCGTCCCCTCGCTCCCACGGTCCGCGCGCGAGACCGCGATCGCGACGCCTCCTGGCGGGACACCCTTGCCATGCGGGATCGCGCCAGTGAAGATGTTGACGCACAGGGGGCCACGGCTGCCCGCCGAGCGTGAGGGAGGGTCCCGCGTGTCGGAGCCCGACGCCAGGGACATTGAGTATGTGCGCGTCTTCCTCGAATGCGGGCTGATGCTCGACCCCTGGCTGGCGGACGCGGCAAGCGCCGACTTCGGGCCTGGGCTCCTCCAGCGGATGGAGGCGGCTGCCACCGGCCTGGCCGCGCGCTATTGGCGCGATCCCACGATCCCGGCGCTCGGCGGCGCGGGCAGGCCCCTGGAGGGGCTTGGCGCCCGCGCCGTCCGCAAGGTGCTGATGTCGACGGCCGCGGTGATCGCCCACGATCGCGCGGGCCGGCTGGAGGTGACGCCCGAGGTCGTGGACGAGGCGGAGGCGCGGGTGGGCGCGTTCATCGGCCGGCAGGGCTTCCGCGCTCTGGTGGCCATGTACATGACCCTTGACCGCTACGAGGACCTGTCCGCGCTCGCCCACTACGGCGGGATGTCGGAGGACGACTTTCTGGCGGGCCGCGACCGGCCCTCGTGGGAAGGCGCGCCTCGCGACGCGGAGCTGGCGCACGGCATCGCCGATGGCGACCTTCAGCTCGTGGAGCGGAATGGCGTTCGCTTCATCGAGCGCACGCCCCGCGGCGCAAGGCGCGAGGAGCAGGCCCGGCGGCTGCTGACGGCAGGGGGCTTCTTCGAGGCGCGGGTGCGCGTCGCCATGCAGGCCGAGCTTGACGCGATGTCGGAATACGGAGAGAACATGCGCCGAATGGTGTCGGCTGAGGTCGAGTGGCGGCGGTCTCTGACTGGGTTCATCGGCCCGCAGCGGGGCGCGCGGGTGCTCGAGCTCGGGTGCGGGCCTGGCACCCAGATCTTCGAGGGCGGCATCCTGGCGGCGCTCGGCGCCATCCTGGAGCGGGCACCCGCGGCGGACCGCATCATCAAGGAACCGATCGAGATGGTGCGGGGCCGGGTGCCCGGCGACTGGGCTGGCATCGCCGGGACGCACCGTTCCGCGACATCCTAGCCACCGCTTCGCCTGCCGC
>DAHVAF010000359.1 GCA_027314765.1 Clostridia bacterium | reverse complement strand
AGCGATGAGCACCTGCTGCTGCAGATGGCGATGAACGCGGGTGCTCTGATCGAGGCGGGGATCACGACGGCGCGGGAGTGCGGCGGGCGCGGCTTTCTGCCGGTGGTGATCAAGGAGTCGATCGAGCTGGGGACGGTGCGGGGGCCGCACCTTCTGATCAGCATCCGGCCGATCACGACGACGGGCGGGCACTGCTACTTCATGGGCGGGCGGGCGGACACGGCGGAGGAGTGCCGGAAGATCTCGCGCGAGCACATCGAGGCGGGGTGCGACTTCCTGAAGGTGATGGCGACGGGCGGGATGATGACGAAGGGGTCGGCGCCGTGGTTTCCGCAGTACGACCGGCGCGAGCTGGAGGCGATCACGAGCGAAGGCCGGCGGGTGGGCAAGAAGACCTCCGCGCACTGCCACGGGACCGAGGGGATCATCAACGCGGTGCACGCGGGCGTGGACACGATCGAGCACTGCTCGTGGCTGATGCCGCAGGGCTACCTCTATGACGAGGAGACGGCCGGGCTGATCGCCGAGAAGGGCATCTACGTCTGCCCGACGACCACCGGCCACATGGCCCGCTGGCTGCAGGACCCGGTGCGCTCGGACATGATGCGGGTGCGGCTCGAGAACCTGAAGAAGATGATCTCCATCGGCGTCAAGCTGGCCGCGGGCACCGACGCCGGCATCAACAACGTCGGCTTCGACAGCCTGGTCGGCGGCCTGGAGGACCTGGAGCTGGCCGGCATGACGCGGATGCAGCTGGTGGAGTGCGCCACGCGGCAGGCCGCCGAGGCATTGGGCCTCGACCGCGCGACCGGCACGCTGGAGGCGGGCAAGGAGGCCGACGTGCTGGCCGTGGCCGGCAATCCGCTGGACCGCATCGGCGAGCTGCGCAACGTCGCGCTGGTCCTGCGCTCGGGCCAGACCATGGTCGACCGGCGGCACCAGTTCGCCCACGCGACCGCCGCGAACTGAGCGCGAACGAATGGGGAGGGCATAGCACATGGCCGATTTGGCCGCGGTGCGCGCGGCGCTGCCCGCAGTGGGCCGCATGCACTACCTGAACACCGGCACCTGCGGCCCCCTGCCCGCCGGCACCGCCGAGGCCATGCGGGCGGCGGCCGAGCGGGAGGTCACCGAGGGCCGGATCGGCATGGCGGGCTTCATGGCCCTGTTTGAATCGCTCGCCAGCGTGCGGGCGCGCTACGAGCAGATGGTGCACGCCCCGGCCGGGAGCGTGGCCGTCACCCACCACACCACCGAGGGCATGAACGTCGCAATCGCCGGCCAGCGCTGGCGGCCGGGCGACGAGGTGCTGGCGACGGACATCGAGCACATCGGCGGGCTGGCGCCGCTGTACCTGGTCGCGGAGCGGTACGGCGTGGCCGTGCGGCGAGTGGACATCGGCGACGGTGGCGGCGATGTGGCCGGCAAGGTCGAGGCGGCGATCGGGCCGCGGACGCGCCTTGTGTCGATCTCGCACGTCTCTTACTCGACAGGGGCGACGCTGCCGATCGCCGAGGTGGCGGCGGCCTGCCACCGGCACGGGGTGCTGGTGGCGGTGGACGCGGCGCAGTCGGCGGGGGCGATCCCCGTGGACGTGGCGGCGCTGGACTGTGACTTCTACGCGATGCCGGGGCAGAAGTGGGTGTGCGGGCCGGAGGGGACGGGCGCCGTGTACGTGCGGCCCGAGCTGATCCCCGGCACCCTGCCGCCCGCCCTCGGCGGCTTCGGGCTGGCCGAGCATGACGATGCCGCCCTGACTTACCGCATCCAGCCGGACGCGCGGCGGTTCGAGGTGGGGTCGGTCTACCGGCCGGGCATCGCCGGCCTGGCCGAGAGCCTGCGCTGGCGCCTGGAGGACGTCGGGCTGGATTGGGGCTACGAGCAGATCCGCGCCAACGCGCGGCGCTGCCGGGCCCTGCTGGAGGAGGTCCGCGGCGTCACGGTCCACACCCCGCCGGGACGCGAGGCGGGGCTGCTGGTGCTGTCCGTCGCCGGACTGACCCCGCAGCAGGTCGTGGACGCCTGCGCCGCGCACAACGTGGTCATCCGCACCATCGCGCGGCCCGCGGCCGTGCGGGTGTCGACCGGCTTCTACAACGACGAGGCGGACCTGGTGGCCCTGCGCGACGCCATCGCCGCGATGCGGTGAGGGTGCGGGCCGGTCAAGGTGATGGAGGAGGCGGCCACGTGCGTGGTCGCCTCCTCCTGGCGAGGGGTGGAGGGAGCCTCCGCCCTCCACTGGCGCCGAAGCACGGAGTAAAGCCTTCGATCGCGGTACGGGCCCCTGGTCCACGCGCATTCGCGCAGCACGCCCTCGAATCTCATCCCGACCTTCTCCATCAGCCGCGCCGAGGCCACGTTCTCGGGCAGGCACAGCGCTTCGATGCGGTTGCAGCCCATCACCTCGAAGCCGAAGGCGCAGGCGCGCCGGACGGCCTCGGTCATGAGCCCTCGCCCCCACAGGCGCCGCGCCAGGGCGCAGCCGACCTCGGCCCGCCCGTGTTGCGGGTTCCAGTAGACAAACCCGCTGGTGCCGACCAAACGGCCTTCGGCCTTCAGCACGATGCCCCACGGCGCGATGTCACCGGCTGCGTACTTGGCGAGCACGGCGTTGATGAAGGCCCGACTGGCCTCGGTTGACGCATGGGGCTCCCAGGTGGTGAGCCGGGCGACCTCGGGGTCACAGGCGTAGGCGTGGAGATCCAGGACGTCGTCGACCGCGAGCCGCCGCAGGAGCAGGCGTTCGGTTTCGAGCGGCGGCAGGTCGCCGAAGACGTCGGCCACCTCCATCCGCGCGTACCTCCCCGCATGCCTTCCAGTCGTGTGAGCGCCCCGGCACCCGCGGCCCCCAGAGGCGGGCAGCGGACGGGCGGCCCAAGGGCGCGCGGCGACATCGACATCGATCAGCGGTCCAGGAAGCGCCCGGGGCGGCGCTGGCCACCACGGACAAGGCCGGCCACTGACGCTTATACCCGGCGCGGAGCGCGCGCAGCTCCTTGGCGGCGCTGGCCACCACGGACAAGGCCGGCCACTGACCGCCCGGTGCCGTCGCCCTGCCCGGGCGCCTCGGCTACCGGGCGCCCGCGGTGGCCGGAGCGGCGCTGCGCCGGCCGATCTTGGCGAGCGCGAACGCTCTCGCCAACAACGCCAGCGCCGGCAGGAAGAGCCACGGCGTCATCGCCAGCTGGTTCACGACGAGCAGCCCCACCCCGGCGTAGGCCACGGCCCGCGCCCGGGCGGCAGTCCGTGCAAAGCTCCACACCAACAGCGCCACCGACACGATCAGCAGCGGCCATGACAGGTTCCCCAGCGCCGTTACCCAGCCGGCCGTCCCCGCCGTCATGCCGCCGCCCATGCTCGACGCCATCATCCCCATGCCCTGGCTGCCGGCGGACGCGGCGGCGCCGCCGAACAGGGCGGCCAGCATCGGCATGCAGCCGGCCACGGCACACGCGGCCCCACCCCAGCGCGGGAGCCACTGACGATCCACGGGTTGGTCAAGCCCCCTCTGCCTCGCCGCTTGTCGCTCGGCATGACCCATCCGGGCGCCTCGCGGCTTGCTCCATCCCGGCGCCGCTCGGCCCAGGTCGCTACGAACGCTTCGCGTCCTTCGCTCCCGTCATCCGGACCCTCGCGACCCAGTTTCGCCTCCGCCGCTCACGCGGCCGCGGCTCGCGTCATCCCGACCCATCCTGGCGCGGCGTCGGCGTGTTGCGTCACGCAAGCCTGCCGCCATCCGTGGCTCCGGCCTCGCTCGCGTCGTCCAGACCCACTATACCGCCACCCTCCGCCCCAGGGATCGGCGCGGCCGCCGCGAAGCACAGCGCCAGGAGGTGTCGGGAACACATGGCGAGCGTCGATGAGGTCAAGCTGCAGCTGGTCAAGGCGGCGCAGACCCTCTTCGAGTGCGGCGTGATGTCCCACAGCGGCCACGGGAACATGTCCGCGCGCGTGGACGGCGAGCGGATGGTGATCACGAGCGTCGGCAACATCCGCGAGCTGCGCCCCGAAAACTTCGCCGTCGTCACCCTGGACGGCAAGGTGCTGGACGGCCACCTCGACCCGGCGACCCACGAGATCGTGATGATGCACACCGGCGTGTACCGCACCGAAGAGAACACCGGCTCCGTCATCCACACGCACTCGCCCCACGTGACGGTCTTCGCCGTCGCCAACCAACCGCTGCCCACGGCCTACGAGGCGATGCTGCGCATGGGCCTGGCGAGCGCGGTGCCGGTGGCGGGCTGGGCGCCGCGCGGCTCCAAGGAGTCGGTGACCAATATCACGGACCAGATGCGCGCCAACCCCGGCACGCCGGCGGTGCTGCTCGGCAACCACGGCCTGCTGGCCTGGCGCGGCGATCCTCTCGCCACGGCACGTCTGATCGTGGCCATGGAGGAGGGCGCGGAGCTGGTGCTGCGCGCCCGCACGGCGCTGGGCGGCGAGGTCCCCTTCCCGCCCGGCGCCCTGGAGAAGGAGATGGCCCACATGGCCGCGCACGGGAGCCGGATGTAGGGATTGCGCAGTGTCGGGGCGGCGCGTTGCGCGCCGCCCCACCGGCCGGCCCGCCAGCCCGTGCTGGACTGTTGGCCACTACCGAACACGGCTTGCCAAGCCGATCGCTGAGTCGCCGCCAGCGGCGAGCGCGAGAACCAACCGGCTCCTCGGGTGAATCCTCGACCTGAGGCAGGGGCAGCCACCCGCCCCGAATCTGTCAGCCAACCCCACCAGCGTCGAATGTCGCACGCATGCGCCGGCCCGTGGGGCTACCCCGCGGGTCCGGCGGCGGTGTGCGCGGGCCGGATTGGGGTGATCCTGCCGGCGTTGAGCGGGCGCGCCGCGGTGGCCAGCGTTGTCCGCGGGGCCCCCTGTGCGGTCGCCGTGCGGTTTCCGCCCGGCTCACCCCGTCGCGCGCGGCGTCGCCGCCGCCGGTCGCAGCCCCGGCATCGCGGTGCCCGCGACAGCCACCACGGCGAAGTAGAGGCCGGTCAGCGAGATCAGCGGGCCGACCCCCAGCGCGCCCGCCCAGGCGCCCGCGGCCAGGGTCCCGAGGAATACGAACGTGCCGCCGCCCATCTGCCGCAGGGCAAACACGCGGCCCAGCATGTCGCCAGGCACCGACTCCTGGAGCCAGGTGACGATCGTTACGTTGTAGGCGACGTTGAGGACGCCGAACAGGCAGGCGAGGCCGAGCGCGGCCCCGGGGCTGTGGTTGGCCCCGATGACGGCGGTCAGCCCGCCCAGCACCAGGATCGGCACCAGCATCAGGGTCCGCCGCGGCAGCCAGCTCGGGCGCGCGGCCACGAGGTAGGCGCCGAGGGTCGCGCCCGCCGACTGGGCCGCCATCCAGTACCCGTAAAAGGCCAGCGGCTCGCCCAGCAGCGAGCCCATGGCCGGCACGATCAGCGCGTTGTAGACGCCGATGCCGGCGGTCAGGGCCAGCAGGAAGAGGAGCGAATCGCGGACCAGCGTGTTGTCCCGCTGGTAGGCGAAGCCCGCCCGCACCTCGCCCGCGAAGGGCCGGCGCTCAGCTGGCCGCGGCAGGGAGAGCGGCAGACGCAGCAGGGTCAGGGCGGAGACCACAAACGTCGCCGCGTCGATCCGCAGGGCCCATGGCAGGCCGATGGTGAGAGCCACGGCCCCGGCCGCCAGGAATCCGAAGATGTCGAGGAAGCGGCCCGTCCCTTCCATCAGGGCCTGGACGCGGGTGATGTCGCCGCGTTTGACCAGGGTGGGCACCACGGCCGTGAGCGCCGGGCGGAACACCAGCCCGAAGGCGGAGTTCGCGAACACCAGGCCGAGCAGCGGCCAGAGGCCGGGCCCGGCCGACATCGCCGCGACGCAGAGGCAGCGCCCAATCTCCACGGCGCCCATGAGGCGGCGCCGGTCCGTCCAGTCGACCAGGGTCCCGGCGGCCCAGCCGAAGATGATGTTCGGCAGCAGGGCGGCCGCCAGCACCAGGGCGTAGACGCGGATGTCGCCGCCGGCGGTCCGCAGGACAAGGATGGGCAGGGCGACGTAGGTGAGCTTGTCGCCAAGCTGGGAGACGGCCTGACCGGCCCACAGGATGGCCACGGGCCGGTCGCTCGGCATCCATCGCGCCAGCCGCATGGGCGGACATTCGCCAGCACTCGACCAGATCCTGCCATGTTGGCCGCTGAATTGACGGGAGCGGATCCGCTGCGTTTTGCTTGGGGGCGTGAAACGTCGCACGCTCGTGCTCGTCAACGTGGCCATCGGCGCCGTCGTCGTTCTGGTGTTTGCCTTCGTGGCCCACACGGCCCGGCGGCCGCAGCCGCTGCAGCTGACGGGCAGCAGCTTCTACTGGTCCGTCAGCGTGACGGTCCAGCCCGGCACCACCGCGAACCAGGCCCTGGTTTCCCTGCAGCCGCTGTACCATGGCACCGGCACGGCCAACCACGTCCACTGGCAGCTGGTCGACGGCCGGGGCCGCGTGCTCGACAGCGGCGCCGACAACGGGCCGGTCCCCAAGGGCACCTCGCTCAGCCTGCAGCGGTTCCTGGTGGACTCCCCGCCGCCGAACTGGGCGGGCACGATGTTCAACATCACATGGCTGGAGATCAAGCCGACCAACCCCGGCGGCCAGGGCGTCACGGAGGCGATCCCCGTGGGCCCGAACGGGGCGACCACGTAGGAGTCCCGGCTGCGCGGCGCGAATCATGGCGGAGCGAGGTGGATGGCCGTGGCCGATGCGCGTGAGGCGGAGCTGCGAGAGCGTGTGCAGTCGATCCTGGCGGCCAACCGGGAGCTCGGCCCCCGGTATGAGAATGCGGCGGTCGACCAGATCGTCGACCTACTCGAGGGCCGTCCGCCCAAGCGCGCCGCGCCCACCCCGCCGCCCGCGCCGGCACCCGCGTCCGCCCGCGGCTGGCATCCGCTCGCCATCATCGCGGCCATCGCCGCCGTCGTGGTCATCGGTCTGCCCGTGCTGCGGGTCGTCTTCGGGGTGTTGGCCGGCGTTGTCGATGCCTTCGTCTGGGTCCTCTTCGCGTTCGCCTGCATCTATCTGATCCGGCTCTTCAAGCGCGTGACGCGCGGCCTGGACCACCCGCGGTACGGCTCCGACGCGTGGGAGGACGAGCGCGGCCGCCGCTGGCGGCGGGTTTCCTGACCGGCACTCTGCGCAGGGGCGGCAGGCGCCGCCGCGGGCGCGCCAGCTCGATCCGGTGATCGGCCGTGGTCTCGCCGTTCGGCGCGGCCCCGCGCTCCGGCAGCCCCACCCGCCGGCGACTGAGAAGGCGTACCGATGCTGCCGCGTGTCCGAAGACCGCCCGGTCGTGACGGTCGGCGCGTGCGCGCCGACCACAATGACGGGCCGATCTACACGGCCGGCTCAGACACCGAGAGGCGGGCAAAGGCGCCGCAGACGGCCGCCGCCACCGCGACAAGCCCCTCGAGCGCAAAGCCGCCGGCCACGCCCACCCGGGCCGCAAGGTCACCGATCAACGGTGCCCCGATCGGCGTCGTGCCCGTGAAGAGCAGCGTGTAGACGCCCATGACGCGGCCGCGCAGCTCGTCCGGGGCCGTCAGCTGCAGCAGGCTGTTGCTCGCGGCGGTATAGAGGAGCGAGGCGCCGCCGGCAAGACCGAGGGCGACCGCCGATCCCGCGTAGCCAAGCGGCAGGCCGAGGGCCATGGTCGCCAGGCCGTAGGCCGCCGCACCCGCCAGCATGAGGCGCGGCGATACGCGGCCGTGGGTCGCCACCGCCAGGGCGCCGATCAGGGCACCGATGCCGTTCGCCGACGAAAGCACCCCAAAGCCCACGGCGCCCACCTTCAGGGTGTTGTCGGCCAGGACCGGGATCAGGACCTGGTTCTCCATGCCGAAGGTGCCGATGACGCCGAGCAGCACGAGGATCACCAGCACCGTGCGGTTGTGGAGCACGTAGTCCAGACCCCCGCGCAGGGCGGCGCCCACGGCCTCGCGGCGGCGGCGGACCGTCCGCAGCAGCTCCGGCCGCATCAGCAGCAGGCCCGCGATCACGGCCAGGTAGCTTGCGGCGTTGAGGTAGAAGCACATCGCGAGGCCGACCCCGGCGATCAGCCCGCCGGCCACGGCCGGGCCGATCGCCCGCGCCGAATTGAAGACGGCCGAGTTGAGGGCGATGGCGTTCGGCAGGTCGTCGGCACCCACCATGTCCACGACGAACGCCTGCCGCGTCGGGTTGTCGGCCACGGCCACCAGGCCGTTGAGCAGGGCCAGGGCGTAGACCTGCCACAGCCGGACGGCGCCGGTCGAGGTGAGCACGGCCAAGACGGCCGCCAGCAGGGCGAAGGCGCTCTGGGTGAGCACGAGCGTGCGCCGCTTGTCGAACCGGTCCGCGGCCACGCCGCCGATCAGCCCCAGTGCGAGGACGGGGAGAAACTGCAGGCCAGAGACGATGCCGAGGGCCAGGGCGGAGCGCGTCAGCCCGAGGACGAGCCAGGCCTGGCCCGTGCTCTGCAGCCAGGTCCCGGTGACCGAGATCAGCTGGCCGAACCAGAAGAGCTGGTAGTTCCGGTGGCGGCGGAGGGCGGCGAACGTCCCCACCAGACCAGCGTATCACGCCCCTCAGGGCATCGGGACTGTCACCAGGACCAGCGGCAGGTAGGACGCGGCCGGCGGCACCCAGTCGATCTCGCTGGCCTGCCCGGCCGGCCAGACCGCCAGCAGGAAGCCGGTGCTGCCGTCCGAGGGCAGGACGTAGGTCGGCGCCAGGTAGACCTTGCCGCCGACGCCGACAGCGCCGTAGTACTGGCCGCCGATGGGCACTGCGAGCACGGCCGTCGTCACGCTGGGCGTGCCGGTGATGCGGTAGGTCACGCCGTAGTTGCCGTAGTCGGTGGTGGTCTTGCCGGTCGTGGCGTCCAGGCCCGTCAGGTACGGATCGGACTTGCCGTCGGCCAGGGTCAGGGCCTCGGGCTGGCCGGCCGAGGGCGTGATGGCGATGTCGCGCGCGGCGCCCGTGTACGTGCCGCGGCCGGCGCCGTCCCCGTCGGGGAGCTGGCTGATGGCCCCGGAGGTCAGGGCCAGGGCCGGATGCTGGGCCTCGGTGTCGTTGAGCATGGCGAACGTGACCTGGGCCGGGCCGCCCAGCTTCACGTCATAGGCGCCCTGCACGCCGGCGCCCTGGGGGATGGCGATGCTGGCCTCGGCCGGATCCAGGGGGATGGTCTGGCCGGGCGCCAGGGTGCCGTTGGCGATGATGGGGCCCAGGGGCGCCAGCAGTCCGGCCGCCACGGTCTCGCCCTCCGCCTTCGGCCCACCGGAGGTGGTCTCCAGCCAGCGGTCGACCTCATAGGTGATCGGGGCGCTGCCCTGGTTGGTCAGGAGCACGGCGAAGTGGGCGGTGGCCCCGGTGTTGTTGGTGTGGTCGTAGTACAGGCGCACCGGGCCGCTGGCCGTGGTCTGGTAGAGGATGCCCGGCTGCGGCACGGTCTCCGGGTTGTCGCTGAAGAGCAGGGTGGGGGCGCTCGACGGCGTCGTCACCGTGGCGGGCAGGGCCGCCAGGGAGGAGAGCTGGAGGCCGCCCAGGCCGAGGGGCGTGCCCGGGCCGCCGGCCGTGGCCCCCTGCAGCCCCAGCACCGACGAGACGGAGAAGCCGTACGGACCGGCCCAGGTGGCCTGGGTCGCCGTAAGGGCAGGCTCCGCGACGGCGCTGCCTGGCGACGAGCTGAAACCCTGGGCGCTCACGGCGCGCACGCGGTACATGTAGGCCGTGCTGGGGTCGGCGTGGTAGTCGCCCCAGACACGGTCGGTCGTGGTGCCCACCTGCTGCCAGGCGCCGCCCGGGGCCATGCGGTCGACGGCGTAGTAGGTCGCGTTGTACACGGTCTGCCAGACCACGTCGGTGTGGTTCTCGTAGGCCGTCAGGTAGGTGCCCTGGGGCGCGGCGGGCGTGTCCAGGCGCTTCAGGACCAGCACGAAGAGGTGGGCCGCGTCCGCGCGGCTGAGTACGGTCTGGGGCTGGAAGGTGCCGTTCGGGTAGCCGGTGACAAGGCCCGCGGCGACGGCGGCGCCGACGGCGGGGGCGGCCCAGGACGGGATCGTGGCCGCGTCCGTGAACGTCGCCGGGTCGGTGGTGGCCATCGGTAGGTGGAGGGCGTTCACCAGCGCGACGACGGCCTGCGCGCGGGTGACGGGGGCGTTCGGGAGGAACAGGCCTCCACCCACACCCTGCATCCAACCGGATTGACGCGCCGCCGCGACGGCGGCGGCGCCCCAGAATGTCAGCGGGACGTCCTTGAACTCCAGCGGGACGGGCGAGGGCGATGGCACGCCATACGCGCGCTGCAGCATGGCGGCGAACTGCGCGCGGGTGACCGGGGCATTGGGCGCGAAGACGCCGCCCGGCTCGCCCGTGATGACGCCGTCGCTGGCCAGCAGCGTCACGTCGGCGGCGTCCCAGAGGCCGGCGATGTCGGAGAAGGTCGGGGCGGCGCCCGCCGCGGCGCCGAGCGGCAGCAGGAGGGCCAGGATCGCCAGCACGGCCACGATGCGGATCCTCGTCATGCGCTCACCTGACCGATAGTCTTCGCGGGCAGGTCGGCCAATTCTGCCGCCTTTACGGGATTGTAAGGTGGCGGAGTGGCCGGGGGCACGTTGGGCCGGCGTTAGGGCCGCGTTAGGCGGCGGCTGCTACGCTGCGCCCGAGGAGGTCGCCCTCGATGCGTGTTGCGCTGGGAGCCGCCGCGGTGGCCGTGGTGCTGTGCGTGAGCGCCTGCGGACCGGCCACCCAGGGACCGTCAGCGGCCGCGGCGGCGCAGCGGCAGATGATGGCGTATGCGCGATGCATGCGCTCGCACGGGATCCCCGACTACCCCGACCCGCGCAACGGCGGTTACCAGGCCCAGGCCTCGCCCACCCGGATGGTCGTGAACGGCGTGACCTTGAAGGAGAGCCAGGCCCAGATCCGGTCGTCCCAAAACGCCTGCCGGAAGTACGAGCAGGCGGCGGCGGGCGGCGGCGCGCCCGATCCGCAGCTGCAACGACAGGCCCTCGCCTTCGCGCAGTGCATGCGCGCGCACGGGGTGCCGAGCTTCCCCGACCCCAAGGTGACGGGGCACAGCATCCCCATGGCCGTGCCCGCGAGCGCCGGCCAGTCGCCGCTCTTCAAGACGGCGCAGCGGGCCTGCCAGTCGCTCATGCCCCGCCCTGGGCACTCGGCGCTGGAACTGCCCTCGGATAGGTCGAGGAGGAAGACGTCGCGCGCATCGCGGTTGCCCTCGCCGTCGCCGGGCTCCTGGTGGCCAGCGCCACGTGATGAGCTCGGCCTGGACCACGGCGCCCAACCCGCAGCTGCAGCGTGCGGCGGATGCGTACGCCGCATGCATGCGGTCGGATGAGTTCCCCAACTTTCCCGACCCGCAGGTGAAGCCACATGCGATCCGGGCACGCAGGTGGGCTCGCCCCTCTTCGCGTCTGCCCAGCGCGCATGCCGCTCGCTCATGGCGGGTGCGGGGGGCAGTAGATCTGGCCAGGCGGTGGCCCATGCCGGGGATGGGGGCGGATCTCCGAGGTGCGCCCAGCCGGTTCATGGTGCAGCCGCGGGTCAGCAGAACCGGCCAGGCGGTGGCCCACGTCCGCGGCGGCCGGGCTTGTGCCGGAGGGCCAGGCGGCAGCGCACCGCCAGACGGTCGGACCAGCGAGCACACGCCGGCGTGGGGTTACAGCGCGCCCAACGCCTCCATCGGGCCAGCCAGCCGGTAGCCCACACCCGGAATGGTCTCGATCGCCGGCGGATCCCCGAGCTTGCGCCGGAGCCGGCTGATGGTCATGGCCACCGCGTTGGTGAAGGGGTCGGCCTGCTCGTCCCACACGCGCTCCAGGAGGGCCTCGGCGCTGAGGGGGGCGGGGTGGGCGCGCAGCAGGGCCTCCAGCACGCCGAACTCCTTGGCGGAGAGGTCGAGGTCCCGGCCGGCACGGGCGGCGGCGTGGCGGAGCGGGTCGAGCGTGAGGTCGCCGGCGGCCAGCACCCGCGGGCGGGCGGCCGGCTGGCGGCGGGCCAAGGCGCGGACCCGCAGGACCAGCTCCGGGAAGTGGAACGGCTTGCTGAGGTAGTCGTCGGCACCGAGGCCCAGCCCCGCGACACGGTCGTCCGGGGCGCCAGCGGCCGTCAGCATCAGCACCATGGTCGCGGGCGCGCGCCCGGCGATCCTCTGACACAGCGCGTCGCCATGAATCCCGGGGAGGTCGCGGTCGAGCACGACAACGTCGTACGGGGCGGCGTCCAGCCTGTCCGCGGCGGCCTGCCCATCGTAGGCGACGTCGACGGCCAGGCCCTGGTCGCGCAGGCCCTCGGCGATCTTGTCGGCCAGGCGGCGGGCATCCTCGACGACCAGCACCCTCATGCGCCCGCGCCCGCCCCGACCGCGCCCGCCGCCCGCAGGTCGATCGCCACCCGCAGGCCGCCGCCCTCGCGCGCGTCCAGCCGCAGCGGGCCGCCGTGCGCCTCGACGACCGAGGCGACGATCGACAGCCCGAGGCCGCTGCCGCCACCCTCGCCGACCCGCTGGGGGCCGAGCCGCCGGAACGGGTGGCCCAGCTGCTGGACCTCGCGCGGGTCCAGCATGGGGCCGCCATTCTCCACCACCAGGCGAGCCCTGCCGCCCACGACCTCGCTGCGCGCGCGGATCCAGCCGCCAGCCTGGTTGTGGACCACGGCGTTGTCGACGACGTTCTCGACCATGCGCGCCAGCAGCGTGGCGCTGCCCACGACCACGGCGTCGCGGCAGCGCTGCTGCTCGACCCGCAGGTGCCGCGACGCGATATCCGGCTGACGGCGCTCGAGGGCGGCGGCGACCAGCCCATCCAGGGACAGCGCGACGTCATCGTCCCTCGCGCCCCGCTGCGCCCGGGCCAGCGTCAGCAGGCCATCCAGGAGACTGTCCATCTGGTCGAGGTCCTGGCGCAGGCCGTCCGCCAGGCTGAGCACCTGCGGCGGCGCCTGGCCCGGCTTGGCCACGGCGACGTCCACCGATGCCCGCATGGTGGCCAGCGGCGTGCGCAGCTCGTGCGACGCGTTGGCCACGAACTGGCGCTGCCGCTCGAAGGTCCGCTCCAGCCGGTCCAGCAGGCCGTCGAACGTGTCGCCGAGCTCCTTGAGCTCGTCGTTCGGGCCCTCCAGGCGAAAGCGCCGGTGGAGGCTGGTGGCCGACATGTCGCGGGCCGCGGTGGTCATGGCGCGCAGGGGCTGAAGCACGCGGCCGGCGAGCAGCCAGCCGAGGCCGAGCGACAGGATCGCCGTGATCGCGAGCGCGAGGCCCCCGTAGGCCAGCAGGTGGATGTCCAGCGCATGCTGCGCGGAGAGGCCGCCCGACGGCAAGGGCGCATGGTGGATGGCCGCCACGGACGCCGGCACTGCGGCCACGGCGGTCGCCGATGTGGTGTGCCGGAACAGGCTGACGCTCAGCACGACCAGGAAGGCGCCCGAGGCCAGGAAGAACCAGCCGTAGAGCAGCGTCAGGCGGGTCCGCACCGTGCGCCGGGTAAGAAGAGCGCCCACGCGTCGCACCTTTCCCCTCGAATGCGGGGCCGACTGGCGACCGGCGCCATCGTAGCCCAAGCCGGATAACACGCCGATAACACCGGTTTGGTCGGGCGGCGCGTATGCGGCCTCACCGCTCGCTCCATCCTGGCGCGATTCGGCCGCTTGCATCGCGCAAGCCTGCCGCCATCCCTGGCTCCGGCTTCGCTCGCGTCATCCGGCCCCCGTCACGATGGATCTTCGGCGGCTCACCTCAGCGCGTAGGCCGTCACGCCCCGCGTCTCGGGCACCAGCACCATCCCGTCGGCCACCGTCGGGACCGTGAAGCGGTGGACGGACGGCAGGCCGCCGGCGGGCGACTCCCACAGCAGCTGGCCCGTGGCGCCATCGACGGCGAGCAGGCGCGGGCCGACGGTGTCCAGCACCCAGGCGACGGGGCCGGAGGTCCCGTCCGAGCTGACGGTTGGCGAGCCGGGATCGCTCATCGACGGGCCGCACCAGGCCAGGGAGAGGCTGGGGAGGGCATCGCCGGTGGTCAGGCGCCAGGCCTCCAGGCCGCCCGTGCCCGTGCAGGGGGCCGCCTGCGCCGTGCGCCCGGCGGTCAGGATGTACTGGCCGCCGTTGGAGGCGGCGTAGTACGCGGCCGTGGAGAACACGGCCTCCTGGCGGCCGCAGCTGCCGTACATGCACTGGCTGGCCAGCTGGCCGCCCACGCCGCCCGGGACATAGCGGTCGACCAGGTAGCCGATGCCCTGCTTGCCCATGGCGAAGAGCAGCAGGGGGTAGGGCCCGGGCTGCGGGGGCAGCAGCAGCGGCCCGGCGGAGCCGAAGTCCTCATCGGCGAGGTCCAGGGCGACGGCGTTGGTCGGGGCGAAGAAGCCGGCGGCGCCGGCCGGCGGGTGGAGGTGGGGGGTGGGCAGCAGGCGGATGACGGCATCGCCCATGTCGCTGGCCGAGGCGCCGTCGCTGTTGCCAGTCACGCCGTAGAGGGCGCCCTCCGGTCCGTAGGCGAGGCCGCCCGTGGCCCAGAGGCCGCCCTCGCGGCGGGTCGGGGTCACGTAGCTGGCCTGGTCGGCGGGTTGCGGCAGCCAGATCTGCTGGACCCAGCCGTGGTAGTCGCCGCAGTCGCCATAGTACCCGCCGAAGGGGACATCCAGCACGTTGCCGCCAGGGAGCAGGGTCAGGGCGCCGCGCTGCTCCTGGACGGTGGGGTCGAGGCCGGGCGGGGCGATGGGGACGGGGTAGCCGGGCAGCAGGGCGCCCGTCGCGAGGTCGGCGGCCACGAGCTCATAGCCCAGCGTGCCGGCCGCATCCGTCAGGCCGACGGCGTAGATGGCGCCCTTGGCTGGGTCGATCACGGGTGTCCCGGTGACGCCGACCGGGTTGATGTCGCCGCAGGCGAGGCTTGATGCCGGCGCCGGCGTGCCGAAGGTCACGGGCCCCCAGATGGCGGCGCCCGTGTGGGCATCCAGCGCCCAGAGGCTGTCGTTCTCCGTCGCGACGTACACGACGTCGCGCGGCTGGCCGCCGATCATCACGCCCTGCACGAAGAGCGGCTGGCCGTAGAGGTCGCCGTCCAGGGCCGGTGAGGTCCAGATGCGCGCCATGCCGTCGGCGGCGACGGCGGACGGGGTCAGCGCGGTCTCAGCCTGCTGCCAGCCCGTGCGGAGGTTGTTGCCGTGGAAGGTCAGCACGTCGGCCGCCGCGGTGCTGCCGGCCGCGGCGGTGGTGGGGAGCAGGGCCGCGGCGGCCGCGAGGGTGGCCGCGGCAAGCAGGACGACCGGGCGAATGGCCGCTCACCCCTTTTGCGGCCCACGTTCCGGTGCCGACTCGCGGAATCCTTCCGCCGGGGCTGCGGGTCTCGGGTGCCGGGACGCCTGTCGATCACCGCCTTGCGCGCCGCGGCGAGGCGTTGGTGTGGTGACGCCGTCACGGCCTTGGCTGGCCCTGCCGGTCCCGGGAGGGGCCCGGCGTCGGCGAAATGGGGCCTCCGTGACGGGTGGCCCCCTGCGGGAACGCCCTGTCCTCACCGTTCGCGTCGCGGGCGGCGTCGGTGCCGGCGCCTCCGCTGGTCGCGGATGCTCGAAGACCGTGCGCTCACCGCCTCGCGTGCCGGCGCCGCGCCGGTCCTGGTGGCCGCACCGGTCCCCGGGGCAGGGACACCGTGCGCCATGCCGAAAGCCGGGGCGGGGGCGGGTGGAATGGCGGCGCCGCCGTGGAGCGAGCAGTTCGAGGAGTTGGCCCAGCGGACGCTGGCTGTGTATCAGACGCCCGCGATGGCCGTCGCGGTGGCGCAGGGCGGCGAGCCGGCCTACGCGCACCGGTTCGGCCACCGCGACCGCGAGCGCGGCCTGCCCGTCGGCGCCGGCACGGTGTTCGGCATCGGCTCCGTCACCAAGTCGTTCACCAGCGTGGCCATCATGCAGCTGCAGGAGGGCGGCCGGCTCTCCGTGCGGGACCCGGTGCGGCGCTTTCTGCACGAGTTCGGCACGTCCGAGCCGGGGGCGGCCGATTCCATCACCCTCCATCACCTCATGACCCACAGCTCCGGGCTGCCGCCGCTGCCGTCGCTCCATCCGGCGATGGCCCGCAGCATCGTCGGCGACCTGGCGGCGCCGCCGCAGCTGGCCGGTGGCGAGGTGCGCCCGATCGACACGCCGGTGGATCTCATGGAGGCCATCACCCACGGCGACTATCAGATGCTGGGTCCGGCGGGGGCCCAGTTCAGCTACAGCAACGACGGGTACGCGCTGCTCGGGACGGTCGTCGAGCGCGCCGGCGGCCAGGCCTACGCGGACTACCTGCAGGAGCACGTCTTCGCGCCGGCCGGGATGGCGTCGACGACCCTGTCGCCGGCGCGGGTCGGCGAGATGCGCGACGTGGCGACGCTCTACGCCATCCGGCAGAACGCCGACGGCACCGAGACCGTCTATCCGGCGCCGCAGTGGTGGGATGCGCCCGCGATGCTCGCCGCCGGGTTCATCAAGTCCACGGCGAATGACCTGCTGCGGTACCTGGAGATCTACCGCACGGGCGGCCGCGTGGGCGCTGAGCGGATTCTGTCCGCGGAGAGCGTGGCGGCCATGTGCAGGCCGCACATGGCGATCGACCCGTACGCGGGATACGGGTACGGGTTGCGGATCACCCCCTACCACGGCGCCACCCTGATCGAGCATAGCGGCGGGCTGAAGGGGATCGGGGCCCAGGTCGCCGTGGTGCCGGAGCGCGGCGTGACGGGAGTCGCCTTGGCCAACGTGGCGGGGGCGCCGTCGGGTATCGTGCTGCTGCGCGCGGTGAACGGGCTCCTGGGCCTGCCGCTCGACACGCGCCGCATCGACTACGGGGCTGTCACCCCAGGGCCGCCGGCGGAGGCCCTCGCCGCCTACGTGGGGCTCTACCGCTCCGGCGAGGGCGCGCGCGTCGAGGTCACCGTGAGCGGCGACGGGCTGGTGTTCGCGACGGAGGGCAAGCGGTTGCCGTCGCGCTACGCCGGCGGCGACGCCTTCGTGCTCACGCAGCGCGAGGACGAGATGTACGCGCGCTTCCTGCGCCGGGACGGCGCCGTGTGGGCCATGGCCCTCGGGTCGCGGATCATCGGCCGGGTGGCCGCGGCGGCGGCGGGGTGAGCGCCATGCGCAAGGTCGTCCCGGTGATGTTCATGGCCCTCGGATCGTGGGTCACGGGCCGGGCGGCGGGGTGAGCGCCATGCGCAAGGTCGTCCCGGTGATGTTCATGGCCCTCGGATCGCGGGTCATGGGCCGGGCGGCGGGGTGAGCGCCGTGCGCAAGGTCCTCCCGGTGATGGTCATCGCCCTCGAATTGCGGATCATCTGCCGGGCGGCGGGGTGAGGGCCATGCGCAAGGTCGTCCTCACGATGTCGGTGTCGCTGGACGGTTACATGGAAGGCCCGGGTCGCGACATCGGCTGGCACGTCGTCGGCGAGGAGCTGCTCAGGCACTTCAACGCGTGGCTCGGCCAAGCCGGGGCATTCCTTGAGGGCCGGGTCACCTATCAGCTCATGGCCGACTACTGGCCCACGGCCGACCGGGACCCCGCGGCGCCGGCGACCGTCGCCGAGTTCGCCCGCATCTGGCGGGACATGCCCAAGATCGTGTACTCGCGCACCCTGACCTCCGCCGGGTGGAACACGACCATCGCGCGGGAGGTCATACCCGAGGAGATCATGCGGCTCAAGGCGCAGCCCGGCGGCGATCTGGTCGTCGGGGGAGCGGATCTCGCGGCCGCCTTCCTGCGGCACGACCTCATCGACGAGATCCGGATCTACGTCCATCCCATCGTCCTTGGGCAGGGTAAGCCGCTCTTTCAGCCCTCCGACGCCCGCCTCCCGCTGCGCCTCGAGGAGACCTGCACCTTTTCTGGCGGTGTCGTGCTCCTCCGCTACGCGCGCGAGCCGCGTACAATTTAAGCGTCGCGACGACCGCGGGGGGTGTCTGGGTTGGGCAGAAGGCGCGGTCTCGCCGCCGGGCTCACCGGCGCGCTGGCCATGCAAGTCTGGTGGCTGCTGGCCCCGCCGGGCCTGGGCCAGGTCATTGAGGATCGCATCCTGGGGAACGTGCCCGGAGCCCTCTTCGAGACCCTCCTCAGCCGGCTGCAGTTCACGGGCAAGCCCCTGCTCTATGTCATTCTGCTGGTCCTGCAGCTGGCGGCCGGCGGCGCCCTCGGCCTGCTCCTGGCACGGCTCGCGGGCCGGCAGACCGGGGTCCGGCTGGCGGCGGGGATGGGGGTGGGCGTCCTGGGCTGGGTCCTGGCGGCGGCCCTGTTTGGGGCCGAGGCGACAGGTCCCGGCATCGTCGCAGGCTTTCTCGTCTACGGGCTGGTGGCGGGTCTGGTGCTGCCGGTGTTCGAGCCCGCCGCCGAGGCCGAGTTCAGCCCCGGGCGGCGCCGCATGCTCGGCAATGTGCTGGCGGGGGGCCTGGCTGTCCTGACGGCCGCCGGGGCCGTGGACACCATCGCCCACATCGGCGAGCAGGGCACCGGGCCCGCGGGTGTGGCGAACGAGGTCCCGACCCTGCCGCGCCCAGGCCGCGCCGCCGTCGGCGATCGGGCCGCGCCCACGGCCTCGCAGGTCAGCCCGCCCTCGGGCATGACGCAGGCGATCACGCCCGTCAGCGCCTTCTACGTCGTCTCCAAGAACTTCGTCGACCCGACCGTCAACGCGGCGGGGTGGGCGCTGGACATCAACGGGCCCCTCACCGGCTCGCCCCTGCGCCTCACCTACGACGAACTGCGCGCCATGCCCACCGTCAGCCAGTACGTCACGCTGGAGTGCATCAGCAACACCGTCGGCGGATCGCTCATCAGCAACGCCTACTGGACCGGGGTGCCGCTCAAGACGCTCCTGGACCAGGCGGGGATGAAGCCCGGGGCGCAGGCCATCGCCTTCACCTGCGTCGACGGGTACACGGAGAGCTTGCCCCTCGCCCAGGCGCTGCTGCCGACGACCATCGTCGCCCACACCATGAACGGCCAGCCGCTGCCCGACAAGCACGGCTTCCCGGCCCGCATCATCACCACCGGCCTCTACGGGATGAAGAACCCCAAGTGGCTGAGCACCATCCAGCCGGTGGCGCAGGCCCCGGCCGGGTACTGGGAGCAGCAGGGCTGGGCCGCGCTGGCGCCCGTGCAGACCATGTCGCGTATCGACGTGCCGGGCATCGGCATTGCCGTGGCCGGCAACGTGGCCTTCGGCGGGATCGCGTACGCCAGCAGCCGGGGGGTCAAGAAGGTCGAGCTGTCCTTCGACCAGGGGGCCACATGGCTGCCGGCGCAGCTTGAAAAGCCGCTCGGGGCAGACACCTGGGTCCTCTGGTACGCCGGCTACGACTTCTCCGGGCCGGGGAGCGTCACGGCCCTCGTGCGCGCCACCGCCGGAACGGGCAAGGTCCAGACGCCGGCGCCCGCGGCCCCCTACCCGTGGGGGGCCGCCGGCTATTGGCAGACGCAGTTCCGCGTCACCGGGTAGGGGAGACGGCGCGAGCCCGCGTTGCCTCTGGCATGCCGAATCGGCCTGCGGTTGCGAGAGGTCGGTCACCATCAACCAGGACGTGTTGCACCCGACAGCGCACCAGCTTCGGTTCGAATGGGGCGCCGAAGGGGTGCGGCGCCTGGCGCCCCTGTCCGGAGTGGTCGAGATTGTCGACATCCTCCGGGTCACCACGCGCGTGGAGGTCGCCGTGTCCGGAGGCGCCGGGGTCTTCCCGTACCGGTACCGGGACGACTCCGCGGGTGCCTTCTCGGAGTCCGCCGGTGCCGTGCTCGCGGGCGAGCGGGGCCGGACGCCCTCGCTGTCGCCGCATTCGCTCCGGTCCCTGCCGGCTGGCTCCCGTCTTGTGCTCCCATCGCCAAACGGCTCGGCGTGCACGGTCATCGCCGGTGAGTCCAAGATCCCCACTCTCGCCGCGTGCCTGCGAAATGCGGCGGCGGTGGCCGGCTTCATCAACGACCACCACCCTGGCGCCGTGGTCGGCGTCATCGCCTGCGGCGAGCTGTGGCCCGGCGGCGCCCTGCGTCCCGCCATCGAAGACCTGATCGGAGCCGGCGCCGTGTTGAGCGGGCTGGATCAGGCGTCCCTGTCGCCGGAAGCCAGGCTTGCCGTGAGTGCGTGCCGTAGTGCGGAGGCCGACCTTCCGTCGGTCCTGCGTGATTGCGCATCGGGGCGGGAGCTGATCGACAAGGGCTTTCCCGAAGACCTGGCGATGACCGCTGAGCTCAATGTGAGCGATGCGGTTCCGGCCTATGTGGATGGGGCGTACCGGGCCCTCAGAGCAGCAGGCGCACCAGGATCGTCACCGCCTGCGCCCGCGTGAGCGGGGCCGCCGGCAGGAAGTCGTTGCCCCCGGTCCCCTTCGCCACGCCTGCCTGCTGGGCCCATGCCACGGCCGGCGCGTCGGCGGCCGGCACGCTGGCGGCGTCGGCGAAGGTCGGCGACGCGCCGGGATCCAGCGGCACCTGCCAGGCTCGCGCCAGCCAGGCGACGAACCGCGCCCGGGTGGCGGGCGCATCCGGGACGTAGGCCTCCGCCGGCAGCAGCACCCCCGCCTGCTGGGCCCAGCCGAGCGCCGCCTCGGCCCAGGTGCCCCCGGAGACGTCGGCGCCGCGGCTGCGGGCCAGGAGCGCCAGGGCCTGCGCCTCCGTCAGCGTGGCATCCGGGGCGAACACGCCCGGCGCGACGCCCTGGGCGATGCCCAGGCCCCAGGCCGTGTTGATGGCCAGCGTGGCCCACGAGTCCGCCGCAGCGTCGGCGAAAGGCGGCTGCGCGTCGGCGGCGGGCATGCCCTGGCCCGACGCCGACACGGCCAGCGCGCGCGAGCAGTACGCCAGGGCGGCCCAGCCGCCGTCGATGGGGCCCGGGCAGGCGAAGTCGCCCTTGGCGAAGACGGCACCGCCCTGGGTCCAGACGGCGGTGGCCGACTCCGCGGCGGTGGTGAAGCTCCAGCGCAGGTCGAACGGGGCCGGGTCCGTGCCCGTGAGGTGCACGGCGTAGGTCGTATCCGGCGCCATCGGCGCCTGCGGGATGACGGCCACGGCGTTGCCCATCTGCTCGCCCGTGTAGATCGGGTCGGTGTCCCGCCAGGTCGAGTCGAGCGTGTAGACCGGGACCGCCTCCCCATCGGCCGTCAGGGTCGCGGAGGTCAGCACCGCCGGACCGGCGCCGGGCAGCTGCGCCGTGACCGGGTAGCCGGCGTTGGGGTTCGCGCCGGCGGGCAGGGGGCTCGGGACCTCGGTCAGCAACTCGGTGGGGACGCCCGTCTGGCCGTCCACCGGGTAGAGCATCGCCCCGCTCTGCGGCGTGGGCAGCAGGGCCATGTCCATCACGAACGGGTCGCCCTGCGGGGTCGCGGAGGGCCCGAGCGTGCAGGGCAGCCCCGCCACCGCGTCGCCGCCGGCGGTGGCCAACCCCGCCGAGAGCATCGCCAGGCGGTGGAAGACCGTGTCCATCAGCTCGTCCACGGCCATGGCGCCGCTGCCGCCGGGGCAGGTGACGTTCATGACCTCGGAACCGCCCAGGGCGCCGAAGGCGGCGTCGCGCACCAGCGGGGTGGCGCCGCTGAACCCCGGGGCCGACGGCGAGGGCTCGGTGTGCATGTCCGCCTGGGCGAAGAGGCCGGCGTTGGCCACGAAGTAGGCGGCGTGGGCCCGGCTGGCGGCCTGGAGGTTGGGGCTCCAGGCCGCGGGGGGCAGCCCCACGGCCGCGCGGTCGGCGTTGAGCTGCCGCAGCGCCCCCAGGTCCACGACGGACATGCCGGGCAGGGGCCGCGCGCCGGCGGCCACGGTGAAGTGCAGGAACTGCGTGAGCGTCTGGTACGGTGTTCCGTTGTGGGCCCCGGACAGCACGACGCTGGCCGTGTGGGGGCCCGGCGCCAGAGGCTGCGGCGGCACGTAGAAGGCGCCGCCGTCCGCGGCGATCGGGACGTCCCGCCAGGGCCCGGCATCGACCTGGACGTCCACCCGCACGACGTCGCCGGGCTGCGGGAAGATCTGCAGGCCGATGTCCGGCTGGCTCGTCAGCACCGTGCCGACGGGCAGGGCGTTGTAGTAGCGCAGGGCGGAGGCGCCGGCCGGCAGCAGCAGGACAGCCAGCGCCACCAGCAGCAACAGGAGCCGCCTCAAGCGCGGAGCGCACCCAACGCCGCCTCGGCCAGGGCCTCGATCTCCGACCCTCCCATCGGCGTCGAGATCGCGCCGAGACCGTCGGTGGAGATCATCACGCCCCGCTGGATCAAACCCCAGTAGAAGCGGGCCAGCCGGGCGCGCTCCTCGGGCTGGGCGTAGGCGGCCCGGTAGCCCGTCAGGGGGCGGTCGTGGAAGTGGACGCGGAAGAGGGAGCCGCGGCCGCTGACCTGGCCCGGGACGCCAGCGGCGGCGAAGGCCTCCGCGAGCGCGGCGCGCGCCTGGGCGCCGAGGGCGTTGATGTGGTCATACGCCGCTTCGGTCATCGCCTCCATCGTGGCGCGGCCGGCGGCCATGGTCAGGGGGTTGGCGTTGAAGGTGCCGCCGTGCGGCAGCGCGGCCTTGCCGGCACTCGGGTCGAAGACGGCCATGACCTCGGCGCGGCCCGCCACGGCCCCGACCGGGAGCCCGCCGCCGATGATCTTGCCGAGGGTCGTCAGGTCGGGCGCAACCCCGAGCTCGCCCTGGGCGCCGTGGTATCCAAGGCGGAAGCTGATCACCTCGTCCAGGATGAGCAGGATGCCATGATTGCGCGCGAAAGCGCGCACGAATTCCAAAAATGCGGGCGCTGCGGGGATCAACCCCACCCGGAACGGCATCGGGTCGATGATGATCGCCGCCAGGTCGCGGGCCTGGGGGGTGAGGATGCGCTCGGCGGCCGCGGCGTCGTTGAACGGGAGCACCACGACGTCGTCCAGCACGGCCTGCGGTGTGCCCTTGGCGTAGGCGACGGGGGTCGGGTCGGGCTCGCCCCACTCGGCGGGGGCAGGGGCCAGGCTCGGCTCCACGTAGTCGTAGCTGCCGTGGTAGGCGCCCTCGCACTTGGCGATCTTGGGGCGCCCGGTGTACGCGCGGGCGGCCTTGACGGCCATCATCACGGCCTCGGTGCCGGAGTTGGTGAAGCGGATGCGCTCGGCGGCCGGCAGGCGCTGGCAGAGTAGCTCGGCCAGGGCGACCTCGGCCTCGGTCGGCATGGCGAAGCAGGTGCCGCGGGCCAGCTGGTCGGCGACGGCGGCGGCTGTGGCGGCATGGCCGTGGCCGTGGATCAGGGCCGTGTAGTTGTTGACGAAGTCGATGCGCGTGGTGCCGTCGACGTCGGTGACGCGGGCGCCGTGGCCCTCCCGGGCGTAGAGGGGGTGGGGCGCCACGAAGACTGTCGTGCGTGTATTGCCGCCAGGCAGGACCCGGCGGGCGCGGTCATAGAGGGCAGCGGAGTTGGGGTGCGCGGCGGCATCTGGCGTGAGATTGGCGGCTGCGGTGGGCTCGGCCATGCGGGCACCTCCCGTGGGGAGCGGCTTCGGCGCGGGGCGGCGGGCGACCTGCGTGCCGGGCGGGGCGGTGGCGCGGGGACGGGCGCCGGC
>DAHVAF010000358.1 GCA_027314765.1 Clostridia bacterium | reverse complement strand
TCCAGCACGGCGCGCACGGCGATGCCGGCCATGAGGCCCAGCGTCGCGAGCAGGCCGTACCACGAGCCGAGCAGCAGGGCCGTCCCCACGGCCCACACCATCGCCGCCGCGTACATCGGATGGCGCACATGGGCGTATGGTCCCGTGCTCACGACGCTCTGCCCGCGGTCGTCCTGGATCCGCACGGCCGGGGACAGGTAGGCGTTCTCGCGGAAGACCAGGAAGAACGCGTAGAACGAGCCGAGCAGCAGCAGGGCGCCCGCCACCTGCAGCACGCCTGGCATCCGCGACCAGTGCCAGCGCACCGCATCCAGGGGCATGAGCGCCAGCCAGGCGACGACGTAGGTCGCCGCGAACCCGAAGAACACCTTGTCCCAGGTCTTCTGGCCCGCTGAGCCGATCCCCGTCAGCCGCTCCACCAGCAGCGCCGGGTCGTGCCGCAGCAGCCACGCGCTGATCGCGACGACGAAGGCGAAGAAGAGGGTCAGATACGCCCAGCCGGGCAGCCACGCCAGGGTCCCGGCCGCAACGAACAGCAGCCCGGCGAACACCACGAACATGCCCGCGATCTGGGCGGCGAGGGCGCGCAGGCTGACCATGGCCACATTATAGCCCCAGCCACTTCTGCACCGGGAACCTCACCTGGCCGTGCGCCAGGGTCCAGCGGAACAGCACGGTCGCGGCGAACGACGCGCCCAGCGCGCTCATGAGGGTCCAGCGGCCGATGCCGGCGCCGAGCCGCATGGCGCTGCCCTTGCGCGCCACCGTGAAGAGAAAGTACGCGAGCGTCCCGAGCAGCGCGATCAGCGGGATCCAGCCGTTGATGTAGGTCGTGATGGGCTCATTGCCCCAAAGCGGGTGAAACGAGGCCACGACCTGGCCCATGAAGGTCTTGGGCATGTTGGCCGGGATGACGCCGGCGCCGCAGCCGAGCCACAGCGACATCGGGTAGCGGGCCACCCAGCGCCGGCGCGGCCCATACCGCGGGTACACGAGCAGGGCGAACAGGATCGGCAGGACCAGCCACCATGCCCCGGTGGCCATCCCCGGGCTGGCGGCCGTGCCCCCCGGGATGGGCCGCCGCGTGTTCTGCCACGTGTACGCGACGGTGGAGTCGAAGGCCAGGGGCATGTCCACGTGCTGGGCCACGAGCTCGCCTGGGCCCATGGAGGCGCCGACGGGGATGATGGAGCCCGCCCGCAGCCCGGCGACCACGTTGGGGAAGCGCTGCGTGTCCGGACTGATGCGCAGGGGCAGCGTGACGGGCTTCAGGGCCGCCCAGACGAGGAGGACGCCCATCACCAGCCACACCCAGCGCGAGTTGATCCGGCCCAGCTTCGCCACCCACAGAGCCCCCTCCGGAACTCGTTTGCGCCGCGACGCAAGCGTCGCGGCACGAATGCGCGCTTCGAGCGCCCGCCTCCGCTTACTTGGCGCCGGTCGGGCGGCCCCGCTCCAAGCCCAGCATGATGCGCAGCGCGACGCCGAACGAGCCGAGGTGCACGCCGAGCGCGACGGCGACGGCGCGGAAGCCGGAGCTCACGGGCACCCCCAGGAGCCGGGCGGACAGGCTGCTCCAGCGCGGGATCATGCAGTGCATGGGCCGGCCCATCTCCGTCGAGCGGCCGATGCCTCGTTCATGGCATCCAGCGCCGTCAGGCGGCGACGGGCCGCAGCTGGAGCCCGGAGCGCGCCCGGGTGATCATGATCCGCACCAGGATGCCGAAGACGGCGATCGCCACAAGGGACACGGCGGTGCCCGGCTGCAGAAGCCCGGCCGGCGCCTTGGCCGCGGCCGCCTTCTCGGTGGCGATTCAGAGCGGCATGGACCTCCCCCCGTCCCGGTGGGTATGCGCACGGTGCGTGCCACACGCCGGCCAGGCTTCGGCCGCTGGCGACTCTGTCCTCGCTATTTCGAGTGCGAGACGTCGGTGGCGGCAAGGTAATCCTTGCCATATGGGCGGCGGGCGCTGGAGGCGTCAAGGCCGGGCCGCCGTCGTCGCGGTCCGCGCGACCGTGGCGGTGGGCCTCGGCTTTGATGAACGGCTCGCCGGGCGGCCCGTTCCGACCGCTGGCCATCGGGGGCGTACGCGCCGCCATCCTGGCGGCGCCGCAGGAGCCAACCCCTCGCCTCGCGAAGCGTTCGCGAGAGCAGGGGGGTAGCAACCTTGGCAATGCCTACAGCCGAGGAGTTTCTGGGCTTCGCCGTCGGCGCGGACCGCCAGTTCGCGGACTGGAGCCAGATGTGCGCGTACTTTCGCCAGCTGGCCAAGGAGTCCGACCGCATGCGCCTGGACGAGCTGGGCCTGACAACCGAAGGGCGGCCGTTCATCTGCATGACCATCGCAGCGCCCGAGGTCCTGGCCGACCTGGAGACCTACCGTGGCATCCAGAAGCGGCTGGCCGACCCGCGCGGGCTCGATCCCGCCGAGGCGGAGACGCTCATCGCGCGCGGCAAGGCGGTCATCCTGCACACGTGCGCCGTCCACGCGACGGAGATCGCGGCCAGCCAGGTGACCATGGAGAGCGTCTACGAGCTCCTGACGCGCGATGACGACGACACGCGCCTGATCCTGAACAACGTGATCTACCTGCTCATTCCCAGCCTGAACCCCGACGGGCAGGACATCGTGGCCAACTGGTACAGGAAGACCCTCGGCACGCCCGCCGAGGGCAGCAACCAGCCGGAGCTCTACCACAAGTACACGGGCCACGACAACAACCGCGACTGGTTCATGCACACGCAGGCCGAGACGCGGCTCTGTGTGGCCGTGCAGAACGCCTGGCACCCGCACGTGGTTCTCGACCAGCACCAGATGGGGCCCGAGGGCCCGCGCCTCTTCGTGCCGCCGTTCATCGACCCCTACGAGCCCAACATCGACCCTCTGCTCAGCCAGCAGACCAACGCGCTCGGCACCTCGATGGCGGCCGAGCTGGCCATGCAGGGCAAGCGCGGCGTCTCGACCTCCGTCATCTATGACGCCTTCACGCCGGCCCGCGCCTACATGAACTACCACCACGGCGTGCGCATCCTGACGGAGGCGGCCTCCTGCAAGATCGCCACACCCATCGAGGTCGCGCGCGAGCGCCTGCAGGCCCGGCGCGGGTTCGACCCGCTCACCGCCAACAAGGACCACCCCAACCCGTGGACGGGCGGGCCCTGGCGCCTGCGCGACCTCTGCGACTACCAGAAGATCGCCGCCCGCGCCGTTTTGGACCACGCCGCCCGCTTCCGCGGCCGCTGGGTGCGCGGCACCTATGAGATCGGCCGCCGCGCCGTGACGCGCCGGGTCCCCTACGCCTACATCCTGCCGCCCGACCAGCGGGATGCGGGCGCCGCCGCCGAGCTCTGCGACGTGCTGCGCCGCGGCCTGGTCGAGATCAGCGAGGCAACCTCCGCGTTCACGGCCGACGGCGTCACCTACCCGGCCGGCACGCGCGTGATCCTGCTGGCCCAGCCGTTCGGCGCTTACGCCAAGGCCCTGCTGGAGAAGCAGACCTACCCCGACCTGCGCGAGTACCCGGGCGGCCCGCCCAAGAACCCCTACGATATCACGGCCCACACCCTGCCCCTGCTGCTGGGCGTGAGCGCCGTGCGCGCCGACCGCGCCTTCGAGGCCGCCCTGCGCGTGCTGCCCGAGTCCGAGGCCGCCGGCTTCGCGGGCGCCGCCTTCGGCCCCGACAGCATCCCGGCCGCCGGCGGCTCGGCCGCCGTCACGGCCAGGGCCCCGGCCAGCGCCTCCGGCTGGTACGCGGCCCCGGCCAGCAGCAATGCCGCCTACCGCTTCGCGTTCGGCCAGCTGGCCAAGGGCTCCGGGGTGTGGCGCGGAGCCGACGGCGCGTTCTACGTCCGCGAGCCGGCCCTGGCCGGCACCGCCCCCGGCTGCGCGGTCCAGGCCGTGGACGAGGCCCCGGCCGGCGCCATGCGGCTGCGCATGCCGCGCATCGGCATCTACCGGTCGCACGGCGCCCCCATCGACGAGGGCTGGCTGCGCTTCGTCCTGGAGGGCTTCGGCATTCCGTATAAGAGCCTGTACGACCGGGACGTGCGCGGCGGCGCCCTGGATGGCTGCGACGTCCTGGTCATGCCGAGCCAGCCGGCGGCCGGGATCACCCGCGGCCTCGCCGGAGACGTGTACCCCGCCGAGTATGCGGGCGGCCTGGGCGACCTCGGCCAGGACCGGATCCTGGCCTTCGCGGAGCGCGGCGGCACGGTGGTGGCCGTCGACCAGGCCTGCGACTGGGCCATCCCCGCCATGAAGCTGCCGGTGAGCAACGTGCTGGCCGGCCAGCCCTCCAACGCCTTCTTCATCCCCGGCTCGCTGCTGCAGGTGCTGGTGGACACAGGCCACCCCCTGGGCGCGGGCATGAGCCGCCGCAGCGCCGTGCTCTTCGTGCGCGGCCCGGCCTTCGACCTGAAGGAGGGGCACACCGTGGCCCGCTTCGCCGCCTCGGGGACTCTGCTCTCGGGCTGGGCCCTGGGCATCGAGCAGGTGCTGAACCGCGCCGCCGTGGCCGATGTGCCGGTGGGCCGCGGCCGGGCCGTCCTGCTGGCGTTCTCCCCGCACTTCCGGGCGCAGAGCCGGTCGACGTACCCGTTCCTGTTCAACCCGCTTCTGCTGGCGGCGGCCGCAACGGAATAGGATTTAGGGCGGGGGCGCGTGCGCGCCCCCGCCCGGAGCCACGGATGGCGGCAGGCCTGCGTGATGCAGTCAATCCGCGCCATTCGGGGGGGCGGGGTGGGTTGGGCGTGGCCATCCGCACGTTCCGGGCTGGGGACGGCCAGGCGGTGGCCGACCTCTTCGTGGCCACCGTGCGTGCGGTCAACGCGCGCGACTATGACGCGGCGCAGGTTGCCGCCTGGTCCGCCGCTGGGGCCGATCCGGACCGGTGGGCGCGCACCTTGGCGGGGCGCGTGGCGGTTGTGGCCGAGGTGGATGGTGCGGTGGCGGGCTTCGCGGACGTCGCAGTGGACGGCGGCGGTCTCGCCGGCGCCGTCGCGGCTTCCATGGACGGCGGCGGTCTCGCCGGCGCCGTCGCGGCTTCCATGGACGGCGGCGGTCTCGCCGGCGCCGGCGCGGCGTCCATGGACGGCGGCGGTCTCGCCGGCGCCGGC
>DAHVAF010000349.1 GCA_027314765.1 Clostridia bacterium | reverse complement strand
ATGTTCTTGCCGATGTCGTGGATGTCACCCTGGACCGTGGCCAGCACGACCGTGCCAACCTCCGTCTGCCCCTCCTTCAGCTTCTCCAGCTCCGGCTTCAGGCGGTTGAAGGCGCGCTTCATCGCCTCGGCGGAGAGCATCAGCTGGGGCAGGAAGTACGTCCCGTCGCCGAAGAGGCGGCCGACCTCCTCCATGCCGACGATCAGGCAGTCGTTCAGAATCGCGACGGGCCCGTCGCCACGGGCGAGGGCCTTCTCCAGCAGCGCCTCGATGCCGTCCTTGTCGCCCTCGACGACCGAGTCGTAGAGGGCGCGGGAGAGCGGCTCGGCGGGGATGCGCTCGGGCGCGGGACCCGTCTGCTTGATCACGCCCGCCAGGGACTGCTGGCGCGCAAGGGCTGCGGCTGTCGGCGCTTTCGCGCCTCCGGACCCTGCCTGGGCGGCCTTGGCGGACTTGGGCGCCCCGTTGGGAGCCGCGGCGGGCGCCTCCCCCGCCGGCAGCGGGTCGCCGCGCTTTCTCAGCGCCGCCTCCGCCTCCTCCAGCGTGTGCACCAGGCTCCGCGAGTGCATGCGCGCGATGTAGGCGCGGCTGTCGCGGTCGCGGTACCTGAACACGCGCGTGGCCGCGATCGTGTCCATCAGGCGGAGGTCGAGCGGGTTGCAGATCGCCATGTCGAGGCCGGCCTCGATGGCCATCGTCATGAACACCGCGTTCAGGAAGGTGCGCTGCGGCAGGCCGAAGGAGATGTTGCTGATGCCGAGGCTGGTGGCGCAGCCGAGCTCGGCCTTCACCAGGCGGATGCCGGCCAGCGTCTCCTGGGCCGCATCCTGCTGCGCCCCGGCCGTCAGGCAGAGGCAGTCGACGACCACGTCCTGGCGGGGGATGCCGGCCGCCTCCGCCTCGCGCACCAGGCGCTCCGCGATCCGCAGCCGGTCGCGGGCAGTGGCCGGCAGGCCCGCGTCGTCGATCGTCAGGCCCAGCACGGCGGCCCCGTAGCGCTTGGCCACCGGCAGCACGCGCTCGGCGCGGCCCTCCTCGGCGGAGAACGAGTTGACGATGGCCTTGCCGCTATACGCGCGCATGCCGGCGGCCAGGACGTCCGGGCCCGGCGAGTCGATCATCAGCGGCACGTCCACGGCGTCCTGGACGACGGTGACGGCCCGCGCCATCGCGGCGGCCTCGTCGATGGAGGGCACGCCGCAGTTGATGTCCAGCATGCTGGCCCCGGCGGCCACCTCGTCCCTGGCCTCCTGGCGGACCAGGGCCATCGCGCCCGACTTGATGTCGGCCGAGAGCTTCTTCCGCCCGGTGGGGTTGATGCGCTCGCCGATGACGATCGGGAGCTCCGCATCCGCGAAGAAGAGCGGCAGGCGGCGGCTGGCGAGCGCCAGCCGGGGCTGGCGCTCGCCAGTCTCCGGGAGCTTTCTGCCGCGCAGCGCCCCCGCGATGAGGCGCGTGTACTCGGGGGTGGTACCGCAGCAGCTGCCGACGATCGAGGCGCCGGCATCCACCAGCTTCGGGGCCCAGTCGGCGAAGTCCAGCGACCCGAGCGGAAACACGGTCTCGCCGTCCTGCAGGATGGGCAGCCCGGCGTTGGCCATCACGCAGATTGGGACGGTGGCCACCTTGGCCATGCGCTCGACCACGCCGCGCAGCCCGTCCGGGCCCAGCGAGCAGTTGGCGCCCACCACCCCGGCGCCCAGGGCCTCCAGGATGACGACGGCCGCCTCGGGCTCGGTGCCCGTGAAGGCCCGCCCGTCCTGGCCGAAGGTCATCTCGGCGATGATGTCCAGGCCCGCGTCGCGGCAGGCGAAGATCGCCGCCCGCACCTCCTGGATGTCGAGCATCGTCTCGATGATCGCGAGGGTGGCGCCGGCGGAGCGGGCGGCCCGCGCCTCCTCGGCGAAGAGCTCCTGCGCCTCGTCGAACGCGATCTCCCCGATCGGCTCGACCAGGTGGCCGATGGGGCCGAAGGAGACGGCCACCGCGGCACGGCCCGCGGCCGCCTGCAGGGCGATCTCCACGCCGGCCTTCGTGTGGTCCGCGACGCGGCTCCCGAGCCCGTAAGCGTCCATCTTCAGGCGCGTCGCCCCGAAGGTGTTGGTCTCGATGAGCCGAGCGCCGGCCGCGACGTACCGCTCGTGGATGGTGCGGATCACATCCGGCCGCTCGATGTTCCAGATCTCGGGGCAGCCGCCCGGCGGCAGGCCGAGCGCCTGGATCTGTGTGCCCATGGCGCCGTCACCGACGATGACGGTGCCGTCCCAGAACGGGCGCAGGGCGCGCGGCAGCGGATTTCTCGGCTTCATACGAGCGTCACCTCTCTCCGCCGGTAGCGGCAGCCGGGCAGGCGGCAGATCGCACAGCCGTAGGCCACATCCGCACCGCCCCGGACCCAGCCGACCACGCCGCAGAAGGACTTTTCGGGGACCAGGTAATGCGCCGCGCTCAGATGAAGGCCGATGCGGCGGGCCTCCAGCGCGCGCAGGATCCCGGCGGTGTCGGCGATGTCCCAGTCCTCATACCCCGGGCTGTACGGCGCCGTGGCGCTGCAGCCGGGCTCGGCCTGGCGCCGCACCTGCTCGGACAGGGCTCGGACGGCCGCCGTGCCGCAGGCGTCCAGCACGACCGCCCGGGTGTAGTCGCCAGCGCTGAAGGCCGCGCGCGCGGCGTCGGTGATGGCGCCGCCGACGGTGCCAGCGAAGACCGTCACGCGCTCCGCGCCCGCCAGGACGCGGAGCAGGGCAGGGCTTGTCCACGTCAGGCCGAGGTCGGGAACGCGCAGCTCAGCGGCACAATCGAGGCGGCCCGTCGCCTGCACGAGGAGGGGTTGCAGCAGCCCGCGCGCCTCGGCGCTGCCGGAGGCCACCGCGGCCATGGCTGAAGGAGACGGGCGTGTCCGCCCGTCTCGAAATCCCAGCGCCCGAAGGACCTCCGCATCGTCAAAGACGGAGCATTCCCCTATCTCTCAGGCACCGAGCGCCTGCAGGAGTTGGCACCGTTCCCCATCCGGGGGTCGGTTGCCGGGCTTCATCGGGCCAGTCCCTCCGCCACTCTGGATAGAAGCCGATTCAGTTGTTCTCACTCGACTATATCGGCGTTGACCGCCCCCCGCAACGGGCCTACACTGGTACTGACCAGATGGGCGGGGGGCGGTCTTCTGGACGAGGCCGGGACCGTGCTCACTCTTCCCCGCGGCACCAGCGTGCAGCCGGAGGCCACGACGGTCTTTCAGGTCCTGGAGGGTCGAGTCCGCTACGACCTCGGCTGCTCGATGCTGCTTGCCGCGGGCGAGGTCGTCGTTCACCGCCGTCCGTGGCTGCCAGGCAGCCCCGCCGCAAGGCTTGAGGCCCTTGAGGACGCACGCCTGCTTGCGCTGCGCGAACGCCATGTCGCCGACCTCGTCCGTCGCCAGCCCGACGAGGCCGGCAGGCTTCTGGCCGCGTTGGCGCGCCACAGCGAGGCCGTGGCTGAGGCTGCCTGCGAGCGCGCCCTCATGGACAGCCGCCGCCGCCTCATGCGCACCCTGCTGCGGCTTTGCGAACGGCACGGCGCGCCGGACAGCGAGGTGGGCGGCGTGCGCCTCTCGCTGACGCAGCGCGACCTGGCCGATCTGACGGGCTGCTGCCGCGAAACGGTCAGCGGCATCATGTCCGAGCTCGCTCGCGCCGGGATCGTGTCGTCGAGCCGCGGCATGGTGCGGATGGACCGCCAGCGTATCGTGGAGGCCCTTGATCACGCGGACTAGCCGAGGCGGCCTCCGGGCTCGCTCCCTCTTGCAGCGCTCTCACACTGGCGCTAAACTGGTCCCGACCAGTTGCGCAACCGCCTGAAACGGCAGCCCTTTCGCCTCTGATGGCGGTCGAGGCCGGAGCCTTCGGCAGGTTCCGGCACACTGCAACGCGAACCGTTGCGTCCGCGCCGAGTCGCAAAGGCTCGCGGGGAACCTAAAGAAGGGACGAGCTCGCTATCGCTGCGCATGTCGACCAGGCCCTGCTGATCCTGGTGTTTTCGGTCGCCGCCGGCATCATCGGCGCCATGCTCGGCCTCGGCGGTGGCATCATCATCGTTCCCGTATTGACGCTGATCCTTCACCTGCCGTTGCGCGACGCCATCGGCGCCTCCATCGTCTCGGTCATCGCAACCAGCAGCGGGGCCGCCGTGGCGTACGTGCGCGACGGGCTGAGCAACATCCGCATCGGCATGTTCCTTGAGATTGCGACGACCACGGGTGCCGTGATGGGCGCCTATCTCGCCGGCGTCCTTTCGGCGACGCTCCTCTACGTGATTTTCGGGTTGATGCTGGCGTATTCGGCCCTGGCCCTGCTGCAGAATCGCAACGTGGAGATCCCGCAGGTTCAGGAGAGCCACCCGCTGGCTCAGAAGTTGAAGCTGGCCAGCTTCTACCATGATCAGGTCCTGGGTCGCGACATTCAGTACCAGGTCGCCAACCCTTACGGGGGCCTCGGGATGATGTGGTTGGCCGGGCTGATGTCCGGCCTGCTGGGGATCGGCAGCGGCCTGTTCAAGGTGCTGGCCATGGACGTCTTCATGAAGCTGCCGCTGAAGGTCTCGACGGCGACGAGCAACTTCATGATCGGGGTCACGGCGGCGGCGAGCGCCGGCGTGTACTTCGCCCGCGGCGATATCCAGCCCACGATGGCCGCGCCGGTGGCCATCGGCGTCCTGCTCGGCGCCCTGCTCGGCACGCGTTGGATGGTGAAGTTCCGCAACAAGACCCTGCGATACGTTTTCGTGCCTGTGCTGCTCGCCACGGCGGGCGAGATGATTTTGAGGGGGGCCTAGCGGCGTGGGACCCTTCAAGGCGTCCGCGGCGGGCACGGCATCCTCTGACCAGCCGCTGGTCCGCTCCTCCGCGGAACTCGATCCGATCATCAGCAGGGCCCTTCTGATCGGTGTGACGATCAGCGCGGTCATCCTGATCCTCGGCTTCGTCCTCTACGTGGCGACCGGGTCGAGCGGGTATGCTCCCGGCACCTTCCCGCTGGCCATCGGAGACGTCCTCTCGGGCGCGATCCAGCTACGGCCGTTCGCCATCATCGAATTCGGGCTCTTCCTGCTCATCCTGACGCCGGTCTTCCGGGTCGCCATCGGCATCGTCGGCTTCGCGCTTGAGCACGACTCCAACTTGGTCGCGGCCACATCGTACGTCTTCGTCGTGCTGGTCCTCAGCTTCCTGCTCGGCAAGGCGGGCGGGTAGGCGGGGGGACGATCGCAGGCATGTCCGCGGCGTCTTCGCCACCACTGCATCGTCGGCTGCGGAACGCACTTCAGGAGCGCATCCTGGCGGGCGAGCTTCCGCCGCACAGCGCACTGCCGGGGGAACGGCCCCTGATGACCCAGTATGGAGTCAGCCGAGCGACGATCCGTCAGGCCATCGCGGAGCTCTGTAGCGAGGGCGTCCTCTACCGCCTGCCACGGCGGGGCACCTACGTCGCGGCGCCAAAGTTCTCAGCGACCCTTGGTGAACTGGTCGGCTTCTCCGAAGAGCTGCACGAGCGTGGTCTCTCTGCCGAGACGACCGTCCTCAGCATGTCGTCGGGTCCGGCAGAGACCGCCGAGGCGGAATCGCTGGAGGTGCCGCCGGGCAGCCCCGTCTTCCGGATCGAGCGCCTGGTGCGCGTCGAGCGCACGCCGCTCTTCTACGACCAGACGCTTCTGCCGTCGGCGGTCGGTGAGGGCCTGACGGCGGCCGAGGTCCGCAGCCTGCCCCTTTATACGCTCATTGAGCGGCGCGGGGTACACCTCGGCGAAGGCGACCAGACGATTGAGGCCGTGCGCGCCACAGGGCGCGAGGCCGGCTGCCTGCAGGTCAGCGAGGGCTCCCCGCTGCTGCGGGTGCGGCGCGTCACGCGCGACACCGACGGCCACGTGATCGAGTCGGCCCTCGCCTACTACCGCAGCGACCGCTACCAATACCGCCTGACGCTTCGCCGGCAGCGGTAGCCCCCGAGCGGGGCTGTGACCTGCCGCCCCCCGCCCGTGGCGCATGCGCCGCCCGGACCCGCCGCCGCGCGGGAGCGCGTGGCGCCGGCTGCGGCGCGGATAGCTCGTACGCCATGCGGCGCGCCTTCTGGCGATGCCCGCGGCGAACGGCGGCCGCGGAGCGGTCGGTGGCGGGTTTGCCGTGGGCGTGGTGGGCGGATGCCCGGGCTGGACCGCGACGGGGTGCCCGGACGGACCGGACCGTGGCGGCACTCGGGTGTCGGATCGCCACCACCGTGCGGTGTGAAGCGGTCTGCGCTTCACGGGCTGAGCCGGCCGCTCGGCGGGCTTGGCGTGTCCGGCGGCCTCTGCGCACGCTCAGCGGTTCGCGGTACGATCGGTCGCGGGGCGCATCCGGACGCCCGCGAGGGGTGGCTGCTGGCGTTGGCGGTGATCGAGCGGCTCGGATTCGCTGGCTGGTTCGGCGCGGCCATCTGGTTCAGCGCGTTCGGCACGTCGACCCTGTTCGGCAACCTTGGCCCGGCGGGGGCCTCGGCCTCCCTGGATGTCCTCTTCGCGTCCCTGTTCTGGTTCTGCGCCGCCTGCGGCGCGGTCGCCCTGGCCGGCGCTCTCGGCACCCGCTCGCGGAGGCTGGGTGGCCTGCGGATCGCCATGGCTGCCGTGGTCCTCGCCGGCGGGCTGGCCCTGAGCCTGGCGGTCGAACCATGGTTTCTGCGCACGCAGACCGCGGCCGCCTTCTCGGCGGCACACACCACGTCGTTCGTTGTGACGCTGATCGCCTGGCTGGCGTCGGGCGTCGGCCTGGCGGCAGAGCGCGGATAGGCCGGGCGACGGTCTTGCGCGGTTCCGACCGGCCCTGCGGCCGGCACGGCCCGGGAGCCGGCTGCAGCATGCGCGCCGGGCCGCCGGTTCTAGATCAGGGGCCGGATCTGCCGCCATAGGGCCGCCATCTCGGCGCGATGCTCAGCGGTCAGGCCGGTGATGAGCCGCTCGCCGAGGGGCGTGAGCACGATCCGCACCCGCCGCCCGTCGGCGGGGTCGTCCTGCCGCACCACCAGCCCCCGCTGCACGGCCCGGTCGACCAGCCCCAGGGCGCTGTGCGGCCGAATCATCAGCTGGCGGGCGACATCGCCCACGACCAGCCACCGCTCGGGCGCGCCCCGGATCGCCAGCAGGAGCTGGTGCTGCTCGGGGGTGACGCCGGCCTGCTTGGCCATCTGCTCGCTGAAGCGCAGAAAGCGCCGCAGCGTGTACCGGAACTGGGCGTGGCCCTGGTAGACCGCATCCGCGAGCTGCGGCGCCCCGAGGTCGTCGGCCCCTGCGGCGGCGCCGGCGCCTCCGAGGCCCTTGTCCGCCCTGTGCATGGCTCCATCCCGTCCTTATGCGGATCGCGCGCACGACTCGCGCCTGGGCGCTCCGGTGCGGCGCTCCACCAGACCTTGGTTGGCACGCCGAGACCCGCCGCGCTGCGGCCGGGCTCCAGCAGCCTCCCGCGGGCACCCGTAGCATACGGCGCCACTCACCCGCAACCCCCCCGGCCGCCGGAACCGGCGTCAGCGCCGCAGCGGGCACCCGTTCAAGAAGACGCAGCCGGCTCGGTGCCGGCTGCGGCAGCCTCACCCGTGACCTCCTTGGCCGCGGCACCGACGACGTCGGCAGCTTCCGCTCCGTTGGCTTGGACCGCAGGCTGGCGGGGGCTGGGAAGGATCCGACCCCGGTCGGTCTCCTCCAGCAACTGGCGCAGCGGGCCGGCGAGCAGGTCGCCCCGCGAGACGACGCCGATCAGCTTGCCATCCTGACGGGTCGCGACGGGCACGCAGATCATCTTCTTCTCGGCCATCAGGGCCTGCGCCCGGCTGGCGGGCTGGTCGGGGTGGACCACGGCCGGCGGCGCCGTCATTTGGTCGGCAAGGAGGCGATCGCCGCCCACGCCGGCCGCGAACCACTCCAAGCCCGCGGTGTGGGTGACGATTCCCAGGACGCGCTCCTCGGTGTCGATCACCGGGTAGGCCTCGTGCCGCCGGGCCGCGGGGCCCGGGCGGTCTCGCTCGCCAACCAGGAGCGCGATGGCAGCCGCCAGCGGCATGTCCCCGGGCAGCGCTTCGACCTGCCGGGTCATGATTTCGGCGACCCGCAGCATCTCCAGCGGATCGACCGCATACTCGCGCGTGAGGTGGTGGCCGCGACGGGCCACCTTCTCGGTGAGAATTGAGCGCCGCATCGCGAGCACCGTTGTGCCGTATGAGGCCATGCATCCGACGAGCAGCGGCAGCAGCAGATTCCAGTCGTGAGTCAGCTCGAGCGTGAAGATCACCGCCGTGAAGGGCACCCGCATCACGCCGCCCAGCATCGCGCTCATGCCGACCATGGCCCAGAGGCTCAGGTCACCGGCGGGCATGAGGGGTGTCACAATGGCACCGATTCCGGCTCCCATCATGAGCAGGGGCGCCACGACGCCGCCCGAGGTACCCGAGCCGAGGGAGAAGGACCAGATCACGGCCTTGACGAGCATCAGCCCAAGGGCAGCGGCGCCGAGCACCTGGCCAGCCAGGAGGGCATGGATCGTGTTGTAGCCGACGCCGAGGGCACCGGGCTCGATCAGTCCGCCGAGGCCGATGACCAACCCGCCCAGGGCCGGCCACCACATCCAGTGCAGGCGGCGCAGCTTCAGAAAGTGATCCTCGAAAAAATAGACGAGCGCGGTCAGGAGCGCGCTGCCACCGCCCCCCGCGACGCCCAGCACGAGGCAGCCGACCAGCACGAGCCATCCCTGGGGGCCGTGCGGCGCCACCGGAAAGAGCGGCCCCGGCCCGAGCAGCGGCACCCGCAGGAGCGCCGCCACAGCGGACGCCAGGGCAACCGGGATCAGGCTGCGCGGCTTCCATTCGAAGAGCAGAAGTTCGACGGCGATCAGGGTCGCCGCCACCGGGGAGGCGAAGGTGGCCGACATGCCTGCCGCCGCCCCGGCCACCAGCAGCGTCTTGCGCTCGGCGGCGGACAGGCGGAAGAACTGGGCGAAAAGGGAGCCGAAGGCACCACCGGTCATGATGATCGGCCCTTCGGCGCCGAACGGACCGCCGGTGCCGATCGAGACCGCGGCCGAGATCGGCTTCAGCAGGGCCAGCCGTGGCTCGACCTTGCTACCGCCGATGAGGATGGACTCCAGCGCCTCCGGGATGCCATGGCCGCGGATGCGCTCCGACCCATAGCGGGCCATGAGGCCGATCAGCAGGCCGCCGGCGACGGGAACCAGGACCTCCCACGGACCAAGCCGGTTGCCGGCCGGCGACACGAAGCTGGACGCAAAGCGGCCGAAAAAGGCCAGGTTGGTGATGGCGCCGATCAGCCAGTAGAGCGCAAACGCCACCAGGGCCGCGATGGCCCCCACGACCAGCGCCATGGCGGACAGGAGCAGCATCCGCGATGTGGTCGAGAAGTCCCGGAGCCGGTCCCGTACTGGGGGCAGTGGGCGGCTGACGATCACCGGGACCGCAACCGCGGCGGGCGTCCGCGCCGCCGGCGAGACACGGGGCTCGCGATTCGCGCCATCCTGCAAGGCGGGATCTCCCTTCGGGGCCGGCCGTGCTCGGGGCCACGCGGCCATTTTACTTGAAGTTAGATCGTATGACGATGTTATTTTCGTCGTCGCTTCAAATGCTCGCGGTGGTCGGGGTCTCGTCAAAGGGCCCGTCGCCGTGCGGTCATGGGTGGGCTCTCCACGTCCAAGACAACCGGGTCGCCGCGATGGTAGGCTGCGTATTGGGATGGCTGAACTGAGAAGCATCGCCGAGAGGCCCGCCGATCCGGTCATCGCCATCGTGGGCGGGGGCATCAGCGGCCTCGCCGCCGCCCACCACCTGGCGGCGCGCTGCCAAGCACGGATGGTCCTGCTGGAGGCATCCGCCCACCCCGGCGGCAAGGTCCGGACCCAGGACGTTGGCGATCTGCGCATCGAGGCGGGTCCGGACGGCTTCGTGGCCGATGACGGAATCCTCACCCTCTGCCGCGAACTGGGGCTCGGCTCGGAGCTGGTCGAAGCCGCAACCACCCAGGCCTACCACTGGGGCGCGGACGGCGGCCTGCGTCCGCTGACGCCGCCCGATATGCGACACACCGGGGTCCGCGGCCAGGCGCCGACCCGGTTCTTTGTGCTGCGGAACGGGCTCGATCGGCTGATCGCCGCCCTGGCGCAAGCGACGCCGGGCCTCCGGGTCCGGAGCGCGACCGCCGTCACCTCGCTCCGCCGCCTCAATGACGGACGGCTCGCGTTGGGCCTGAGCGCCACGGGCGCCGACGGCGACATCGCGCCGAGCTCGGGGGCGGGAACAGGGCCGAGGACCCCCAACCGCCCCATCGCGTCATCGACGGCCGGGCGCGCCGCAGGTACGGCCCACGTCCCGGATATGACGGACGGCCCCTCCGGCACCGGCGCCGCGGATCTGGTGGCGGACGCGGCCGTGGTGGCGCTTCCGGCACGCGAGGCCGCGGCTTTGCTGCGCGATCTGGCCCCTGATGCGGCGGAGGCCCTGGCCGGCATCCCCTACCTCGACCTGGGCGTCGTGACCCTGGTCTATCCCGGCAGGCCGTGGGTGCTCAACGGCAGCGGCTTTCTGGCCGCGGAGCGCCCCGGCCGGCTGATGAGCGGCTGCACCTGGCTGTCCGAGAAGTGGCCCCACCTCGCCCTGGCGACGCAGACGGTCATGCGCGCGACCACCGGAGGCTCGGGCAGCCGGACCTGGGCCGCCATGAGCGATGACGCGCTGGCGGCGGCGATCCACGGGGAGCTGACCGACGTCCTTGGCCCGGCGCCCGCACCCGTCGCCACCCGCGTCGTCCGCTGGCGCGAAGCCATCGCCGACCACCGCTTCCGCGACCCGGCTCGCGTGGCCCGTGCCCACGCCGCGCTGGCCGGCAGCCACGTCGCGCTGGTGGCCGGCGGCTACACGGGCGGGGGCCTCGCCTCCTGCGTCGCCGAGGCTGCGCGCGCCGCCGATGCCGTCGTCGCCGAGCTCGGCCCGCGGCTGCGACGCGCACGCGGCGCCGAACCGCCAGGCCCCGCAGGCGGCCGAGCCTCCGCCGACGCTACCCAGCCGGCTCCGGACGCGTGATGGCCGCAACGTACCGTTCCGCAGAGCGCGCCACGGCCTCCCGCGCACCCGCCTCGATCACGCCGCCGAAGGCCCCGTACAGGCGGTCGTAGGCGAAGCTGGCCGCCCCGGCGGCGATGCGCCGCACCTCCCACGCCGGCAGCGGGGTCAGGTTCGGATAGCTGTACATGAAGCTGACCCAGTCTTGGTGCGGCACGCACTGGATGGTGTCGCCCGTGAGCAGCGCGCCGTGGCCGCCGGCGCCAGCCGCCCAATGCAGCACGGCCGCGCCTGTGAAGTGCCCGCCGAGCCGGGCCAGCGTGAGGCCCTCCCCCAGCGTCAGCCGATCGCCCGACCAGAACACGACGCGCGGCGATGTCCGCACCGCCCACTCGCGGTCGGCCGCGTGCACATACACCCGGGCGCCAAAGGTCTCCGCCCACTCGACCATCGTTGTGTAGTAGTGCGGGTGGGAGATGGCGATGGCCGCGAGGCCCCCCAGCGCCCGGACCCGAGCCACAGTGTCCGGGTCCAGCAGGGCGATGCAGTCCCAAAGCACGTTGCCGCCCGGCGCCCGGACGAGCAAGGCCCGCTGGCCGATGGCGAAGCGCGGTGCCGTGACGATTGCGGTCAGGCCGGGCTCGACCGCCTGAAGCTCGTTGCGGTGACCGCCCTCGGCCATGGCCGCCAGAGTCGTCCAGGCCTGGCCGCCCCGCCTCACGTATTGGCGGTCCTCGTCGCAAATTCGGCACCGCGCCGGCGGCTCCGCGGACGGCGGGTACTGGATGCCACAGGTCACACAGATCCAGGGCGTCATGGTCCGCACCCCTCCCCGGGCGAGGCTTCGCGCCGGCGGCGGGGTTTCCCCCCGATCCTGGCGCGCCCTCAGGTGCCTCCGCCGGAAGATGAGGCCGCCGCCTCCAGGGACCGCCCGCGCTGCGTCGCCAGGTACGAGCCGGCGAGGATGAGCGCGAAGCCGGCGACGGTCGTGGCGGTGAAGGGCTCCCCCAGCACCAGCACGCCCAGGGCGAGCGCGACGGCGGGATTGACGTACGTGATGACCGTCGCACGTACGGGGCCGACCTCCGTGATCAGGGCGAAGAAGAGGACGAACGCCGCGGCGCTGCACACGACGCCCAGCGTGCCGACCGAGGCGAGCACCGCGGCTGACGGAAGGCGCGTGGGCAGTTGGGTTGCGGCGAACGGCGCGTAGCCGAGCGCGCAGGCGGCCAGGGAGGCAGCGGCCACACCCATCTGAGGCAGGTCGGAGAGGCTGCGGCTCACGACCAGGGGCCCGTACGCGTAGCCGACCACGACGACGGCAACCTCGGCCACGGCGCGCAGGTCGCCCGCCGGGGTGGCAAAGCCGGCCAGCAGGACCACACCGGCGAGGCCCGCCACGAGTCCGGCCGCGCGCCTCCCACCGGGCTGCTCCTCCCCGAGCATCCACGCCAGCACCATGCCGATGATGGGGACGGTCGCCACGAAGAGGCTCGAGAGCGAGCTGGAAAGGTGCCGCTCGGCGTCCGAGAGCAGCACGAACGGCACGCCCATCTCGACCACGGTGTACCAGAGCAGCGGCCGCCAGCGGGCCAGCACAGCCCGCAGCTCACCCCGGGCCGCGGCCAGGGGTAGCAGCACGAGCGCGCCCGTGGCGGTGCGCAGGAACACCAGCGTGACCGGCGTGAGCTCCGTCACGGCCACCCGGATCATCAGGTACGGAATACCCCAGATCAGGCACATGGCAGCGAACAGCGCCCAGCCGCGGCGGCTCAGCCGGCCCACCCCCCGGCCCCTTCATCTTCGTCCCAACTTGCTTCGCGACGCGCGCCCTGACTTCCCGGCCCCCGGTCGTCACGGTCCGCAGCCGCGCCGCCGCCCCGCTGCCAGCATCTGCGCTCGGCCCGGCGATGGCCGCCCGGACCCGCCGCAGGCGGCAGGTCCGCCCCCCACAGCCGTGCCGACAGGCCTACCCGCGGCCGGCCAGCCGGCCCGGCCCGCGCAGGTGCGTGCGCGCGCAACGTTGCGCCCGTCGACCTCGCGGGTGTGCACGCATGGACCTGCCCGCGCCGCCGGCGCCCGCCTACCCTTGACCTGGGAACGATCCGCAGGCCTGGTGCGATCCGCGAGCCTGGTGCGATCCGCAGGCCTGGTCCGATCCGCAGGCCTGGTCCGATCCGCGGGCCTGGTGCGATCCGCGGGCCTGAAGCGATCCGCGGGCCTGAAGCGATCCGCGGGCCTGAAGCGATCCGCGGGCCTGAAGCGATCCGCGGGCCTGGTGCGATCCGCGGCGCTGGGGCGACCCGAGATGTTGCGGCGATCCGAGAGGAGGCGGAGTGGATGGGCAACACGTGGCGCGCTTGGGTCATGGCCGTGGTCGGCGCCTGGTTCTTCGTGAGCGGCTGGCTCTTCGGAACCCAGGCCGGCGAGTTCACCATCTTCGGCGGGCTCATCCTGATCCTGGGCATCTGGGTGGCCACGGTCCAGCCGGCGGCACACGCCTGGCGCAGCTGGCTGATGGCCCTGTTCTCGGCCTGGCTGGCCGTCATGCCGTCGTTTGTCGCCTTCACCGCCGGCGCGGCGGCCGCCTACACGACGCTTGTCGTCGGCCTGATCGGGGTGGTGCTGGCCATCTGGATGGCGGCGTCCGTCGAGCGGGTGCACTGAGGCGCCGACGGAAAACCGGCCGGCGGGATGTCTCCCGCCGGCCGCTTCATCACGTCCGCACTTCGGCGATGGTGGCTATCCGGCCCCCGACGCGCTCGGGTTGAGGCGGTTCTCCTCGAACCGCGCCGCCAGCTCCTTGGCCGCGCGCTCGTAGGATCCCGCATCCGGCCAGGCCGTGGACGGATCCAGCACCTTGTCCGGCACCCCCGGGCACCGCCGCGGCACCATGACCCCGAAGACGGGGTGCTTGACAAGGCCGCCCTTGTCCAGCTCACCGTCGATCGCCGCGTTGACCATGGCCCGCGTATAGGCCAGGTTGATGCGCTTGCGGCCCGCATCGGCGGCGTCGCCGCACCACCCCGTGTTCACGAGGTAGACGCGGCTGCCGTGGCGGTCGAGCCGCTCGCCCAGCATGGCCGCGTACGTCGTCGCCGGCAGCGGGAAGAACGGCGCCCCGAAAAGCGTCGAGAACGTCGCCTCGGTCCCCTTGAGCCCGCGCTCGGTCCCGGCCACCTTGCTCGTGTAGCCCGCCAGGAAGTGGTACTCGGCCTGCGCCCGGTCGAGGCGCGAGATCGGCGGCAGCACCCCGTACGCATCCGCCGTGAGGAAGAACACGACCTCCGGGTGCCCGCCCATCCCGCTGTCCACCGCATCCGGGACGAAGTCGATCGGGTAGGCCACCCGCGAGTTCTCGGTGAGGTCCGCGCTGTCCCAGTCCTCGGCCCGGCTCTCCGGATCGACGACGACATTCTCCAGCAGCGCCCCGAACCGGACCGCGTTCCAGATGAGCGGCTCGCCCTCCGGCCGCAGGCGGATCGCCTTGGCGTAGCAGCCGCCCTCGAAGTTGAAGATGCCGGAATCGCTCCAGCCGTGCTCGTCGTCGCCGATGAGCCGCCGCCCCGGGTCCGACGACAGCGTCGTCTTGCCGGTCCCCGACAGCCCGAAGTAGAGCGCCACCTTGCCGTCGCGCCCGACGTTGGCCGAGCAGTGCATCGGCAGCACGCCCTGCAGCGGCAGCAGATAATTCAGCGTGCTGAAGATGGACTTCTTCATCTCACCGGCGTACTGGGTCCCGCCGATGATGACGACCCCGTGCGTGAAGCTGATGACGACGAACGCCTCCGAGCGCGTCCCATCCGCCTGCGGGTCGGCCAGGAACCCGGGCGCGCACACCACGGTGAACTGCGGGCTGTGGGCGAGCAGATCGCGCCCCTGCGGGCGGATGAACAGCTGATGCACGAAGAGGTTGTGCCACGCGTACTCGTTGATGACGCGGACGGGCACGCGGTAGCGCGGGTCGGCCCCCACGAAGCCGTCGAACACGAACAGGTCGCGCCCCTGCAGGTACGCCATGAGGCGGTCGTACAGGCGGTCGAACAGCTCCGGCGGGTACGGCTGGTTGACGGCGCCCCAGTCGATGCGGTCGTGCACCGCGGGCTCATCCACGATGAAGCGGTCCTTGGGCGAGCGCCCCGTGTACTTGCCCGTGGTGCACGCCAGCGCCCCGCGCCCGGACATGATGCCCTCGCCGCGCTCCACGGCGCGCTCGACCAGCACGGGCACCGGAAGGTTGCGCTTCACAAGCCGGGCGTTTGGGATCCCGATGGCGTTGACGTCCGGGGAGTTGAGCGGAAACGTCTGCACGCTGATAGCCCTCACCGACCTGACCTGAAAGGTTCGCGGGGCCCGGAAAGCCCCATACGCATCTTAGCCTACTTTACGGGAACCGGTGGCGGGCTGTCCAAGGGCGGATCGGCCCCACTTCGCGCCCGCCGGGCGTTCGCCCGGCGGTCATCGTGGTTCCCGGGCGGCCGGGGTGGTGCCCGGCAGGGCAGCGCGCCGTCCTCAGGTCCCCTCCAGCGTGATGGCGACGATCGCCGGACTGGAGGCGAGAACCTTCTCAGCCGTCGCCGTGAACGAGCGGCCGGCGACGCACGCCCGTGCGCGCGGCTGCAGGAGCCCAAGGATCTTCGCCCGCTCGCGGGCGCGGTTGATGTCGGATGGCTCGACCACCATCGATACCTCGACTGCCAGCCAGACCTCACCATCGCCGTCACGCGCGCGGACCACGGCGTCCGCGCGGAGGAGATCGGCCCGCTGCTCCATGGTGATCCGGTCCGCGTCCACGCCGTCGTCGGCGAGCTCCGCGACGGCGTCCGGCGTGAGGACACGGCTCCTGCGCAGCCCGAGCGTGCCGAGGTGCGCCGCGGCGTGACGAACGAACCGCTGCTCCATCGCGAAGCCGACCAGTTCGTCGACGCGGTGCTCGGTGCGTTGCTGCGCCGCAGCCAGCAGTGCCATCTGCTCGGCCAGCGCCGCCAGCTTCGTCTCCGTGCGCGCCTGCGCCTCGGCCAAGGCCGCCACCTGCTGCGTCAGGGCGTTCACGGCGTCCGGCAGCGCAAGGAGGCTTTCCGTCAGCACGACCCGGCGCAGATCGGCCCGCCACTCAGGGTGGGCCTCGAGCAGGCGCAGCAGGTCGTGGAAGTCCTCCACCGCAAACGGCACGGCCGATCTCAGCTCCTGCCTGAGCATAGCATCGGGGCCCGGGGCGCGTGTCAACAGGCCTGCAGCACCGCCACGACCTGCATCAGGTCCGCGTCGGGCAGGTGGGCGGCTGCCGCCGGT